>DESS01000212.1:0-22810 GCA_002361335.1 Richelia sp. UBA3308
AACTATCAACTATCAACCAACAACTAATCACTAATAATTGATAGACGTACATTGTCACCATCTTTTAAAGGTTTACTGCTACGCACTACATAAGATTCTCCTGGTTGTAATCCGGATATAATTTCTACTTTACCGTCTGCTTTTTCACCTAAAGTCACATTTCTTGCTTTTACTTTGTGATTTTTTCCCTCTTTTACAACAATAAATATCGTTCCTTGAAGATTTGAAGTTAATTCCTCTTCTCCTATTTCTTTTTCCCCTGCTTTTCTCTGAATCGCTAGTCGGGGTATTACAACTTGTTGCCCAGTTGTATTTTCAAAATTGACTCGCGCTAATAAACCGCTGCCTATTTTACCATCAACATTTGGAATTATTACTTCTGTGGGTATTAAACGTGCTATTGTATTTGCTGCTGGGGAAATGCGTTTTAATGTACCGATATATTCTCGATTAGGAAAGGCATCTAATAAAACTTTTACTGATTGTCCAATTTCCAGTTTTCTTAGTTCTAATTCTGAAACTTGAACTTCTATTTTCACTCGACTAAAGTCGCCGATTTTTAAAATTTCATTACCCGGTTGTACTAAATTACCCGGTTCGATAATCTTTTCTAAAACTACACCAGTAATGGGAGATATTAATTTAGCATAACTTCTACGTTCTTTTGCTTGAGCAACTACTGCCTGTTGTGCAACGACTCTTCCTTTGGCTGCCGCAACGGCTTGCTCTTCGGTTTGTACTTGTTTTTGGGCGGCACGGAGTGCTTGTTTTGCTGTTTCGGCTGCAGTGCGTGTTTGTTCCGCTGTTTGTTTGGCAATCGCACCTTCGGAGAGTAGTTTTTCCTGTCTTTGAGCGTCTGTTTGTGCTTGCTGCAATTCCAATCGCGCTGTTTCTACTTCGGTAAGGGCGTTACTAACTTCGGTATTCGCTCTAGCCACTTCCGATTTCAGGGCTGCAAGTTCCGCTTCTGCTTGTTTTAAAGAGGTTTTCAGTAATTTATCATCAATTAATCCTAGAATATACTCTTTAGTTACTTTATCTCCTACATCCACATTTAAGGCTAATAATTGCCCTTCTATTTGCGATCGCACTGAAATTTTCCGAAATGGTACGGTAGTTCCTGTTAGTAGAAGTTCTTTTTTTAACTGTGATTTTCTGGCAATGGCTACATCTACCGCTGGTGCGCCACCCCTAGTTTTAGATGTAGCTTGGGCTGTTTCTTTGGGGGCTGAATTACAACTTGTATTCAGTAAACCAAGAGCTAAATAACAAGTTAATAAAATCGATGAGCGCAATAAATTACTTGGAATTTTTCTGACTATCTGGGTTAAAATTACCTTTTTTGGAGAGCATCCAGAAATGAAGCTCGTATTAATTGAAATAGGAAACAAGATGCTTTTTTTTATCTTCTTTGTCCCTAGATTGAGATGCTCTCTTTGATTATGCATTTTAACTAATTTGGTAATAGTTGTTGATCTACATTTTTGATTCCCTATACCTTGTTAAATATACTCGAATAAAAAAATATCAAATTTCTTTGATTGTTTATACAAAAAAATAAATTCAAATAGTCATCAAGACCCTCAATATTTAAACTCATATTATTCCACCATTAAAATACCTATCCAATACCAAAAAAGTCTTTTCAAATCAGTCTTCAAAACACTTGACAATTTTTATAAAATCAGTTATTACTTTATTTCCTTGATACATAAAAAATTTTATACACTAGGTGTCATTATAAACCGAGCGTTAAAAGGTTAATGTCTTTATTTACCTATAATCTGTCTAAAGATATAAAAATTTTGACTTTTTTTGATTTGTACTTTAATTTGCCTCGATGGTAACCGCAATTGTTTACAAGATAAGTGAAGCGTGGGAATTTAGAGCAAATATTATCCTCCCTTCCCACAGAGTATTGTTGTATCAGTTTCTTTCCTGATTTCGATTTTGCACCTACAAGGATTTTTCCAGTAATCTTAAAACCCCGAAGCGAGTAGTTATAAATAAATCTTTGTTAAATAAACATTTCGATCCGCTATTTGTATCGGAAATATCAGTATTTTACAAAATATGTAGTTAATCTTAAGAAATATTACACAATTTGGTATTTACAGGCAATATAGTGTATCTAATTTTAACTTAATGAGGAAAACAACCAGTGACATCTCCAATCGAACTTGTAAAAAAACCATGTGCCTCCTTGATTAGAGAATTTTTTCAAGAATCTGTCGGTAAATGGAGTTCCGAAAGACGCTTCTATACTCTACCGGATGGGGAAACAAAAGAATTTGAAAGCGCCATCGTAGTTAGGTTTTTAGAAACGGGATGCGATGAGCTGCTTCATCTAGCTCAGATACACAGTTTACCTAGTGAGAAAATTTTGATTTGTGGTAGCCATGTGACTTGGGAAAGCACTAATTTGGTGACTGGGAAGAAACAATCCCAAGGGGAAACAGTTTTTGGCGCTTCGGGAGATAGATTGTATCGCGATCGCGGTTATGATACAGAGAAACCAATTACGGCCGAATATTATTGCCCAAATGCCAAAACTTTGTGTTTGCGTACCAAGTATAACGATTCGGTGTTTGAAGAGGAGTTAAAGTTAATTGGCGAGAAATATCGTACTCGCCAAACAGTGAAAACTCACGCTGGGGAAGAGATAATGATTGGACAAGGTTTGGAAAAGCGAATTGAAGGATAATGATAAATAAAAAAAAGCCCCCAGGCTATAAGCTTGGGGCTAGATTTACAAAGCCCAGCCTATGCGGTGGGCTTTGTTTGTGTAGCCGCACCCTTCGAGGGTGTCGGGTAAAATATTTGTTCACAATTGGGATAATTCTCCCGCGTGCTTTTAGGTGTAGAAAAATTATCAAAAAAAAACTTCAATTTTCCCCTTCATGATGGGCATTCTAACTTAAACATCATCTAACAATAAGTGCATAGAAAGCCCAAAATGTCACAAATTCAGACTATGATTCGCGCTTGTGTTCCTTTAGTATTTTGCTCCTGTGCTACATTCTTTTTGATGACGATCGCTAACTTACCTGAAAATAAACTATTGGCACAAACAGTTGTCACTCAAGATTTGGAAGCTGCGGGTTTATTTCAGCAAGGAGTTATGCGCTATAACCGTGGTGATTTACAAGGGGCTGAATTGGCTTTACGAGCTGCTTTAAATCGCGATGAAAATCTTGCTTCAGCACGGAATTATTTAGGTAACATATTTTTACAGCAAAATCGTTTGGATGCAGCGGTACAAGAATATGGCGAAGCAATTCGTCTCAATCCCGATTTAGGCCAAGCTTACTATAATTTAGGGTTAGGATTACATAAGCAAGGACAAAATGAAGCTGCAATTACCGCTTATCGTCAAGCATTAGTAATAGAGCCAACAATGGCTAATGCTCAGTATAATCTTGGATTAGCGCTGTTTGAAAATGGACAAAGTGAAGAAGCGATCGCCGCTTATCAGCAATCAATTAATCTTGACAAAAATAATGCCAATGCTTATTTTAATTTAGCAATGGCTTTGCAAGAACAAGGAAATACAGCAAAAGCGATCGTTGCTTATCGGGAAGTTTTGCAGTTAAATCCCGATAATATGGCAGCATATAATAATTTAGGTAGTTTATTAGCAATTCGAGGTCAAACTCCCGAAGCTATTGAGACATACATTCAAGCTATTCGTCGCATTCCCAATAATCCTTCTGCTTATTATAATTTGGGACTAGCTTTCTACAAACAAGGGGAATTAAACAAAGCTACAGAAGTACTTAGACGCGCTCACAAACAATATCGTAAACAAGGTAACATTGAACAAACAGAAGTAATTGAGGAGTTGATGCAAGAGATTATTTCATCAAAGCAGAAAAAACAACCAGCAACAGATGTTGAAGCTGCTGATGAATCGGAAGTTGTTATTCCCACCAAAGATGAAGCAGACAATTCTCTACAGAATCCTGAAATTGAATTTTCCCCAGAATCACCTGCTCAAAATACAGAAGAAGTGCCCTCTGAATCTTTAGAAGAAACCCCTTCAGAGTCGTAAAAATCAACTCCCATGTCATCAGATTTTAGTTTAAAAGAATAACAATTGCGATCAGCAACAAAAGGGTGCCGGAGGCAATCCCAATAATTTTTCTATCTTCAGAACATATATAAAAAGTTGCGATCCTATAGCATCGATATTTTAAAACCCAGTTATTAAAAAATTGGGTTTTTTTCAATTTTTATAAATAATTTGTTTACTGTACTCGGATAACATATCATTAGTCCACGCAGGTAGACAATGAGCGGTGTAGTAGCGGTAATAATGCGCCAGATACTTTTCTTTTAAAACATCCTCTAAAGTAACCTTGACTAAAGCCATCACAGACTATTTTACTTATTTAATATTACATTAAATAGATTTTAAAATAAAATATAAAATATTTCTCGAACTGCGTATTTCAAATATCAAATTACGAAAAAATATTTAGATATAATTTTTTTGTGATTACAAGTATTTATAGAGTCATTATGATTGTTTTATAAACAACAATTAATGATTTGAAAAATATTTTTTATTTTATCAGTTGTATCTTACGACTTAGTCAGCTATTTATCCGAAGCCAAGCATTATATAGATTTTATAAATGTCGTCATCCCAACAACATAATCAATCAAATCAAGACTCTCAAGGAAATTATAATTTTGATTATAAATTTTCACATTTTATAGTTTGTGGTTTGGGTAGTTTAGGTCAACATTGCGTAAAACTACTCAAAAATTATGGCTTACCGGTTATTGCAATCGATAAACAAGAAGAAATTAATTGGGAAGTTGATGGAATTCCAGATTCTATAAAAAATAATTATATAGTTGGAGATATTCAAGAATCAGAAATTTTAGAACAAGCTAACGTAAAAGAATGTCAAGCTATCTTAATAGTTACAGATGATGAAACGGCAAATATCAAAGCAGCTTATGAAATTAATAAACTAAATTCTCAAATTCGGATAATTGTTCGCTCATCAAAAAAAAAATTACATGAAAAAAGTAAATTAAATATAGATATAAATAAAGTGGTAATTTCCGATGCAACAGAATTACCAGCACAAGTATTCGCAACTCGCGCCCTTGGTGATGAAAATCGCGGTTTTTTTAAATTACAAGATGAATGGTTGGGGATATTTAAAGTAAAAATCCATCCCCATCATAAATGGCTAGGCCGTCAATTACATCAAATAAATACTAAAGATTGTCGGATACTCAGTCATATTCCTGCCAGCAAAGAAGTTCCGACTTTATTTCATCAATGGAAGCCAAATTTAATTTTGCAATGTAATGATGAAGTCGCTTATATCGAAATTAATCACAAGTTACTTTATTGGTATGGTGATTCGGATTCTTTCTCATTTAAAGAAGAAGATAGAGGATTTAGGCAGAGAATTATAGATTTTATATATAGAAGAAAACGAGGAAAAAAAGCTCTTGCTTTGAAAGAATGGACTAAACAACAGGTAAGTCAACCAATTATTCGCATGGTATTTTCCACTTGGTTGATTTTGTTCATTATTGGTGTTACTGTTCTAACTTTTGGATTCAATGAGCCTTTGTGGAAAGCTTTTTATAGTTCTGCTGTGATGCTTTTAGGGGGATATGATGATGTTTATTTACAAGAAGATAAAACCGAAATATTACAGATATTACAGCGGTTGATGAATTTTACCTATATGCTTAGCGGCATCTTATTAATGGGTGTATTACAAGCTTGGTTAACTCAATGGGTGTTAAATGAAAAATTTCAGCAGCTATTTGTTTATCCTAAACTTAATCATACTGTACTAATAGGTTTAAGTTCCTTGGGTGAGAAAGTTGCTGACTTGTTACAAAAATGGCAACAGCCTGTATTTGGCATGAATGATAAAAAGGTAAAGCGCAGTGTTTTACCTAATATGGAATTATTGATTGGTGATTTGATCAATAATTCGCAAACAATCAATATTACAAGTGCTAAATCTATTGTTGTTGTTACTGATAATGAAGATTACAATATAGATATTGCTTTAAAAACTTATAAAATCAACCCCAATTGTACTTTAATTATTCGCACTTTTGACCATCGCAAAACAAATGAAATTAGGGAATATTTACCATTTGCCAAAGTTATTAATGATTATGAACTTTCCGCAGAAGCTTTTGTAAGTAATGCCTTTGGTAAAAATATTCTCAATATGCTACGGTTTAACGAACAAACTATTTTGGTTACAGAGTATATTATCAAGCAGGGAGATACTCTAAATAAATATTTTCTGTTTGAAATTGCTTATGGATATGGAGTCGTACCTATTCTTTATCAAACATATAAGCAAGTTCGTCCTAAAATTATGCCTAGCTATTGGGATAAATCTCCTTTAGAGCCTGGAGACAAAATTGTTGTTCTTGCAAATTTCGATAGTCTTCAAAAAATTGAACGTGGCGAAAGACAACTTCCCAATTGTAAGTTAAGGGTGGAACAAGCACCATCTCAAGATGCAATATTAAAAGCAACCGCTATTATTGCTTTTATTTGTGGCTGTAGCCCAGAAACAGCAAGAAAACTAATGTACAATCTACCCGGAACTCTAGAATGTCTTATATACAAACATCAAGGAGAATTATTATTAAGAAGACTCAAAAAGTTTGGTGTTGATGGTACTTTAATTGAAAATTTAAACGAGTAAAACTTTTAGATCCTCCATTATCCCCCTTAGAAAAGGGAGATTATTACTAGGGTGTAGTAGGGAATTAGGATTTAACAGGAAAAATAACAGCTTAAGATTTGCCGTAACGCACCAATAACGCTTGGTGCGTTAGATGTATTAAGAGATTATATGTTTTAACAGATGGATTCTCGTGCATCTAACACACCCTACAATGATTTTATTTTTTATTTATAAACACCTTCTTAGAAAAGGGGAACTTTAACCCCCAATTCCCTGGGGGGAGAGGGAGGATCATCTGATGAAATTTGCTCTAAAAATAAAAAAGGTGAGCAATGCTCACCTTGGGGATGTATTCGCCAGGTCTACTTCTTTATAGAATCAACTTTAGATAGAGCTATTTCGGAAAATTACGATTATTTTTTTTCTGTGATAAATACAACATTTATTTCGATCAAACTTTAAGCCATTGCAATACATTCAATTTCGACTAAAACATCTTTCGGTAAGCGGGAAACCTGAACACAAGCACGTGCCGGAGCGTTTGCTTCATCAAAGTATTTTGCATAAACTGCATTTACCGCCGCGAAATCACCCATATCTTTTAAAAAGACTGTTGTTTTTACAACATTTTCAAATGTAGCGCCAGCTTGTTTTAAAATAGCTGCCAAATTCGCCATTACCTGTTCCGTTTGCTTTGTCACGTCATCAGTGTAGACAACACTTCCTGCTCTAGGATCGATCGCAATTTGTCCGGCAACAAAAATCATTTCACCAGATGCCCTTATAGCTTGATTATAAGGTCCCACTGGTGCCGGTGCGTTATCAGTTTTTATAACTTCACGAGTCATAGATTTCACCTGAGAAAACGAAGCTGCTGGTTGATGGGATTCTATCTGTGAATCTTGATAAATTTCCCCATCTGGCATTATCGCACTTCTTAGGTCTGTATTTTCAAATGTAGCGCCGTAAATACTGGCGTTGGTTAAATCGGCTTTTCTTAGGTTGGCGTTATTTAGGTTGGCTTTGGTGAGGTTGGCGTTTTGTAAATCGGCTCCCTGGAGGTTGGCATTTTGTAAGCAGGCTTTTGTCAGGTTTGTGTTTTTCAATTTTGCTGCTGCTAAATCGGCTCCAGCAAAATTGATTCCTGATAGATTTTGGTTAATTAAATTAACAGCTATAAGAATGGCTTGTTGAAAATTGGCCTTTTGAAGCTTTACTTGGTTAAACTCAAGTCTACTCAAATCAGCTTCAGTCAAGTTAGCTAGAGTCAGGTTTGCATAATCGAGTTGCGCTGAACAGAGATTTGCTTTATAAAAATTGGCATTACTCAACTTAGCGCTATTTAGACTAGCATTGGTGAAATTTGTGTTTTCCAGATTGGCGTTACTCAAGTTAGCGTTTCTCATATTAGCCTTGTTAAAATCAGCGCCACTGAGTTCTGCTAAAGTAAAATTTACATCTGAAGCTTCTATTTGGCTTAAATTTGCTTCTACTAGGGATGCTCTAGTAAAATTTGTAGAATTTAGGTTTGCTTGACTCAAATTGACTTGACTTAAATCGCATCCAGTCAAATCTGCCGATCGCAATTGTATTTCACTTAAATCTGCGCCTTTGAAATCTAAAATTTTCAAATATTCCTTATCGAAATCCCGTTCACCTGCGGCATATTTTTCTAAAAGTTCTTCAGCGTTCATCATGCACCTTTGAATACAATTAATTCAGTATAATCTCGTTTTATTTGTATTCAAAGTGACTAAGAGGGTGTTTATAAAATAATTTATTATTAGGGTGTAGTACGGAAATAGGATTCCATGAGAAAAATAACAGCCTGCTTATTTGCCGTAACACACCAACAACCCTTGGTGCGTTAGATGTATTAAAAATTATCTGTTTTAACAGATGGATTGTCGTGCATCTAACACACCCTACAATTATTTTATTTTTTTATTTATAAACGCCGATAACATATAAAATTAGCGATCGCAGTTTTTAGAATTACAGACTTATTTAAATTTAACAATTCAACTATACATTGCTAAAAATCCATCTAAAATCCAAAATCCTAAATTCTCGGACGTATCCCATAATGGCGATATTGCCAATAATCTCGCAAAATGCGATCGTGGTCAAAACATAAATTACCCGGTACTCTCCAAGATTCAAAAATCGCTGCATTTTTAGCATCATCACCCGCTTTCGGTTCGCCAATAGCAGTCGCAATAAAAACAATACTTATGGTATGCTTACGCAAATCCCGCTGGGGATCCGAATATACATGGAATTGTTCAACTAATTCCACTTCCAAACCAATTTCTTCTAAAGCTTCCCTTCTGGCTGCAGTTTCTACAGCTTCCCCATAATCCACAAAACCACCAGGAATAGCCCAACCGAAGGGTTCATTATGTCTTTCGATTAATACTATTGGTCGATGTGGTTTATCAATTAATTCGATGATGATATCTACTGTTGGAGCCGGATTGCGGTAATTCATCAAATTTTTAATTTTCCCTAACAGGATTTTGGATTTTAGATTTTATTCACATTTATGTAACATTCTTTAACATTCTTTAACAACTATCCACGAACAACTAACCACTAACAACTAACCACTAACAACTAACATTATGATAAATTCGATGGCATATGCTTTTTCTATAGTTTGGATAATTTATGCCTTTTCCTAGAAGCAGCGGTATTTTACTTCATCCCACTTGTTTTCCCAGTCGCTTTGGTATTGGGGATTTAGGCAAGGAAGCTTACCGTTTTATTGATTTTCTCAAAGATAGTTATCAGCAGTATTGGCAAATTTTACCTTTAGGGCCTACTGGTTTTGGTAATTCTCCTTATATGTGTTATTCAGCTTTAGCGGGCAATCCAATGTTAATTAGCCCAGAAAAGTTGTATGACGAAGGTTTGCTTAGCGATGATGATTTTGCTAACTTACCTGAATTCCCCTTGGATAATGTGGATTATCAGCAAGTAGAGTCAACTAAAATCCCTTTGTTGAAAAAAGCTTGCTCTAATTTTAAAGCTAATGCCACAAAGGAGCAGCAGCAAGCCTTTGCAGAATTTTGCTATTCTAAGGCTTATTGGCTTGATGATTATACATTATTTATGGCGCTTAAGGATAGTACCGGCGGCGCAAGTTGGAATACTTGGGATATAGATATTGCCAAGCGTAAACCATTGGCCATAGAAAAGGCGAAAACCGATTTAGTAGATCAAGTTTTCTACCACAAGTTTCTTCAGTTCCAATTTTATAGCCAATGGTCGGAATTAAGAACATATGCGAACGATCGCGGTGTTCAAATTATCGGCGACATTCCGATTTATGTAGCTCACGATAGCGCTGATGTTTGGGGAAATCCAGAAAATTTTTGTTTGGATAAAGATACTGGAGAAGCTGCGTTGATGGCGGGGGTTCCACCTGATTACTTTAGCGCTACTGGTCAATTGTGGGGTAATCCAGTTTACGATTGGAAGCAGCTACAAAAGCAAAGTTTCAAATGGTGGGTACAGCGTTTTGAAGCCATGCTCGATTATGTTGATATCATTCGTATCGATCATTTCCGGGGATTTGAAGCTTTTTGGGCTGTACCTATGGGTGAAGAAACTGCTGTTAATGGTGAGTGGGTAAAAGCACCTGGAGATCAGTTGTTTGAAATGATTAAAAAACAACTTGGTACTTTACCAGTATTAGCAGAAGATTTAGGCACTATCACCCCAGATGTGGAAGCTTTACGGGATAAGTTTGAGTTTCCCGGTATGAAGGTTCTACAGTTTGCTTTTGGTGGAGATGCAGGCAATCCTTATTTACCTTTCAACGTCCAAGAAAATAATTGTGTAATTTACACCGGAACTCACGATAATGATACAACCGTAGGTTGGTTTGAAAATGCTTCCGATGCAGAAAAACACAATTTATGTTTCTATTTGGGTTCTATAAGTCACGACGGCGTGCATTGGGATATGATTCGTTTAGCTTTAGCTTCTGTAGCTAATGTCGCTATTTTCCCCTTACAGGATATTTTGGGATTGGGTTCCAATGCTCGAATGAATATTCCTAGTAAAGCTGAAGGTAATTGGGGATGGCGTTATCGAACTGAAGCGATGAATTCCGAATTATCCCAAAGAATGAAAAGCTTTGTCCAATTTTTTGGGCGATCGCCCATTGGTTGAGGAGACAAGGAAGGGGACAAGGAAGGGGACTGC
Organism: Richelia sp. UBA3308; assembly: GCA_002361335.1. Classification (GTDB taxonomy): domain Bacteria; phylum Cyanobacteriota; class Cyanobacteriia; order Cyanobacteriales; family Nostocaceae; genus Rivularia. Next base: position 10,902 of record DESS01000212.1, read on the forward strand.
CAAGCGTTATCCCCATGGCGAAATTAATTAAGGGTTAATTGAGGGCAACTCGAAGTTGCTCAACTTGTCCAGGTTTTCCCATTTTCTTGGCTTGCTCTTCGTTGATGCTTACTAAAACTCCTCCAGCATTTCCTGCTTTAACGGTAAGTTCTTTTTGAGCTGTCCAAGTTTTTTTGGTTCCTTGTTCTAAGGTTCCCTCGAATGTAGTTTTTCCGTCGGCTATTACTTTAATCCAAGATGATTCTTTTAAAGTAACGCCTACTTGAACTTCTTTTTTGGCTTGACTTATTATTTCGGTTTTGCTTGGAATCAGTTTGATGCGATCGACTGATTGATCTCGCGTCTCAATTGGTTGAGTTTCACTGCTAATCATTGTGGCATTACTCAACCAATTAGATAAGCCGCTTACAGAACCCAGAATCAAGAACACATATAACAAATAAAGATGAGTCGGCCGTAATTGAGCGAATGAGGGATTTTTCCAAACGGGTTTGAGGCTGACTCTGCTTGTACCTACAGGAAATGTACTAGCAAATTCCGATCCCTTATAGCCTAATGCATCAGCATACTGCCTAATGAAAGCCCTAATATAAACTGGTTCTGGTAACTCATCAAAATTGGCTTCTTCTATGCCTTTTACTAGTCGTCGGGGAATTTTGGTATAATTTTCCACTTCCTCCAACGAAAAGCCATGCTGTTCCCGTGTAGCCCTAAGCTTTGCCCCCATTTCTCTCAACGTTTCCGCTCTTTGCTCTTCTAATGAAGTTGTGGGATTTACTTTTTCTTTTTCCTTCCTTTTAAACCACTTCATCTTTTTTGCGCTCCTTCAACCATCTGAGTCATTAATAGGAATTTCTTGCAATTGTTCTTGCAAATAGAGAACTTCTCGATCTGTTAAGTAGCGAAAACTACCTTCTGACAAATATTTATTATTGGGTAATTGCAGTTGTATATTACCGATAGCGGTACGATGCAGTTGAATTACCGGATATCCCAATTTTTGGGCTATGCGGCGAATTTGGCGGTTCCTTCCCTCCTTAAGAATAATTTCTAAACAGCTGTTTCCTGTTATTTTCTCGATTAAATTAACTCGAGCCTCTCGTGTTTTTCTGTTGTCTAAAAAAACACCCTTACGCCAAATCTGCAACGTTTTTTCTGGTGGATGCCCTTTTACCAAAACCCGATAAGTTTTAGGAATATTATGGCGTGGATGGGTAAGTTTAAATGTCAGATCTCCATCATTTGTTAATATTAATGCTCCTGTAGAGTCGGCATCTAAACGACCAACAGGGTGTATTCCTTGACTCGATTGCAGTTCTTTTGGTAATAAATCTAATACTGTTGGTCTCCCTTGAGGATCGTAACATGTGGAAACTACCCCAGGTGGTTTATTAATTAACAAATAAATTAAAACCGGACGCTCTTTACCAGAAACTGTCTTCCCATCAACAGTAATTGTATCTTTTTTGGGGTCTACTTTCTGTCCTAGGTGCGCCAATAAACCATTTACCCTCACGCGCTTGAGCTTAATCATTTCTTCTGCTTGACGACGTGAGGCAATACCCCATTGTGAAATAATTTTTTGTAACCTAACCTCCATCTAAGTTTACTGATATTGCATCAGTTCATATCTAAATAAGAATATAGTATTGATGTTTTGTAATTTAAAAGCTGTTTTGATACAGTTAGTATTTGAATATTTACTTGTTAGTCTTCAATTGCGCCCTATATCAGGCGGAACTCTCAAATGCGAAAAAAAAATCAGTTTAGATTAGTTACAAATGTCCTGACGGCAGCAATTAAATTGTGGTTAAGAACACAAGTAAGTAATATTGAACAACTTCAAATTGATATTCAATCTAGCGATCGCCAAATTATTTCTGGCTGCATACCGAGTGTATCGATTGTTGCTTCTTGTGCAGTCTATCAAGGTCTTCATTTATCGTTTGTGGATTTAGTAGCAAAAAATATTCGTATTAATATCGGTTCTGTTCTTAAAGGTGAACAGTTACGATTGTTGGAAACAGTACCAGTGGAGGGCGAATTAAGTCAATTGTCGGAAGACTTATCAGCTTCTTTATCTAGTACATTATTATCAACGGCTTTAAATGAGGTTCTGGTTAAACTTTTACCAGAACACAAGGAGAATTCCAAGTCAACTAGTTGGCAAAAAGTGACAATAAAAGACGGTAGACTTTTCATTTCTGCCATCTGGGAACAAGAAAATAATCCTCAACCCTTAGATATTTGTATAGGGTTAAAATTACTCAGTCCCCATGAATTACACATCGCACCGATTTATATTACAAGCAATACAAAAACCTTGCTTGAAAGTAGCGATGGTGAGTATATTGACTTAGGGTCCGATATAGAAATTCAAGACCTAGATTTAAGGAACGGAAGAATTGTATTTCGAGGACGAATTAATGTTAAACCATAATAAACATTAATCGTCAATATTATCTGAAAATTATTTATTTTTAACGAATTTGATTGGGGATGAGGTATTGGGTATTATTAATCCCCCAGCTCCGGCTGCTCCCCATATCATCCTGTTAACTGAGCAAGGGTAAGAGCAGGGTTACAAAGTAATAAACTAGTGGAGCCGTGAAAATATAGCTGTCAGTGCGATCTAAAATTCCCCCGTGGCCAGGAATTAAATCTCCTGAATCTTTAACTCCTGCATCCCGTTTGAGCATGGATTCGGTTAAATCGCCTAAAAGACTGGCAATGCCAATGAGGGAACCTAATGCGGCTCCTGAAACATAAAAATCGGGTAAATTAATGTAGTAAGCTACTTCAACTCCTACTACAACACTTGCTGTGATTCCAAAAATTGCTCCCTCTACAGTTTTCTTAGGGCTGATATCGGATAAAGGTGTTTTTCCGAAACGTTTACCAAAAAAATAAGCACCGATATCAGCAGCCCAAATACACATAAATGTAAGTAGGGTTGCACCTAATCCCAATGGTAAAGCGGAAAAATTTTCTCCACCCATGAATGGTGTTAGGGAAGATGGGAAGTAACCTCCTAAAGGTAGATTGCTAAAATTAGCAGTATTAATTGCTCGTAAACGTACCCAGTAACTAGGTAAATATCCGGTGTAGAACAAGCCGAGAATTGAAGCGGAAATATCGGCGATTGATGCCATTTTCGGTTGAAATAACAGATAAAAACAAATAAATGTACCTGCTACTGGCATTACAGCATCAGCTAAGTTACTATCTAGGGTACAAATTACTAACAAAACTTGACTGACAACCATTGTAGTCTTAGCTGCTGGAGCTATGCCTTTGGCTTGTACTAAATTAAAATATTCCCGTTGCCCTAGAAAGATGATGATTGAATATAAAAATGTAAAATACCATCCTCCTAAAAGAGTGGCACCCAAAGCTAGGGCGATCGCAATAATTCCACTTAAGATCCTAGACAAAGACATAGACAGATGATATGATGGCTTATTTTTTAATTTTGGATTTTAGATTAATGATTCTAGAATTTTTCCATAGTTTATAATTTAAAATCCACATAAGGAAAGTTTGGCAGAACCCAAACTGACACCATTAATAAACCGCTCAAGGGCACGGGTGTATTTCCGTAAATCAAAAGCGATCGATACTATATAATTTTGGCAGTTCAACCAGAGTTATAAAACCAATTTGTAGCAAATATCAATCTAACTTTTCGCCACTGAGAATAAAAATTGGATCTACAGCTGCAAAAGTTTGACTAAAACCCCGGGTTTCAAGGCGGTTAACAGCAGATTGAACAACCTCAACGTTTCTGGCTTGCAAATTCGCAAAGCTTTGAGAAACAGCATACAGACTTTCTAGGTTAGCAGCTGTTGCTACCACTCGACCATAGGGCGGCAAGTATTTCCAAACTGTTTGTAAGATTTCTGTAACACAGCGCCCTCCTTCAATACAAACCCGTTGGGGTGTATCTTTAAGATCGTGTAAGCATTCAGGTGCGTTACCTTGAATAACTTCTACGTTTTTGACTTCAAAACGCTGGCAATTATGACGGATCAGATTGGCTACTTCTTCATCTCTTTCTACGGCGATAATTCTTCCTTGGGGACATAATAATCCGACTTCGATGGCAATGGTACCCGTACCCGCACCAATATCCCATAGTACGTCTGATTGTTGCAGTCGCAATTGAGAAATTAATAATAATCGGTTTTCTCGTTTACTCAAGGGTATTCCCGGTAAACGCTCGAATAATTCATCTGGAATTCCTGGAGTTATATAGGGCCACAATTTATTCTTCATCACGCCGGTTAGATATAATATTATGTTCGGGGCTGCTCGTTATAAAAAGCCGTTTATAGCGACTTCAAGTATTAAAGCTGACCTTAGAGGTGCATCAAAATGATTGGTGAGTTATTGGCTAATCGCTACAAAGTACTTTCTCTTTTAGGAAAAAAGACTGGACGAAAAACTTTATTAGTCCGCGATTTAGAAAGTTCTGAGCTGGTTGTAATTAAGTTACTTTCTTTCAATAGCGATTTTGAATGGGATGAACTCAAGTTATTTGAACGAGAAGCTCAAACGTTAAAAAATTTATCACATACTTCTATTCCCGGCTATATAGATTATTTTGAAGTCGAAAAACCCTATTTTAGCTTTGCCTTAGCACAAACTTATATCCCGGCACAAACTTTAGAACAATATATAAAATCCGGACGTAGTTTTACGGAAACTGAAGTAAAACAAATCGCTACAAAGTTGTTAAATATCTTAATTTATTTACATTCTCTTTGCCCACCTGTTATTCACCGGGATATCAAACCAAGTAATATTTTATTGGGAGATAGGTCTGGTAATCATGTTGGAGATGTATTTTTAATTGATTTTGGTTCTATACAAAGGACTAATTTTAAGGAAGGTGAAACTCGTACTGTTGTAGGAACCTATGGATATATGCCCCTGGAACAATTTGGCGATCGCACTGTACCGGCTTCGGATATTTACAGTTTAGGTGCGACGTTAATTTATTTGGTGACGGGTACTCATCCAGGGGATTTACCTGTTTGTGATGCACGGATTCAGTTTGAGCATTTAACTTGTTTGAGTGATCAATTTACTCAATGGTTGAAAGCTGTTACCGAACCCACTGTAGAAAAGCGTATTAAGTCTGCTGCTCAAGCTGCATTACTTTTACAACAGACAAAACACAAGGCGATCGCCTTTTCTCAATTTATTCGAGGTGCTTGGTATTGGGATGGTAAAAATTGGATTCCTAAAAATCAGCAATTACTTTCAAGTAGATTTATCAATAAATTCAAACAAGACGCTGTTAAACTTACTCAGCCATGTGAGAGCAAAATTTTACTCTATAAAAGTGAAGATAACTTAGAAATACTGATTCCACCAATAGGCTTTCACCCATCATTGGTATTTTTGGGTTTATTTACTGCTGCTTGGAATTCACTCACTTTATTATGGACGCTTGGTGCTATTAGTAGTGGCGTTTTTCCGATTAATTTACTGTTTGTTTTTCTTTCACTTCCTTTTTGGACTTCTGGTTTATTCTTGATATATAGTTGTGTATTTTCGTTATTAGGAAAAATTCGATTATCCTTAAATCAGGAACGGATTACAAAATTTTACGAAGTATTAGGATTTAAATTTCAACGTCCAAAAGCATCTGATAAAAAAGATATTAATAAATTAACTTATATTCCCAGACACTTTATTAAAAACTCCGAAGGTGAAAAAACTGAAATATTTGCTCAATTAATTATTAGTACTGGTGTACGTAAATATAAACTTCATGATGGTGGTGCGATCGCATCTCCATCTGAACTTGAATGGTTAGCTAGCGAATTGAGCGATTGGTTAAATTTACCGGTTACTTTAGAGTAGTTTTTCTCAATTTACTATATTTCTATAAAATTTTTTCGCTTTATTGTAAAGAATATTCCAATACTTTCTGGTTTCTGCTTTCTGGTTTATTACTATCTCAAAACCGGTAATATAACAAGCCGTGTTCGGAGCAATACTTGAGTCTTGACGAAAACTGAAACGGAAATGTTTGAGGAGCCTAAAATAGAAATTAAATCTTATTTGGATGTATATATTCCAACAAGAAACTAAGAATATTTGCTATATATTAAATTTAATTCGAGAAATTACGGCATCAATATTTACTTTTGTTTTTGATAATAATTACCACACATACTTGAGTGATGGAATTATTGCTATAAGCTTAAGTAATATTTTGGACATTTGTGTGAACAGTTCAAAATTATTGATTGCGAGTCTTGATAATTTCCGAAATTTCAACTGGTTCTATTGTAGTAAAAATACTTGGATAATCTAAATTTTTATGAAAAAAGCTATCTATTGGTTAATGGGTGAAAAAGCCGGACGAAGCATGTTTGGAGTTTGGAATTGGTTATGGGGAATACCCGTAGAGTCTGGCGGTAAGGTAGCTGTAGCAGTTGCAGAAGAATCTCTACAATCGATGCAAGAATCAGTGCAAAAATTAGCACAAGCTGTTGCTTTGCAAGAAGCTGCTTTTAGAAGAGCAAAGCAAAAATACGAGGAAAAAGTTAAAGAATTACAAACTTTAGAAAAACAAGCTGTAACAGCACAAAACCAGGGTAATCAAGAAGCTGCGCGGATGGCTATGACTAAAGTTATCCAAGCTGAACAAATTTTGCCCAAACTTGAAGAAATGGTCAAACAAGCTGAGACTGCGGTAACTGCTTCTAAAGATAAGCTTAACCGGGAACGCATGAAGTTAGAAGCTTACAAAACTGACATGCAGAATATGAAAGATATGTCCGAAGTCAACGCGGCATTAGAACAGATTGCTCAAGTTAATAATGAATTTGACATTGGTTCAGCTAAGAATCAATTTGAAGCTGCTAAAGGTGCTGTAGAACGTCGAAATTTAAGTGCAGAGGCTTTAGCCGAACTTTCAGAAAATCCAGCCGAAAAAATGCAAGCTGATTTAGAAAACATGACTTTAGATGACGAAGTAGCTCGTCGCTTACAAATGTTAGAAGATTCCGATCCCAAGTAATCACCAGAATAGGTGAATATCAATTAATCAATTAACTAATTAACTAACTAATTAACTAACTAATTAACTATTATGAGTAAAAGAAGTGGTCCTCCTCCAATTGTTTTTATACTTTTATTTCTAGCTTTGATGGGTGGTGGTTATTGGTGGTTTTTCAAACGCGACACCACACCACAAATACCACAAATAGTTGATAATAATCCCATAAATGAAGTTTTCCCTGCACCAACTGTTGTTCCTACCGGTACTAAAGTAAAAATTGACGGTTCTACCAGCATGGTGACAATTAATCAAAATCTTAAAACAGGTTTTGAAAGTAAATTTCCAGGCACAAATATAGTCACACGTGCTCAAGGTAGCAGTAATGGTATTCAGGCTCTGAAAAATGGTATAGTTGACATTGCCGCAGTTTCTAGACCTTTAACCCAATCAGAAATTAGTCAGGGATTAGTTGCAGTGCCTGTAGCAAAGGATGCGATCGCTATAATTGTCGGTCAAAGTAATACTTCTATCCAAGCATTAAGCAGCACTCAAGTAGCAGATATTTTTCAAGGAAAAGTTAATAATTGGTCACAAGTGGGTGGCTCAAATGGGCAAATTCGGGTAATTAATCGTCCAGCGGTTAGCGGTACCCATCAGACTTTTAAAGAATTGGTACTCAAAGGAAATAATTTTGGTACAACACCAAATATCACCACACGCCCACGGGATGAAACCACAGGGCTAATTCGTGCTTTGGGAAATAATGGTATTGGCTATGCTACTTTTGCTCAAGTTCAAAATCAATTAACAGCCCGGGTACTGAAGATAGATGGTGTAACTCCAGATACTCCCAACTATCCTTACACCCGACAGTTGTTTTATGTTTACAAAAATCCTCCCAGTTTACCGGTAGAAGCGTTTTTAGGTTATGCAACTTCTTCTGAAGGATTAGAAACTGCATTAATTGGTAATTAATTACTAATGAGTAACAAGTAACGAGTAACGAGTAACGAGTAATGAGTAATGAGTCTTCCGCAAGACTCTGGGATTGCTACCCTACTCTTCGAGAACCCCTTTGGGGAACGGGAACACATAAAGGTGAACGTTTCACGGAGCCTGTTGCGAGCGCAGCGCGGCAATCCAACTCGCAATGACGAATGTACAATTAATTTTGCATACCTACTTATAGTAAGTAATTAGCCGAACTTGATATGAGAGGGGCGATAATCCCAGTTGTCAAAGAAACTCGGTTTTTTAAAAAAGCTGGGTTTCTCAACATTTTATATTTTGATAAAGAATATACAATTGCTATTTTGATAAAAAATTATTAATTCGCTGGTAATACTGATGGAATTAATTTTCAGGTAAGTAGGTTGGCGTTGAAAATAGTAATTAGGGCAAGTGATACCATTTCTTTATAAAGATGCGCCGAATTAAGCCACCCCACCGGTTGGCTTTGTACGAGTAGCGATACGCCTTCGGGGCACAGAGCGATCAGAATTGGTATGAGTAGTGAATAGTGAGATTGATCAAGGCTTTGGAGCAAGTTAACCCAAGCTGTAATATAGTTGGGTTTAAATAGTGCCGACTTACTTAGTTATTAGATAATTGCTTTGGGAATTTAGTAACCATGAAAATATAAGCGTCAGATCAAAAGTCAATTAAATCGCATTTTTTATAATAACTCTCCTATTTCTGCAAAAATTATCAATAGTGTGATATTTACAGCACGCTCGTTTATATTTTGAGTACAGTACTATATTTTAAAACTCTTGTGGTACGGGTATCCCTGCCCGTAAGAATGTAGCGTTCAAAAAATGAAATATGCTGTAAATCAGTAAAATTTCTGTAGTGATTCAGATTGTAGCAGCATATAAATAAATAGTTACTTTAAACAAACTATATAAAATACCTTACCTAAAATTGCAGGTTTATAATTTTGGGTTTTAATCATTTAACGCATTTTTGAGTAATTTACCAAAAAATAATATGTTGATCGCTGAATTTTACATATTCAGTAAATTTTTTTAGGTTAAATGATAATCTTAAAATTCGGAAAATATTAGTAAAAACTTCAAAGCCTTTCTCAAATGTAGAAAATAGCTTTGTTGAAATTTCGCTATTCTTCTTGATTTTTTATAAAATGTTATTTCCTACATACGAATTTTTATGTTTTTTTCTGATAATTTTTACTATTGGAATTAATATAAAAACAAAAGTCACTCTTTATAAATATTTTTTATTTTTCACCAGTATTGTATTTTATTCATTTTGGAATTTCAGTTTATTTACCTTACTGGCGACAAATATTCTCATAAATTATCTGATTCTTCAAGATATTGTCAGAAGCAGACACCAGAAAATATTTTTCATTTTAGGTTTAGTTATTAATTTAGTTTATTTAGGATATTTCAAATATTATAACTTTTTTGTAGAGTCTTTATTTGAAATTTTAAATACTTTGAAATTACAGTTTAGCTTTCCAGTATTACAAATAATTGTACCTTTAGGTATTTCTTTTTATATTTTTAGAATAATTTCTCATTTAATCGACTGCTATAAAAATCAACTAGAAATTCCCAGTTTATTAGATTATGCCGTATATGTAACTTATTTTCCTCAAATTACTTCAGGTCCAATTTCAAGAGCTAATGAATTTTATATACAACTTAATTCTCCAGAAAAATACGATTATCAAATAGAAAATGTAATAGTTTTAATTATTTCTGGTTTATTTAAAAAATATACTTTATCAAGCTTTCTCTTCAACTTTACTCAACTTCCTTTTAGTTTCCCTGAACAATATTCTAGTTTTGACCTGATTTTAGCTGCAATAGCATATTCCTGTTTATTATATGTAGATTTTAGCGGTTATTCAGATTTAGCTAATGCTATTTCTAGTTTACTCGGATTCAAACCAATTGAGAATTTTAATATGCCTTATTCTGCTGTAAATTTACAAGATTTTTGGCATAAATGGCATATTAGTTTATCTGAATGGTTGAGAGATTATTTATATATTCCCTTGGGAGGAAATCGAAATGGAAAGCGGAGAAAATATCTCAATTTACTTTTAACCATGATCGTTGGTGGATTTTGGCATGGTGCAGGGCTGAACTTTATTATTTGGGGTACTTTACATGGAATCGGATTGATTATATTTAATCTTTGGAGAGATTTTAAGACATTTATTCAATCCCTTGAAACAAAAGTCGAAATGCCAAATTATAATCCTTATGCAATTACTTTTAATTTACAACATGAAACATCTTATCAAAAATATTTGAGGCATTTATCCTTTTACGTAAAATTTTATTTACCATTAATTTTATCAAGATTGCTTACTTTTAGTTTTGTTACTTTATCTTGGATATTCTTTAATACACCTAATTATAAAAATGCCATCTATTTTTTACAGTCCATGGTTCATTTTAATTCAGGGGTTACTTTAATAAAATTCAATCTTTGGCAATTATATATAGTATTCATCATTGTTTTTTTGATGAATTTTCATGGAGATAAAATCAGCATTCTTTTGAAAAAAATATTTTTTAAACAACATCCGATTACACAAATATTATTTGTCTCTAGTTTGTTATACGCCATATTTAGATTAGGACCAAATACAGTCCCACCTTTTATTTATTTCAATTTTTAATTTCAATTCTTATTTTCAATTTTTAGTTTCAATTTTTAGGTTCAATTTTTAGTGTCAATTTTTCAAATAATTATGAACAAAGATAAACAGTTCTTATTTATTTCTATTTGGGTAACTTTTTCCTTAATATTGTTTAACTATCCTTTATTCATCAAGAGCATCAGTTCTAGTAAATTTGCCAGTAATAAAATTAAATTAGCCGCACGAAAAGCAGAATTTAAAGGTTTTCAAAAAATTGAAGCACAATTTTGGAATAGCATTAAAGAAGTCGATTTAGATGGCGTAAGAAAAAATATCAAAATAGCCCAAATTGAAAATAATAATTATTATTATCTGACCACCGATAATAAATCCTTGGTTAATAATGTACAAAAAATGGAGTTATTAGTAGCTGCTTCTCAAACCAAACCAAAACAACCACTAACCCGCTTTTTATTTGTCGGCGATTCTATTATATATAATTTAGCTGTAGGTTTTCAAAATAGGATAAAAAAAACCTTATATCAAGTTGATGCGATTAATGTCGATTTTAAAGTTTCCTCGGGATTAAATAGAATTGATTATTATGACTGGTATTCCAGAACCTCAGAACTAATTGATAAATATAATCCACAAGCAATGGTGGTAATTTTTGGTGCTAATGACGACCAGGATATTTTAGATAAAAATGGCGAATACAAGATACAATTAACACCAGAATGGCAAAAAGCTTATCAAGAACGTGTGGAAAGATATGCTAAATTAGTTGAAAAATCTTCTGTACAAAAAGTTTATTGGGTTGGTCATCCAATTTCTAGTTTGTCTCGATATAATAAGTTTTTTCCAATTTTTAACAAAATATATCAAAAAGTAGCCGAATCTCACTCCAAAATCGAATTTCTTGATTGTTGGGATACCTTTGCTATCAATGATCAGTTTAATCCTATAGTTGCCAATAAATCTGGTAAGAAAAGGCAAGTTAGAGCCTTAGATGGGGTACATTTTACTCAACATGGTGCAAATATTATTGCCGATGTTGTAATTGAAAAGATGATTAAAGATCAAATTTTACAACCTAAAATAAAGCCGGAATCTTCAGATGAACTTATTTCTACGAAAGGATTTTAAAGTGGATTGTGTCCTATATTATATTCAACGTTTCTCTGGTAATGACATGTTATATCATGTCCAGTTAAACATTTATCATATTTGATCTGAGTATTACCGTAAATGTCCCAGACGCGATATATCGCG
>DESS01000212.1:22847-29863 GCA_002361335.1 Richelia sp. UBA3308
TATCGCGTCTCTACAAGCCAATTCGTGGGCAGCCATAATTTAATCAGCTAGGGATTTTTGCTTGATTAAGCGCAGAAAAGTTTTAGAAAAAACAAAAAATATATTTAATAAAAAATGAAAAAACCCGGTGAAACCGGGCAGATGCACTGTTTGTCGAATTTAATAATGATGGCTACAATCTAATATCACAAGTTAAGAGGCTCTACTTCGCAAGTTAAAGGACAAGCTGCATAAACAGTTTGATTTAACTGTTCTTCTTCTCCATGCAACCAGCTTAACCACTTAATTTCTTTGGGATGAACCCCTCGAAGTGTTAGTACGCCAGCAGCAACTACTACTGCCATTACATTAAACATAATCAAACTACCCGCTACAACTAAAACCGCGCTAGCAGGCATTACAGATTGCAGAACAATAGAAAGCAAACATCCAACTGTGGCCATTAAAACAACTAAAGGAAAACCGACAACCAGCAAGCATACTGCCAGCGTAAAAGTCCATATCAAAAAGCTTTTTACCATTAACAAAGAGTAGGTTTTTTCCATATCGGTAGTTTGTGACAAAGCCATTTTTTTTCCTCCAAAGCAGAATATATAGATTGAAATCGAGCGATAATTTATTAATTCCCAGCGGGATCAATATATTTAACTTACATGGAAATTAAGTATATATAAATTTATTGGGAAAATGAGCATTTATTTAATAAACTTTACAGTTAATGTTTTGTAATTATGTATCAGCTTTTCATTTGAGTTAACTATTTAGTTTCTTTTAATCATCTATCTCAAGACATATAGCCTTATACAAGCCAGGCTATTTAATTCTTTTGATAGAAGGGTTTAACTTGGATAAGTTAACATTTCTTATTGAAATATAGAATCATTCTAATAATTTTTATTTTTTGTTTAAAGAATGAAGAATAAAGCAATCCTATATAAGGGCGCAAGAATTTGTGGTGTGGAGAAACCAGATTTTTGCTGAAAACCAGGTAAGGTTAATAATTAGAAATAGCTTTTGGAATAGTTTCTACTGATTCTGATGCTGGGTATGGGATATTTTCAAGGGACTTTGACAAAAACTAGTTGATTCAAAGATCCGATCAACTCAAAGTTAATATCCGAGTCTAGAAGACGATATTTTTTCCCTCTAATTCATCTGACACTTGTGTGGGAATATGATATGTGTGGCTTTTGCTAAAAAAACTGCATAAATATCAAAACTATACCCCTAGTAATAGTCAAAGTCAAAATATATTCTTGTTATGTGTGTCTTTGAACCAAAAACAGGTCATCGGCTAAAATACGTAAACTTAAAATCTCCTCAACATCATCATGGGTAACACTTTTGGTCATTTATTTCGCGTTACAACCTTCGGCGAATCCCACGGTGGTGGTGTGGGAGTGATAATTGATGGTTGTCCACCACAATTGGAAATTTCTGCAGAGGAAATTCAAGTAGAATTAGATCGCAGGCGACCTGGACAAAGTAAAATTACAACCCCTCGGAAGGAAGCCGATCATTGTGAAATTCTTTCGGGGGTATTCCAAGGACAAACTTTAGGTACGCCAATCTCAATTTTGGTCAAAAATAAAGATACTCGTCCCCAAGATTACAGCGAGATGGTGCAAATGTACCGCCCTTCCCACGCTGATGCTACTTATGATGCTAAATATGGTATTCGTAATTATCAAGGTGGTGGTAGATCCTCGGCCCGAGAGACAATTGGTAGAGTCGCAGCTGGTGCGATCGCTAAAAAAATTCTCTATCAAGTCGCTGGTGTGGAAGTCATCGGTTATGTGAAGCGCATTAAGGATTTGGAAGGTGAAGTAGACGCTGCAATGGTTACTTTAGAACAAGTTGAAAGCAATATTGTTCGCTGCCCCGATACTGAATGTGCCGAGCGGATGGTGCAATTAATTGAACAAGTTGGTAGAGATGGTAATTCCATTGGTGGAGTAGTCGAATGTGTCGCACGAAATGTTCCTAAAGGTTTGGGAGAACCAGTTTTTGATAAATTGGAAGCCGATATCGCTAAGGGTGTAATGTCCCTTCCCGCTAGTAAAGGCTTTGAAATTGGTTCTGGTTTCGCCGGTACTTTGCTGACAGGAATTGAGCATAATGATGAATTTTACACCGATGAGCAAGGTAATATTCGCACTGTCACAAATCGTTCCGGTGGTATTCAAGGTGGTATTTCTAACGGCGAAAATATCATCATTCGCGTAGCATTTAAACCTACGGCGACTATTAGAAAAGAACAGAAAACAGTAACTAAAACCGGTGAAGCTGGAGTTTTAGCTGCAAAAGGACGACACGACCCCTGCGTATTACCACGAGCTGTTCCCATGGTGGAAGCTATGGTGGCTTTGGTATTGTGCGACCATTTATTAAGATTTCAAGGCCAGTGTAAAGTTTTGTGAAAAATTAGTTATTAGTTGGAGCGTTGGAGCGTGCTTTGCGGTGTAATCAGTGTAATCCATTCTTACCGTGATAGTTGTTACTCGTTACTCCTTACTCCTTACTCCTTTTTACACATAGGAATCCAGATATAACTACCGCAACTATCAGAATTACACAGACAATGCGAAAACTTACTTGTTCTCCAAATACTAATGCTTCAACTGGTGCTGTTGTGACTGAAAATGAGGTGCCTGCTGGGATTTGGCTAGCTGTTAAGCGCGAAAACAGAATACCAATCAACGTTATACCCATAACTTGCCCTAAGGCTCGTGAAAAGAACCAGAGGCCAGAAGCAACACTGAGATATTGTGGAGGTACACTGCCCATAATCACACTTTGGTTAGGGGGTTGGAACAAACCTACACCGATTCCCAAGGGAATCATCCGTAATAAATAACCTCCAATCGTCAACTCTTCGCTAAAGGTGCTAATTGTCAAACAGCTAATTAGTAATAATACTAATCCGATGGTACTAATGCTTCTTTCGCCAAAACGATCGGCCACCGAACCTGCTATAGGGCCTACACAAATTCCTAAGATAGGTACCACCGCTATTAATAATCCTACTTGTTGTTCGGAATAATGCTTAACAAGTTCCAGAAAAAAGGGCAAAATGAAAATTACACAACTGGTAAAAAGATAGCCAATTGAACTTAGCAATAGACTGAAACTTAATTCTAGGGATCGAAATAAATTCAGGTTAACCAAAGGTTGAGCAGATTTCTTCTGGGATAACAAAAAACTAACACAACCCATCACCCCGATCGCCAATAAAACCAAGGTTAAATTGCCACCAAAATTCTCTTCTTGTATACGTGTCATCCCCAGTAAAAGACAAGTCAAGGCGATCGCCAAAAGTAAGGCTCCCCAAAAATCAAAATACTTTTTATCCGTATTCCTACTACCTCTTGGAAGTACTAACATCACTAACAATATGGCGATCAAACAAATTGGCACATTCACCAAGAAAACTGAACGCCAACCAAAGTACTCTAGAAGCACTCCTCCTACCGTGGGTCCCAATGACACACCGACCCAACCTGTGCTAGTAATAATCCCTAGGGCTAGTCCTCGTTTTGTATCAGGGAAAACCTCTGTGACGATCGCCGGGGAGAGTACTGCAATAAACACAGCTCCAAATCCTTGAAGTATCCGTGCTGCAATCAATAAGTGAATTGTCGTAGCGATTCCACATATCAATGAACTTGTGGTAAATGTGGCGAATCCAATCAGATAAAGCCATTTCTTGCTCCACATATCCCCCAAACGGGCCACACAAAGCACCAAGATAGCCAGCATCAGAGAATAACTTAGGGGAACCCACTCAACAGTAGCAAAATCGCTATGCAAATCTTCTGCCAGTGTAGGCAGAGCCAAATTAACAATATGAACATCTAACGAGAACAAAAACGTTCCTAAACTCACAGCAAATAGAAGCCACCATTGTTTAGAGATCGCTTTTTGACTGGCTGCTATATTTGTCATTTGTTACTCAACCTGAACCACTTATAAAGCTTTACTGATTAATTTTGACAATCAGCAGTTTTTAGTATAAGTATAATCGCTGATTAAGTATACTATTTTTTCTAGATATATTTTTAATCAAATCCCACAGCAAAAGGACCAAACCATTTGCGAATTTCCTCACTGGTAGCACCAAAAGGAGGTTTTTCTTTTTGTTCGAGAATATGAGCAACCATTGCAGAAGTGCGCGAACACAGGAATAGTCCTGTTCCATAGGGGGATCTCATCCCTAAAGACAAAAATACAGCAGCGCTAATACCATCAATGTTTGGATAAATTCCCAGTTTATCATTCAAAAACTTGGCCGTAATATCATAAAGTCGAATAAAATTTGATTGAAGATCAATCTCTGATATAATATCCCGTACACGAGCGTTTCTTGAATCTACCTTAAACATTGGATGCCCAAAACCGGGAATTTTCTGCTTTTTGGCAAGCCGCTCTTCCAAGAACTTAATCACTACTGCTTCTGGCTCTCCTGAACACTGTTTATCCATGCCAGTGAAGAACTCCATTGCCTTTTCGCAAGCTCCTACATGAGCAGGCCCAGCAGCTGTAAAACCGGCCGCGATCGCTTGGGATATCGGAACTCTGGTACTGATGGCAACCCGGGGTAACATGACTGTGGGAGCAAGAAAACCCCAGCCAGCATGCAAGCTCACCATCACATCGTTGAAGATTTTTTTCTCGGCTGAGTTGCTAAAATTCCTATTGGTACAGAGGGTAAATAAAGCTTCAATATAGTCTTGCTCTCCCCTAGTATATTTACCTATTTTACCATCAAGACTTTTTCCCTCAATCCTCTGTATACTTTCGATTGCCATAGCCATCAAGGAAGGAATTAGACCGATATAATATAGTCCAACTTGACTATCTCGATCCAGTCCTATTGCATCCAAGTCAAAGGCAGCGATCGTCTGTTCCAAGGACTGGGTTTTGTCAACCATCAACCCGGCAATAATCGCTTGAGAAAAGGTTGCACCTGAAGCAACTACAGTCCGAATTATTTCTAGGGCTACATCATCCTCTGTCAGAGTTGACAGTGCTTTGGCAAGATAGCAGTCGAGGAGTTGTTCTTGGGATAGAGTCGCTTCTTCACCCGTAAGTAAGTGATAGATTGCTGCTGAAAATGAAAAATTACCAATCACATCGTTCAGTTTTTTACCCCGAACATACAACTCTTCTGGATTGAGACTGGGCCCGTCAATATCTGTACCATGATATCGATATCCCATCGTATAAAATTTCCTCTTAATGTAATTTCAAGATTTTTTGAAATCCTTCTTACCCGAAATTGTCAAAGGCTCTATTGCATCGCGATCGGCAACGAAAGGGTGCCGGAGGCAATCGCTCAAATTAATACTTCTATTGTGCAATGCCAAAAATAGAACTAACATACCAGTTAGTATTGGCATTCAGCCCAGCTTTTTCCCATCCAATGTGACCCGATGCATTATACGTTTAAACCCATGATAGTCATTTACCGGATTGTGCTGGGTACAGCGATTATCCCAGAAAGCCACAGAACCAGGCTGCCAGCGAAAACGACAGGTGAATTCCGGTCTAACTTGGTGCTTAAAGAGATAGTCAAGTAGAGGTCGGCTTTCCTCTACTGTCCAACCTTGAAAATGCTTTGTATGGTTAGTATTTACGTAAAGCGCCTTTCGTCCAGTTTCTGGGTGGGGGCGCACCACCGGATGGGCTGCTACCATTACCTTCTGCTGTGAATCTACATCCCGTAGGCGGTCTACCTGGGTTTTGAAGGCATGAGCCATTGTCGAGGTATTAATAGCCACGAGTCCGTTAAGTGTCTGCTGAAGACCATCCGAGAGAGTCTCATAGGCCATGTACTGGTTGGCAAAAAGAGTATCACCACCGTAGGGTGGGATTTCCACAGCGTAGAGCATGGTTGCCATTGGCGGACATTCCAGATATGCAGTGTCAGAATGCCAAACGCCGCCGAAGTTCATGCGCTCCTGTTCGAGCTTGATCACTTGTGTAACCTGCGGACATTCGGGTAATCCCTTCACCAATGGGTATTCCATTGGCTGACCAAACTTCTGAGCAAAGGCAAGCTGCTGTTGGGGAGTAAGTTCTTGGCGATCGAAAAAGATTACCAAGTGGTCAAGGAGGGCCTGGCGGATTTCTGAAATCACTTCAGTTTTCATGGATTGTCCAAGATCCACACCTTGGATTTGGGCCCCAAGGGCACCTGCGATCGGATACACCTTGATATGGTGATAGTTAGACCGTACAGCATTATCCATTGTTTTCTATCTTGGCATTGGATCGGCCAGATTGAGAATAACTTAATTGATACATGTCAAATTCACCCCAGAACACAAGGGTCCCACAGTAAAAGCCGAATAAATCCAAGACATATATAACACATAAAATTGCAACAAACTGAAAAAAAACAAATTAGTAATAAAAGTTTACATGCTAACTTGTTGAGTTAAATCAAGTAAAATAAATCAGCAGGAGAGTTATTTAAAATTAGATTATCTTCTTGTGTTACTCTCCGAAAATTTTATTTTTTATTAATTTATCTAATATCGAAACTCTTATATACAAAGGAATTGACGACTTATTTACTAATATAAAATCAAGGGGTATACCTAAGCGGAAATAAATTTTATTAATTGACCAATTTTGTATTTTTAAATTCTATATTTTTATAGCTTTTGAGAAATCACTATTGGTTTCTACTATTAGTAAATACCGGAAAGTGACAGAATAGGGATAATATTATGGAAAAATTACACAAACTCAAAAATCTTAGTCCCCTAATTCCTGCTGGTAAGGATGTGGAAACTGCGATCGCATTCTACGAAAAGTTAGGTTTCACAGCAATCCATACAGAAGGTAAACCCCTAAAAATGGCGATTGTTGAACGAGATGAGATCCAAATTTTTCTAGTTCAAAATGATGACAAGCATCTTGCTGAGGGGACATCCTTTCGGATTCGGGTTGAGGGTTTAGAACAGCTTTATGAAGAATTTCTTGCCCAGGGAGTTATGTCCTAGTACACT
>DESS01000148.1 GCA_002361335.1 Richelia sp. UBA3308
AGTAAGAAGTAAGAAGTAAGAAGTTAGGAGTTAGTAGATAAAATATCAACTAACAACTAACAACTAACAACTAACAACTATCAACTAACAACTATCAACTAACAACTAACAACTATCAACTAACAACTAACAACTAACAACTATCAACTAACAGATTCAAAAAAGGCGGCTACTGTTTGATTAAATGATTCCGGTTGTGTCATGAAACACCAATGATTTCCAGGTAATTTCGATATCTGTAAGTTTTTTAAATAGGTTTTATAAGGCTTTAATTGCCAGTTTTGACGGTTAACTCCTTTTTCTGGTTGTACGAAGAGAGTGGGAATATTTACTGGTAGTGTTAATCCGGGTACGCGCATTACTTCATCAAAAATACCGTCTCTTGCTGCGATGGTAAATTTACTACCCCAATTACCATCTGGTTTTTGTTCGATGCTGGCTTGAAACACTTGTTTTTGTAATGGTGTCCAATCTTGATATTGATTTAATTGACGTGCTTGTTTTTCGGCTTCTTCATAATCAGCAAAAGGTCCCATTCCTTTGAGAAAGGGTAAAACACTGTATAATATTGGAAAGGTTAGTTTGAAAAAATCCGGCATTTTCCAGATAAATATCGGATCTACTAATACCATACTTTTTAAACGCTGGGGACTCTTGGTTGCCCAAATACAGGCTAGTTTACCACTCCAGGAATGTCCTACTACATGAGCGTTTTCCCATCCCAAATTATCCATCAAAGCTTCTAAATCCGCGATCGCACTTGTAAAGGTATAGTCATTTTCGGGTTTACTGCTTTCACCATGACCCCGCATATCTGGGGCTATTATATGATAATCTGCTGCAAGATAATCGGCGAAACTAGACCAAACTAAGGCATTGTCAGCTAAACCGTGCAGTAATAATAAAGGTTGTTTTCCTTGGTTCCATTCCAAGTAAGAAAGTTCAATATTGGGTAAAGATAATGTTTTACGAATGGACATTATTTTTGAGTGAGTAGTGAGTGGTGAGTGGTGAGTAGTCAGTAGTGAGGAGTGAGTTGTGAGTAGTTAAGAGGAAGGGAGTGATACAGCAATTTACTTTTATTTTTCGTACAGTAATATATTTTAAAACTCTTGTGGTACGGGCAGAGAAGGCTCGTGCCAATTTACCGGTGTAAGATGAAATATGCTGTAAATTAATTTGTAATTGTTAATTAATTTGCTTTTCTATTTACTATTAAACCTCTGTTTTCTAATAGAATAACTTTATTTTACAGTTGATACTAACTTAAAGGTAAAATTATAAAAGATTCACTAATTTACACTCAGTAATGGCGAACCAAAATAGAGACAGTCGCCTCCGAGAACATTTAGCTAACGAACGCACTTTTCTAGCTTGGTTACGGACATCAATTGCTTTAATCGGTTTTGGTTTAGCGATCGCCAGATTCGGTTTGTTTTTACGTCAGCCACAAATGACCAAATCTCAACAAATATTCCAAAATCATCCTGTTTTTAATTCCGAAAATTTAGGGTTATGTTTGGTAATTTTTGGTCTTGTATTTATTGGTTTAGCAGCTTGGCGCTACAATAAAGTTTTCTGGCAAATTGAACGAGCTGATTACCGAACTAATCGTTTTTTAATTTATTTTTTACTTGGTATTGTAATGTTCATCGGCGTATTAACTATTCCTCTACTTTTAATACGATGAAATTTAGAGGATGTGAGGATGGGTTATAAATAAAACTCGTAAACGATACTTATTAAACATCCTCTAAGAGCCATTATCCAAAGGTTGTCAATTCATTCCCATAATCTCTGAATTGGATAAGCATCAAATTTAGTATCCCGACTAATTAAAACAAGCGATCTATTTATTGCTTGAGCGATCAACATTCTGTCAAATGGATCGCGATGATGTAGGGGGAGATGACGAATTTGCAGGGTGTCAATAAATGAAATAGGTAATAAGAGAATATCTGAGGATTCAATTTCAACCCCAATATTTTCATAGCTTTGTTGCAGTGATAACTTACCAATATTCAACTTAATAGCAATTTCCCAGAGACTAGCAATACTTAGATACACCCTATCTGCTACATCAATCATATCTCTTATTTTATTAGGCAAATTAGAATCATTCTCAGATAACCAGATAAAGGTATGAGTATCTAACAAAAAATCACTCATTCCATATATTCCTTAAAATCTGCCAACGACTCATCAAAATCATCAGGCAATGGTAAAACAAACGTCCCTTTTAAGATGCCTGAACGACGTTTTTTGACAGGAGCCTGCTCTGGTGAAACATCTTTCGAGTAATTTTCTATCAGATACTTAGCATAATGTAGAACTTCTTGTTTGAGAGATTCTGGCATTGTTTTAATCGTTTGCAAAATTTCTGTATCAATATTCATGATTTTTCCTCGCTTATCTTTTTGTAAGAGGATAGGGAGCAACGCGATTCTGTGAGCAGGGGGGATCTGAGGATGCTGGTTGAGAACCTGACATGCACTTGAGTAGAAATGCCTGTATTTCTTATATGGTAAGCTTTTCACCATTAAATTTTAGATGAAATCAGTTTCTTTACTCCCCCTGCTCCCCCTGCTCCCCCTGCTCCCCCTGCTCACTTAAATGCGTATATCTCACTTTTTCGCGTTGCTCCCAGAGGATATTTTATCGGTTCTGGCGGTTTCAACCGCCAGGTAAAGCATTTTTCTCACAAAACTGCATAAGTTAATTAAACTCACCCCTATATAACTAGTAGAACGTTCTATGCTAAATTTCCTTTGGAAGGGAAAAATCCTATGTCTGAGGTATTTATGGGTTTCTACTGGCAGCAAAGTTTGGCTTTTGTAGTTGGAAGCGCGATCGCATTTTGTTGTCCTCAGCTACCGTCGGTTGCTCAAATTACTCCCGATAAAATCACTCCGGATGCAACTCTACCAAATAATTCTAATGTCAATTTAGTTGACAACATTTATAACATCACCGGAGGAACGGAAGCCGGAACCAATCTATTTCACAGTTTCAAGGAATTTTCGGTTCCCAATGGCTCCGAGGCATTTTTTCGCAATGGTACAAATATTGAAAATATTATTAACCGAGTTACCGGTGGTTCGATTTCTAATATTGATGGTTTAATCAAAGCTAATGGTAGTGCAAATCTATTTTTGATTAATCCTGCGGGAATTGTATTTGGACCAAATGCTCGATTAAATATTGGTGGTTCTTTTATTGGCACATCTGCCAATAGTATGAAATTTAGTGATGGTTCTGAATTTAGTGCCACAAATCCTCAAGAATCGGCTTTGTTAACTGTTAATCTGCCCTTGGGTTTGCAGTATGGTAGCAATCCTGGTTTAATTCGGGTAGAAGGAAATGGTCAGGGAAGAAGGACTTCTTCTGACATTATTGATACACAAGATGCTTTGCGGGTGGAAGGAGATAAAACTTTAGCCTTGGTTGGTGGGGATATTAATTTAGAAGGAGCAACGCTGAAAACTGCTGGGGGAAGGATTGAATTAGGCAGTGTTGCTGGAAATGGTTTAGTTAGTTTGGTGCCTAGTGAAAAAGGTTTTGCCTTGGATTATAGTGGCGTAGAAAATTTTGGAGATATTCAATTATCCGGGCAAGCAACTGTCGATGCCAGTGGGGAAGGTGCTGGGGAGATTCAAGTACAAGGTAAACGTGTCAGTCTCACGGATGCCCAGATAGAGACAAGTACTCTGGGGGCTTTGCAGGGGGGAGATTTGGTCGTTAATGCGACTGAGTCAGTAGAAATAATTGGTAGTTTGAGTGCATTGGCTGCTGCTGCTTACCCAGACGCAACCGGAAATGCAGGAGATTT
>DESS01000045.1 GCA_002361335.1 Richelia sp. UBA3308
TGGTGGAGGATTGTTAATACTATTAATTGTTCCTTTATTAACACCAACTCCAAAGTTGCCTGTTTGTTGAATATAATCACCATTTCTATATTGATTTTGATTATCTTCGTTGTTATTCATAGTTTTTTGATAGGTAAAATTAGTAGTTTTGCAAGATTAAGTATTGTTTGTAGTTGCGCTTTAGCGCTTCTTAATTCTGGAATAGGAGGGGAGTCACCGCGCAATTACGAATTTTGGCGCTAAAGCGCAACTACGAACCCTATGATTAATTATTTTTCTTTTGCCAATCTTCTAAAGCACCAATTACAAAACTAGCTGCGGGATGATTAAGAAGTTGCTCAAAGGCTTTAACACCACCAACTTTTAATGCTCTAATTATCCGTGCTTTTATATCTGGATTATTTTCAATAGTTTTAATAGTTTCATCTGCTATTTGAATTTTGCCAGAGTAAGAACTCGTATTGTAAGATTTATCTAATTGTTCGAGTAGTTTTTGAATTTCTGCTGCTGCTTCGGCTAAAGTTTTTTGTTGAGCTTCGTTGTAGGTTGCGGCTAATTTCTCAGTGTTAATTGTTCCTTTATTAACACCAACTCCAAAGTTACCCGATTGCTGAATATAATCACCTTGAATACGCTCGTTATAGTTACCGCCACCCATATTATTTTTATCCTTATTTGATTTACTATTTATTGCATCTAAGTTAAGTAAACTTTGAGAATTATCTTTAATCTTTATCTGTGGCGTTTGCGATTCCGGAATACTTTCTAAATCAAGAGCATTTTTACCAAAATCAAAACTATCTTGATAATTTCTACCATTTAATAAACCATCATAAAAACCAGTCGCAAATTGAATTGCGGCTTTATCCCCAATTTTATAATTCATACCAACAACACAATTAATATGCTCCTGAATCGCTTCTGCTTGCACCTCGCTATAACAAGCATTCAACACCACACATTCAACATCATCTTCAAATAATTTAAATAAATCCCCTAAAGATTCACTATTGACAAATTGCTTTTGTCCGTTTTTATCCTCCAACAGCAAACCATCATCCCCCGCACCATGGCCGCAAAAATGAACGATGTTTGGCTTGTAATACAATAATAGCGATCGCGAAGCGCATGCCGAAGGCTTATCGCAAATCATCAACTTGTAGTGCCCACTCACTGATAATTTCAATTTCTTCTCTATTCCTAGCTTGTCTGTGAGCGTTTTGAATTTCTCGCACTTCTTTATCCAAGCGTAGTTTATTTGTATCAGTGGGATTAGCTGCTAAAATCAAGATTTTTTTCATAACGCCCCTAATTTACGAACTTATCAGCCATTGATAAAGCCAGCTTCATGAAACTACAGTTAATAACTGTATTATTTCGGAAAAGAAAAATTAGGACATCCTCAAACAAGATGTAAAAGAAAAGGGAGAAGGGATAATATTCTTGCTCCCTTCCCATCCTGTACAGCGCTTTTGAGGTATGGTTTTTACTGTTCCGTTAATTCATAGGCGTGAGTCAAATTAACTTATGCAGCGTCAGTCAAAAGTCAAAAGTATTAAGGTAATAACTATTAAAGCCTCTCCTTACTAAGGAGAGGGGAAGGGGAGTAGTTTCGTGTACCCCACTCAACCAAAAACCGCTATATCTTCAATTTCTTGCGATCGCCATCCAAATTCACCTTGGATAAAACCTTTCAATTAAAAAGACTACGCAATGCGTAGTCTGGCACATTAATGATTCTTAATATTACAAAGAAGACGATTTAGGCTAGAATTATCAAAATTGTTAACTTAAACATATAGGTAGAATAAGTCATCGTCATAAATGTTTGATGCGCCCCACTCTACCTGTAAATGGGTAAGTGATAAAATTCCTATGGCAATTCCAGCCTTCTTCCTTCGATTTAAACCATTACTTCTTCTAACATCAATTTAGAACGTTTAAGTTTTTCCGGTACCGGTACGGGATAATCTCCTGTAAAACAGGCCGAACAAAAACTGTTGGTATTTTGATGGGTTTCTTCTAACATTCCTTCCCAACTGAGATACCCCAAACTATCTACTTGTAAATGCTTGGCAATTTCTTGTACTGTTTTGGTTGCAGCAATTAATTGGTCTTGAGTATCCGTATCAATACCATAAAAACAGGGATGAGTAACAGGAGGTGAAGAAATTCGCATATGAACTTCTAACGCACCTGCTTCCCGTAACGATTTTACTAACTTCCTACTTGTTGTACCCCTGACAATTGAATCATCTATGATGATTACTCTTTTACCAGATAACACATCTTTGAGGGGATTTAGTTTCATGCGGATGCCCGATTCCCGCATTGCTTGGGTAGGTTGAATAAAAGTTCTTCCCACGTAGCGATTTTTAATCAATCCTTCCACATAGGGTATTCCCGAAACTTCTGAAAAACCAATTGCAGCAGGTATTCCTGAATCTGGAACCCCAAAAACAATATCGGCATCCACTACAGATTCTTGTGCTAATCTTCGCCCTAACCTCATACGATAGCTATACAAACTTTCATCGTTCATTACACTATCCGGACGAGCAAAGTAAAACATTTCAAAAATACATAGCTTCCTTTCTTGTTTCTGACTCCACATAAACGATGCTAAACCTTCTTCAGTAATCCAAACCATCTCTCCTGGTTCTACCTCTCGCAGGTATTTTGCACCAACAATATCCAAAGCACAGGTTTCTGAAGCCAAAACATAACGTGTTGAATCACTTTCCAATGTCCCAATTACCAAGGGACGAATTCCATTTGGGTCACGCACTCCCATTATGCCTTCACTTGTTGCGATCGCCAAACTAAAGGCTCCTCGACAACGATTAAAAGCACGAATCGCTCCTTCCAACAACTCGGCTCCTGCATTTATTTCCTCAGCGATCGCCAAGGCTATCATTTCTGAATCGGTTGTAGTAGTTAAATTACAACTTTGTTTGAGCAATTCGTCGCGCAATTGTGTTGTATTGACTAAATTACCATTATGGGCTAAAGCTATCTCACCCAAACGAGTTTCAACAACTGCTGGTTGAGCATTAGCTCTACGACTAGAACCTGTGGTGGAATAACGGGTATGACCCACAGCTATACTACCTGGTAATTGATCGAGGATACATTCGTTAAACACTTGGGAAACTAAACCCATATCCTTATGCAGGTGCACCTTTTTGCCTTCAAAAGTGGCAATCCCAGCGGATTCTTGACCTCGATGTTGGAGGGCGTACAATCCAAAGTAAGTTAGTCTGGCAACGTCTTCTTTGGGTGCATAAACGCCAAAAACGCCGCAAGCTTCTTCTTGTTTATCGGGACGTTCATTTTCATTTATTGGATTGCCATTAATTTGGGCGTATTTATCCGAAGTGACGACTTTGGAATTTGGGGGAATCATGCTAGCTATGCTCCTGATGATGATGTCAAGGGTTACCTTAAAACTTTTTTTTAAACAAAAAAATTAAGGGTGCTACTCAAGCCACTGGGATTGTGAAACTGGATTGTTAAATAAAAATTAATTAATTCTTAACCATCCATTTACCACATTACAGTATTTATGCTCAGTGATACTAATTGTCAGTTGCCAGTTATTTAATTGTCTCTTAACTATTTAACTGTCGGCTGAGTGCTAAACGTCTTGTTATTGCTTGAAAGTAGTGGGTGCTTACATTATCTATCGTAACGTTTATTAAACTTTTATTATCAATGGTGAATATACTCAAACTAGTTTGGGAAGTTCCCACCTTGCCAAGTTGTTGCCAATAATCATTTAATTGTTCCTTTAAGTAAGATTCCCAAATTTTTTGTTGTCCTAACCCAACAGAAACAATAATTCTTGCACCACCTTCACCAAAAAGTACTTCATCCCATCTTTGAGAATTGTTTGCTGGTAACTCTAACTGAATTTCGGCACCAAGTTTACTTTTAATACAGCATTCAGCCAGAGCAACAGTAATTCCACCTTCACTACAATCATGAGCGGAACGCACCCAACCTTGACGAATTCCCTCGCGACAAGCTTGTTGTACGCGACGTTCCAAATCAAAATCGACTGTTGGCGGTTTTCCAGCAACAGTATGGTGAATAGTAGCTAAATACTCCGAGCCTCCTAATTCTATTTTGAATTTTGAATTTTGGGATTGAATTGGTAAACCTAGGAGATAAATTATATCTTCTTCAGATTGCCAACCTTGGGAGCAAATTTTGGTTAAATCGGGGATCAAACCCACCATTCCCACAACGGGAGTTGGATAAATTGGTTGGGGGTTACCTGTAGAATCAAAAGTTTCGTTGTAAAGAGAGACATTTCCTCCAGTAACCGGAGTCGATAATTCTTCACAACCTTCAGCCAAACCCCGACAAGCTTCTGCTAACTGCCAATAACCAATCGGTTTTTCCGGACTACCAAAATTCAGATTATCCGTCACCGCCAAAGGTTGAGCACCCACACAGCTAAGATTTCGTGCAGCTTCCGCCACTACAGATTTAGCACCTTCATAGGGATCGAGATATACATAACGAGAATTGCAATCAACTGTTGCAGCAATAGCTTTTTGGGCATGGGGCATTGTTTCTTCCCTCTCCATCTCCTTGTCCCCTTGTTCCCTTGTCCCCTTGTCCTCTGAAACGGGCCGCAAGCGAATAATCGCCGCATCTCCTCCACCGGGTAACATAAGGGTGTTATTCTGCACTTGATGGTCGTATTGACGATAAACCCAAGATTTTGAAGCGATGGTGGGGGTATCAAGTAGAGTTAAAAGAATATCGTTCCAAGTTTGGAATTTACCTTGGATTTCAATTCCTTCATGGGTACAACTTGGTAAAGAATTGGATGTCCATTCCCAAGCTTTGCGAGCATATTCTGGAGGTTCGGCTAATAATTCTCGATGATAAATAGGGGTATTTTCTGCCAAAGCAGTAGCGGGTATTTCTGCTGCGACTTTCCCTTGGTAAAGAATCCGCACTATCGGTTCTTCAATTACTGTTCCTGCTACTACTGCATGAAGTCCCCAACGTTGAAATATATCTATTAATTCTTGTTCTCTACCTTGTTGTGCAACAAATAGCATTCTTTCTTGAGATTCGCTGAGTAAATATTCGTAGGGAATCATTCCCGTTTCTCGGCTAGGAATCTTGTCTAAATCGAATTCTACTCCCACACCACCTTTTGCAGCCATTTCGGAAGTGGAACAGGTTATACCGGCAGCACCCATATCTTGCGCTGCTACTACTGCACCAGTTTTAAAGGCTTCTAAACAAGCTTCAATTAAAGATTTTTCTAAAAAAGGGTCGCCAACTTGTACTGCTGGACGATTATCAATAGATTCATCACTTAATTCGGCACTGGCAAAACTCGCACCTCCCATACCATCCCGTCCAGTTGTGGAACCCACATACAGCACCGGATTACCAATACCCGATGCACCAGATTTAACAATTTCCGGTGTTTCCATCAATCCCAATGCCATGACATTTACTAAAGGATTGCCAGAGTAAGCAGGGTCAAAATAGACTTCTCCACCTACCGTCGGAACACCCACACAATTACCATAATGAGCAATTCCCGATACCACACCACTAAATAATCTTTGGGTTTTGCTATCCTCTAAATTACCGAAACGCAGTGAATTTAAGACTGCAATGGGACGGGCACCCATTGTAAAAATATCTCTGAGAATACCACCGACTCCCGTGGCAGCACCTTGAAAAGGTTCCACTGCTGAGGGATGATTGTGGGATTCAATTTTAAAAGCGAGTTGTAAACCATCACCCAAGTCTACAACACCAGCATTTTCCCCCGGACCTACGAGAATTCGTTCTCCGGTAGTAGGAAACTGTTTTAATAAAGGTCGGGAGTTTTTATAACAACAATGTTCCGACCACATCACTCCAAACATTCCCAATTCAGCTTTATTGGGGTGGCGACCTAATCTTTTGACAATTTCTTGATATTCTTCAGGTTTAATGCCTTCTTGAGCTATTTCTTGGGCAGAAAATGGGGGTTGGGATTTAGCGGTCATTCTATTTTAGATTTTGGATTTTAGATTTTGGATTAACGCGGTAGTCTCAAGTCAAGTGGTTGAAGATAATTATATTGGTCTTATGTTTCTCCACCGATGAATCCGCAGGCTTCTATCCAGTTTAATTTTTGGTCATGGAAGTAATTCCACACCTAGATGAATTTTATATTTTAATATTTATTTGTGCCTTTATTACTATTTGAGTTAACGAATTTTTAAAATTGAAACTATAGAAAGTTAGATCAATAATCTATCTTTTCAAATACTTATTGTAGTAATGAGCACTGTTAATATATGTTTTTCTCTGAGTATCTATTGAAAATTATCACAATTTATTTTTCAACTGCAGTAAACTTTTTTATCGCAGCCTTTGCGTATAATTTCACCTTGGAATCATCATCAAAAGTAAGTTTTTCGAGATGAGTCAGGGCTACAGAATCTCTTAATTCTCCTAAAGATGTAGCGATCGCTTGTTTTATTTGCGGAGTCAGGGCTATTTCTTGTTCGCTGTTGAGAAAGTCAATCACAATATTGGCAGCGTAAGATTTTAACTCTGTTGATTCTTGTCTTCCCAATACAGCAATAATTTCTTCACATAATCCAATATCACTTGATTTTAGACAATTGTTAAGACAATATTTTAAATAATCTAAGGCTTTCATACTCCCGCTCCAATTTAAAGCCCGCACTGCTTCTTTTTTTAGGGATAAAGCAGCATTATTCCAACTCAACACATTAAATAAAACTGCGATCGCGGTTTCGTCTCTCATACATCCCAATGCTAATACCGCTTGCTGTCCTACTTCTGAATTTATGTCATAAACTAAAGGTTGAAGATGATTTACTAAATCAAATTGTTTTTTTAAATCACCACGCATTTTTAAAGCGATAATTGCTTCTTTACGGACTTTTGCTGAGGTATCTTTCAAAGCTTTAATAAATACAGGAATCAAACCCTTTTGGTGAAAACTACTAAGGGCTTCCACCGCTGTAATCCTTACTTCTACATTAGAATCATCAACAACACTCAGTAAGGGTTCGATAATTTCCGAACGTCGAATTTGAGCAAGGGATTTTACTGCTAATAACCTAGATTTTTCGTCTTTGAGTAATTCAATTAATCCTGTGATTGCAGGTTGACCAATTTTTGCCAGTGTTTGGGCACAGTAGAGTGCTAATTCTTCTTCTTGTGTCTCCTCAAGGAATTTAACTAAGGATATAACTAGGTAAGGTTGGTTAAATTCTCCTAAGATACGAAGTGCAAACCAACGAATCTCTGAGTCAGCTTGTTCCGAATGCAAAATCTCCAATAACGGAGCAATAGCTTTTTCCCCGATTTTGGGAAATATTTTCGCCACATCCCACCGGGTTTGAAAATCTCCTACTTGTAAAACTTGTATAGCTATAGCAACAGCTTTTTCTAATTCGATGTCTTCTATAGCCTTTAATTTATCCTTCCTTTCTAATAATGGAAGTAGCTGCTGGTTAATCAGTATCCAGTTGGCTTCGGTTATAGCTTGTGTGTCAAGAGTTTCTAACATTTTATCCATTAAAAAGGTTGATTTGTACTACTCCGCTCTTATTACAATGCCCGGGGTTAATTTTCTCCCCCTGCCTCCCC
>DESS01000319.1:0-5113 GCA_002361335.1 Richelia sp. UBA3308
CTCCGTACCACAAGAGTTTTAAATTATTTATTCTCAATTACCGATTAATACTTTACTATAACCATTAAATTGCTAAAAAAGGTAAAATCGCCTCAACGATCGCATCCGGATATTCCTCATGCATCCCCAAAGAACCCGGAAGTTCTACACTTTCTACTCCTGGAAGATTGGCGATCGCTTTCATTTCATCGCGGGATGATTTGGGACAAGATTTGCCAATGATTACCATAATGGGTACTGATAATCCCCTAACTAATTCCAGAAAATCTTCTCTTTTGCTTACCAAATCAAGATTACCAGTAACAAATGCCGCAGGAGCAAATCTTCCTCCCGGTTGTTGTGTACTTTCCCATTTATCTTGGATAAATTCTGGAGTTAGTTTTTCAGCATCGACATAGACGTGGCGACGATACATAAACTTTAAAAAAGATGGTAAAGTATTGAGTTTATAAAGAACTTGACCAATAATTGGTAACCTTACTGTCTCCTTAACTAAATTTCGCACAACTTGATTTACCCCCATCACAGCTAAGGGACCTCGCCAAGTTGGTGCTACCAAAACTATCTGTGAAAATACTGATTTATATTTATTTGCCAACCATAAAACATAAGGCGCACTATGACCTGCTGCTATAACCTTAACAGGTTTTTGGTCAAACCTGGTCAACACAAAATGTTCCAGAAAATCTCTGTATAAAGCAGGACCATAATCAGCTAATGGTCGTCCAGAATCACCAAAACCGGGAAAATCAACAGCGAACGCCTTATATTTATCAGCAAGTTCCTTAGCGATCGAGCTCATTTCCGAACGGGTGGAAACGGTACTAAAAGCTGGTAAAAGCAATATGGGAGAACCTTCACCGTGATATTCATAAACGATTGAAAAATTTTGATCTTCCTTATTCCATAAAAACTTTTCTACCACTCCATCAATTCGAGTAGTAGAGGTAGATGAAAAGTCTGTTTTCATTCAAATAAATCCTCCTTTGAAGTTCAAAGGTTTAATAGTTAAGTAAGTAAGGACAAATAAACCCAAATATATTACAGCTTGGGTAAACTGGCTCCAAAGCCTTGATCAATCTCACTACTCACTATTCACCCCATCACTTGTCCGGCATTGCTATTTTCAACGCCAACCTACTTAGTGTTTTAAGTAATATTTATTTTACCGTTGCTTGTGGTTTAATTCGACACAGATTGTTGAAATAACACAGCTTTGTTCTGCATAGTTTTAAAAATGTTATAGAAACCATTAGTACGGGAAGGGGTTAAACTGACATTTAAACCAGTTTCTTGAATAAAATCTGGAGTCAGTTGAGCGATTTGACTAGGTGTTAATCCATTCAACCCTTCAATTAAAAGCGCTACCAAGCCTTTAGTTAATTGAGAATCAGAATCACCTTGAAACGTGACTTTGTCATTATCTAAAGAAGCGGTAACGAAAACTTGAGAAACGCAACCGGGGACTTTGTTTTCGGGGGTTTTATCAGCTTCTGGAAACTCAGAAAGTTTTTGGGCGTACCAGATTAACTGTTCGTAGCGTCGCTTAGGTTCGGAAGCACGTTTGAAGCGTTGAACAATTTTAGCAAGAGCCGGTGGTAAAGAATCATTCATGGGAACACATTTAACAGAGGAATTATAACCCTATAACTTTGAGTGTAGATTATTTAAGAGCAATTAGAGCAATTATTAATAATTAGTTTTTTCATAAATTACTATAAATTCTGAAAATATCAGGAATGGCCGCGATTGTCACAAGTCTCGGATGGTACCGTACCCAATTGCCTTATTATTGCCTTAACAATCAGTCAAGGTGAATGCCCGAATTATTGTTTGTTTTTCTCCATGGATTATCGATGGCTTGTATCCAATTTATTTTTCAGTGAGTGTAGAAGCACCACGCGCATAAAAGGCGGCCAGTTGCGGCCATTCCTAAATATGACAAAAAAGGTAGAAATAACGTCTGGCATTACCTCTAGCTTTAATTTTATGAAAAGTGAATCTCAATATATCCTGGCTTTCACAGACGAAAACTACAGTATGAAAGCAAGTTGGCCGGAGGTACCGCAAAAAATTTTCTAAAAC
Organism: Richelia sp. UBA3308; assembly: GCA_002361335.1. Taxonomy (GTDB): domain Bacteria; phylum Cyanobacteriota; class Cyanobacteriia; order Cyanobacteriales; family Nostocaceae; genus Rivularia. Next base: position 2,086 of record DESS01000319.1, read on the forward strand.
TCTTGTGGTACGGGCAGAGAAGGCCCGTAAGAATGTACCGATCCCTCATATGAAATATGCTGTATCTATACTCCCATAGGAGGCAAGCCACGTATTTGACGCAAAGCATTTAAACAAGCAGGGCAATCGCAACCGAACAAAGCAACAGAAGCATCGCTTTCTTCATCTGTGAATTCCAATTCCGGTAATTCGTCGGGACGTAAACCTTGTTGTCTACCTTGATTATTAATAGTATTTCTACGTAGACGAGTACAACCTAATTTAGGAGTTGCTACAGCTACATTAGTAGTTTTTCGTCCGCAAGAAAAGCGGTTGGTAGTTGAATTAACTGTTTCATTGGCGTTAGCTGGTTGAGCAAAAACCGCCATTGACACCATAGACGAAAACAGTACAGGGCTTGAAAGTAAAGTAAGAAAGAATTTTTTGTTCATTTATCTGAGAACCGTTGTAACTAGCGAAGCTCTACGGCTTTAATTTTTTCACGATCGTGAGTAGATGGTCAGTAAATTTTATACAATATAATCCCGAACTACCACATCATGGAAAAGTAGCCGTTTATTAATAGGGAAAGACAAATTAAAAATACCTTATATCCTTCAACCTTGGTAAATATTTCACCCTGAATAATGTTTTTATCTCTTAGTAGCACAATTGGAAGTGGAAACAGTTTACCCAAGGCAACACAACCAATGATAATCAAGGAAGAGCTTAATTTTATAACAAGTTTAAGCCATTGACTCCCTTTTTATTAGTCAAGTTCCCTACCAATTACGGAAAGGGACAAGGAAGGGGACAAGGAGACAAGGGGACAAGGAAGGGGACAAGGAGACAAGGGGAGAGTATTACTTATATGTACCATCGGAGAATGTGATAGGTATCGCAACTGTTTGCTGTTATAATAGTAAACCGCTTGCGTTCGTCAAAAGTCAAATATAGCTGAGCAATGATGTGATATGGTATCGGTCTAATCACTTAGGATATGTCCCTAACAGCTTATTCATACTCGAATTCAGCAACGCCATTTTTTGATTCCCATCAGACGTAATTCCTAACTATTTATCCCCTTGTCCCCTTGTCTCCCCATCTCCCTATTCCCCCATCTTCCCGGATTGGCTAATCAGCGTCTACAATTCCTTTGTGGATTTAAAAGTATAAATAATATGACTAATCAAGGACCAATACCAGTTGTTGTCAATGGTGCTGCGGGTAAAATGGGTAGGGAGGTAATCAAGGCGGTATCCCAAGCGCCGGATATGAATTTAGTGGGTGCCATTGATACAAGCCCAGAACATCAAGATAAAGACGCGGGAGAATTAGCTGGTTTAAGCGAACCTCTGGAAGTTCCGATTACCAATCAAATGGAAGCGATGCTAGCATTTGCCTCCCAAGAAAAGCAACCGGGAGTTGTGGTTGATTTTACACACCCAGATTGCGTCTATGACAACATTCGTAGCGCGATCGCATACGGTGTGCGTCCTGTAGTTGGGACTACCGGGTTAAGTCCGGAACAAATTGAAGATTTGGCAGATTTTGCAGATAAAGCTTCTACCGGATGTTTGATTATTCCTAATTTCTCTATTGGGGTGATATTACTTCAACAAGCCGCAGTTGCAGCATCAAAGTATTTTGAGCACGTTGAAATCATCGAATTGCATCATAACCAGAAAGCAGATGCACCAAGCGGTACCGCAATCAAAACCGCTCAAATGCTTGGAGAAATGGGTAAAACTTATAACCAAGCTATAGTAGAAGAAACGGAGAAAATATCAGGAGCGCGGGGAAGTGAAGCCGATGAAGGAGTCAGAATTCATAGCGTTCGCTTACCAGGTTTAATTGCCCATCAAGAAGTTATTTTTGGCGCAGCCGGTCAAATTTACACTTTACGACATGATACTAGCGATAGAACTTGTTATATGCCCGGAGTATTGTTAGCAATTCGCAAAGTTCTTCAGCTAAAGTCGTTAGTATATGGATTAGAAAAGATTATTTAATCTCAAATTAATCTCAAATTAATCTCAAATCTTGGAGAATTGCTAAAACGGTAGTATTCCTCTCCAAGGGAATGCTTTACCGCAACGCAGTGCCATCAAAATCCAAAATCCAAAATCTAAAATCCAAAATCCACAATGCTTGTCCCACTGACACGCTCCTATTTTGAACAATTAATTCCCCTAATTGCCACTGGTTCCCAGTACAAATACTATTGGGGGAAATTTTCTGATTTTTTGCAACGGCTATTAATATCTGTAATTATTGCAGCTGTTATTTTACTGGCAAGGGTTATTTTTCGGCTTAGTTTGGGCCCAATTGTATTTTTGTTCGGACTTATAGGCGCTCTTTACTGGTTATGGGGGCCAGTATTATGGGCTAGTTTACGAAATTTTAAATCTCGTCGTTATAAATACTGTGGTTTTTTCCGTGGTAGAGTTCTTGATTGGTGGATTACAGAAGAGTACCTTGGAAAACAAGAAACAGTAAACGATAGAGGTGATTTAGTAATTGTAGAAAACCGAGAAAAACGAATTAACTTGGAAGTCGGAGACGAAACCGGATTTACTGCCTTACTTAAAGCGCCATTAAAAGCTTCTCACAAGGTAATTAATCCTGGGCAAATAGCAGAAATGTTAGTCATGTCCAACCGTCCCGATTTAAGCACAATAGAAAAAATCAGCGACATATATATTCCTAATCGTAACTTATGGGTAAGCGATTATCCTTACCTACGCCACGATTTCTTCAACGAAGTCAGTCGCCGTATCCGCTACGATCGAGAGCAAAGATCCCGCAAGCGTCGTCCACCTAGAGAAAGAAGTCGAGACATTGAAAGATACTACAATGAAGATGAATCGGAGTCTTACCCCCGAGAAAGAAGTCGAGAAATTGAAAGAAGACCTATTTACGATGATGAAGATGAATGGTAATAACAATTATTAGTTAGCAGTTAGAAGTTAGGAGTTAGAAGTTATTAATTCAATATTAAACTTTAACATATAGAGCTTTATTCTAATAACTCAGCAAGGTCTTCTAA
>DESS01000319.1:5170-5669 GCA_002361335.1 Richelia sp. UBA3308
GGTTCTTCAGCACAAAATTCAACACAAATTCTCACCTTTCCCTTTTTCCAACCTCTAGCACCTAACCTTAAAATTTCACAATCAACACCTTCATCAAATAAAGATGCTTCTGGCATCTGAAAACTCATATATTTCTGTATAACTTCTAGCAATTCTAAAACTTTAAAAGTAGTAGATAATTCTAGGTTCCCAAAATTATCCTCATTTATACATATAACTTCGTTACGTTCTAATCGCTCGAACTGTTTTTCCATGCTAATTTTTTATACTTAAATAATTTACTTTACCAAAATAATTGGGATATTTCCCTTTTCAGCTAAAGTTTATGAAGGTAGAAATCGGTAGACAGCTATTATATATGCTTCCTAATTATTTAGTCATACCAAATTGTCTCAAATTAAGATGTGATTACATTTACTTTTATTAATCCTTTGCCATAGCTTTAATCAAATTAGGACAGCCCGAAAGTTTCACAATACTAGTACAACACGGCGTAAAT
>DESS01000319.1:5727-11810 GCA_002361335.1 Richelia sp. UBA3308
ATCAAACTTCTTACTTCTTACTTCTTACTTCTTACTTCCGCGAAGCGGTACTAGTACCGCGCTTGCCTTCGTCAAAAGTATTAAGGTATCAAGGTAATAAGTATTGTAATATAAAGGTTTAAAGCTTTTTATTTAAGTTGTATCGACCGGATGAAATCGACAAACTAGAGGAATTAATAAACGGCAAGGGGGAAAAATGACTCAAACGCTACCCAAAGCACTAGCCGAAACACGAATAACATTTGAAGAATTCACCAGCATAGACACGGGGGGCAAGATATATGAACTGCACGACGGGGTACTTGTAGAAGTGGCTCAGCCACTCGGGGAACATGAGAACGTTACAGGGTTTTTAATCAGAAAATTATCAGCTTTGTTTGAAAATCTTGATTTACCTTACTTCATTGCCACAAAGGTGTTAGTAAAACCAGTAGGTAAAGATTCTGGCTTTTTACCGGATATCCTAGTATTGGATAAGCGTAATTTAGCCAACGAACCACTGTACAGAAAGGAATCTACCGTTTCTCAAAGTGCAACAGTTCCATTAGTTGTAGAAGTTGTAAGCACTAATTGGCAAGATGATTATGCACTCAAATTTGACGAATACAGCGATATTGGCATACCCGAATACTGGATTGTTGATTATTTAGGACTTGGTGGTAAAGAGTTTATTGGTAGTCCAAAAAAACCGACTTTTACTATCTGCGAATTAGTAAATGGTCAGTATGTTAGGAAATCACAAAAAAGTGGTTTAATTCAATCAAAAGCATTGCCTGAGCTAAATTTAACCGTAGAGCAAATTTTCGATGCCGCTGAATTTTAAGATACATCAAGCAACTCAAGCAAGTTTTAAAACTATCACATTGCCATCAGAGATAAACTATCTAAAATTACCATTTTCTAGTGATAATTATACAAATAGTACTGTGTAAATATACAAACTATCACAAGAATTTCAGTGTATAACTTAATCTTCAATCACCATTGAAATCATCACTTTAACAAAAACAATCCAAGATGTATTTAAATTTATTTATTAGCAGTACTTTCAGTATCGTGGTTGTAACACTTTTAGCATTTAGTGTACTGCAATGGTTCCATATTCCTGCTGGTAACTTTCTCGATTGGGTAATTGGTGGTGCAAGTTTTTGGTGGCTGTTAGTAATTGTTACCGTACCCTGGAATATTCATTTTAAAGCTAAAGAAACTTTATTTAATGCGGAACAATCTATTGAGAAAGAAATCCCAGTAGATAAGAAACAATTAAATTACATCAAAGTTGTAGTCAGACGCTCCTTGATAATTGCGATTATTTTACATATACTATCGGCAATTAGTCTTTATACATTAGCTGTGACTGGTATCAGCGCTGTTGGTTACATTAGTTCTGGTGCAGCATTATTATTGACGGGTTTACGTCCAGCTATTAGTGCTTACGAATATTTATACAAGCGATTAACAACTATTGGCAAAGAATTAACATACCCCCGCGAAGACATCCTAGAATTACGCCATCGTTTTACCAGTCTTGAAGAAACAGTTCGACGCATGGAACAACAACTCAATCCAGAAAATCCTCATTCCTTAGCAGCAAAGCAGAAAGATTTTTTACAAGAAACTCGTAGAGAATTAGCCAATATCGCCGCAAATATCGAAAAATTACGGGCAACAAACAATACCGAACACGAAGGTTTATCTAAAGAATCCAAACAAGCGATCGCTCAACTTTCTACTGACGGACAATTTTTAGAACATGTTCGTGAAATTATTCGATTTTTTAAATCAGCGTAGTTTTGATTATCAACGATGGAACCCCACCCCCGCTTTAACTACGTTAAATCTCCCCTCCCCTCTAGAGGGGAGGGGATTAAGGGGTGGGGTTGATCTTCCCTCTCCTATAAGAGCGAATAAAAGGGGTGGGATTTTGTTAAAAGCATTGAAAAGCCTATGCTATTTAAGGGGGAAGTTTAATTTTTCCAACTTCTACCGCTTTAATTCCTAATTCACATTAGGAACGAATAACAAAAAACTTTGCGTAAGGCTTTTGAATAATGTCTATAACAGAACATAAAATAACAGTAGATTCACTAGAATGGTTTTATCGACAAGCAGAACCAGTAGGTGAAAGCGACTTATTACCTGTTTTATTGTTGCATGGTTTAGTATCCCAAAGTTATAGCTGGCGGAATATAATGCCAGAATTAGCGCAACAAGGAACTAAGGCGATCGCACCAGATTGGATTGGTTTTGGTTTTTCAGCTAAACCAGAAAAAAGAGATTTTGCTTACACCCCAGAAGCATATATCAAAGCTTTAAGTAGTTTTATCGAAGCATTAGAACTGGAACGTTTTTCCTTAGTAGTTCAAGGTTTTTTAGGTTCTGTTGGCTTACAATATGCCCTACGCAATCCTGATAAAATAGCCAACATAATTATACTCAACACGCCTATTTTATCCACAGCCAAATTACCTTGGAAAATTCAACAAATGGGTCTACCTTTTGCAGGTGAAATGATGACTCAAGACCCTTTATTAGTTGATAGAACTTTAGAAGGTGGTAGTCGTTATGTTGTTAAAGATGAAGATTTAGATATTTATCGGAAACCATTTTTAAAAGCTTCTGCTACAGGAAGAAGTTTATTAGCAACAATTCGGAATTTGGATTTAAAAAAGGCAATGGCAGAAATAGAATCTGGATTCAAACAATGGGAAAAACCAATTTTGATTCAATGGGGAAAAACTGATCCTTGGTTAAGTTTAGATATGGCAGAAAACTTTGCTAATTCCGTACCCGATGCTCAAATCGTCAAACTTAACGATGTCGCACATTATCCCCAAGAACACCATCATGAAGTAATTTTAAAAGACCTTTTACCCTTTGTGCGTAAGAGTTGAAGGAAGAAGGGGACAAGGGGAGTAAACGGGGAGTAAACGGGGAGTAAACGGAGATGGGGGGACAAGGGGACTAGGGTAGGGGACAAGGAGACAAGGAAGGGTAGAAATAAACAATGCCCCATGCCCTAAATTTCTTAAATAATTAAGAAAAATCTTTTAAATCCGCAGTTTGCAATGAAATCAGCTTGGTGCTATTACCTCTTTGAACTTTTAACTGTAAAGTTTTACCGACACCGCTATTTTCAACTATGTTGAGCAATTCTTCGCCCTTAGTGACGCGTTTTCCGTCAACGGCAGTAATTACGTCTCCTACACGGATACCGGCATTAGCTGCTGGGGAATCTCGTACAACTTTTCCAACCAAAATACCTCTGATTTCGGGTACTTGAATGGGAGAATTGGGATTGTCATTGATTCGTCGTGCTTCTTGGGGAGTTAAATCATTCATTCCTACCCCGATAAATGGATGAGCAACTCTGCCGTTACGTTCCAATTCAATGCTGATTTCCTTGGCTTTGTCAATGGGAATCGCAAAACCAATACCCATTGCATCTGCACGAATTGCCGTATTTATACCGATAACTTCGCCTAAGGCGTTTAATAAAGGACCTCCAGAATTTCCGGGGTTAATTGCTGCATCGGTTTGAATAAACTCTAAACGCTTCGAGGAAATACCAACTTCATTGCTGGGACGTTTCAAAGTACTGACAATGCCCAATGTTACTGTATTATCAAAACCCAGAGGATTTCCTACCGCGATCGCCCAGTCTCCCACTTGAACGTTGCTTGATGAACCCAAGGGGGCAACAGGTAAATCGCCACCGGCATCAATCTTCACCACTGCTAAATCGGTGACTTCATCCGCGCCTTGGACTTTACCTTCAAACTCCCGTCCATCTTTGAGACGAACTGTTACTTTATCTGCTTCATTAACTACGTGAGCGTTGGTTAAAACTAATCCGCTCTTGTCAATAATAAAACCAGAACCTAACCCACGCAACTGTTCCGGAGGCAAGTTTCTAGGAAAAGAATCACCGAAAAATCTCCTAAAAAAAGGATCTTCCATAAATGGATCTGGAAGGCGACGACTTACCGTGCGTTCAGTATCAATACGCACTACTGCCATTCCAACTCGATTAACTGCTGCTGTAACAAAACTAGAATTTCCGATTGCCGCAGCTGCATTGGATGGCTTTTGGGCAATCAATTCCGAAGAGTCTAATGCTACAGTCGGTGCAGGTTCTGCTTGGGAAGGTAATACTGAAAGAGTATTAACACTGAGCAAAACCCCGACAATAATTGCTAATAAATGTGTACTGATTTGTCTGATTGACTTTGGTAAATATGTAAATTTCATCACCAAGACCGTTTTTTTGTCAGCCTGATTGTTAGTTATTCTTGACAATTATGTTTAAAGCTATTGAAAGCAGGTTCCCATTGGAATTCTCGCCAATTGACGGGCTTTTAAGTTTTTTGAAGAAAAAACTTTTTAGAGAACCCTTGACGTTGTGCGTCATGCGCTCAGTTTCGCTTTTTTAAGCCTTAATGCTTAGTATTAAGGTATTAAGCGAATTGTACCTGCGGTTCAATTTTATTAAAAAAATTAACAAAAATAGGGTTCGGGTTTTCTCTATTGACAAAGCTAATATAATCGCCTTAGCCGCAGCAAAGCTGTTCATCCGTAGAATGCGGCTTACGCTAAGGGCATGGGTGAGCGGCTTATCGCCGCCACTTTGGGATTGCAAAATCTATACTGACTTTTTGTCCATTGCGTTAGGATTATAAATACTGCCTTAACCCGAATAATATCTGATGAATGGAACTTCAAAGCAAAACGAGCAGATACTGAGTGATACTAAAGACCATAAAAAGCAAGAACATAACCATAATCATACGCACTCAGTTCATCCCCACGTTCATAGCGAAGAATCTTTACGAAAAATAGTTAATCGGTTATCGCGTATAGAGGGGCATGTTAGAGGAATTAAGACTATGGTGCAGCAAAATAGCCCTTGTCCGGATGTTTTGTTGCAAATCGCTGCAGTCAGGGGTGCAATTGATAAGGTAGCGCGAATTGTTTTAGATGAGCATCTTACAGAGTGTGTTGCTAGAGCCGCAAAAGATGGCAATATTGATGCTGAAATGCAAGAATTAAAGGCCGCTTTAGATAGATTTTTACCTTAAATATTTAGTTTAAATTTAGGTTTAAGTTTAGATTTATTTGAATTTGAGCCAAATTTTAGCTAAGAAAATCCTTCTAATGGTATCTATATTTTTATTAGTTTTGATTAGTCTTGATTATTTTTAATGAATTTGAAAAATTATAGATTTCATTATTGTTTCAGTGGAAATTCAAATCAACCACTGATTCTTTTTTTGCACGGTTTTATGGGTAATAGTTATGAATTTGAAGAGGTAATATCTTTATTAAATAATGATTTTTATTGTCTAAATATTGACCTTCCGGGACATGGAAAAACTCAAGTGTTGGGCGATGATGATTGTTATACAATGCCACAAACTGCCAATGCTTTAATACAATTATTGGATAAATTAAAAGTTGATCGCTGCTTTTTAGTTGGATATTCAATGGGAGGAAGGTTAGCTTTATATTTAACACTCCACTTTCGGGAGTATTTTAGTAAAGTTGTTTTAGAATCAGCATCTCCTGGTTTGTTTACAGAAAAAGAAAGATTAGAAAGGGTTAAACGAGATGAACAAATAGCCAGAAAATTAGTAAGAAGTATTGAAAAAGACGATTTGATAAAATTTTTAGAAAATTGGTATAATCAGAAGATTTTTGGCAATATTAAAAATCATCCTCGATGCTCGCAAATGATTGAAAATCGCTTGCAAAATAATCCTTTAGAATTAGCTAAATCTCTACGGTTTATGGGTACCGGGGTTCAACCTTCTTTATGGGAAAAATTACGCGACAATCAAGTTGATTTGCTCTTACTCGTAGGAGAAAACGATCAAAAATTTGTTGAGATAAATCAGAAAATGATTCAAGTTAATGATTCATGTAATTTAAAAATTATTAATAATACTGCTCACAATATACATTTAGAAAATACAGCAGTATTTGTAGAAAATATTCGCAAATTTTTTAATTACAATTTGTAGAAGCATAATTACAGCAAATTTCATCTGAATGAGGTACATGATAAACGGGCAGGATGCCCGTAC
>DESS01000319.1:11835-31728 GCA_002361335.1 Richelia sp. UBA3308
CCGTACCACAAGAGTTTAATAATTAATGGTTGTACCTCATGTACTTTGCAGCCTCCGATGGCAGAGTTTTTTTATTATTTTTTTGTAATACCATTTTTTTTACAAAGATGCGCCGAATGAGCGCCCGTGTAGACGGGCTTTGTTTTAGTAGCCCCAGCCTTAGCCGGCTGCGGGCGAATAAGCTTGCAAGATGCTGTATGATTAACCAAAATGAGTAATTATTGAACCTGATTAGCATTCAGCGCGCTTAATTCCTCTCGTAACAATTTCTGATAAATTCTCGGTAAACTACTACTTATGGAATTAGTTTCGATGCCATATCCCAAACTTGTCCAAGTAGGAGACAATACTTTTAAAACTTTATTTATTTTTCCTTGTCGCAATAATTGAGGAATATTGACTCCCCATTCTCTAGAATCATTCAACCAAGCATAAACCACTATATCTTGATATTCTGGTTGAAAACTATAGCTAGCCCAAAACATCATAGGCATCGGTTGGTTGGGGTGATAGCGCTCAGCAATTCTAAACCAAGTGTTATTAATAACTTGGTACCTGCCAGCAGCTGTAGAACAATTTCCTTTATTTGGTCCGACGGTAATTGTAACGCATTTTTCAGGATGGCGGCTTAAATCGCTGATGTGTTCTCCACCATACAAAATAGAGTAAGGGCGTTTGCTATTAGCTTCACTCGCGGAAATAGTTCGCATCAAAGCGCGGATATAAGGATCGCCTCCTTCCATCACTAATGGTGGCAGATTCCTTTGAAATACTGGATCGCTATTGGATTCTAAGCTACCATGAATATACCATTGAAACATACAGACAAAGGCAAGTAGAGCTGCTATAGGTCCAATTACTTTTTCAATGCCTTTGAAGGGAGAACCTTTAAGAGTTTGACTCATTAATATTATTTAGGATAGCTAGATAACAAATAACAACAAAAATAAATCGAACTATTCCGGTAATCTAGCAATCGATTAATCAAACCGGATTATCCAACTCGTTTAATTCTAACAATAATTATTTTTGTGTGACTGGGAAATTATCAGGGGGAGAAGGGGAGAAGGGCACAAGGAGACAAGGAAAGAAGGAGATAAGAAAATAACTCCTCACTCCCCACTCCTCACTCCTCACTACTCACTACTCGTAACTAACACATTTTATAAACCTTATTTAGCAATGCTTTTAGCTAAACAAGAATGCAGGTGTTTGCTTTATTTGTTACAAAAGGATTTAATACTTTTGAATGCCAGACTTTTGAATGCCAGACTTCCGATTGATCGGTTGACTCCCAATCCAAATTTAGGAGCTTATGCGACTGCTGTAAACAATTCTTGAAAGCTTTTAGCAGCAGCATCTTCTTTTGAAACAATTTCGACAATTTTATTATGGGAAGCTGATTCAAATAGTGATTCTACACATACTTGAGCTACCTTTTGACGAGGAATACTACCGTCAAACATTGTATCTGCGGATCTCATCACAATGGGATTGTTGTTGTCTTCGTTTTTTAATCCACCCGGACGTACTATTGTATAAGTTAAACCACTTTTTTGAATGTATTCTTCAGCTTGTTTTTTCCAAACTAAAATTAACCAGAATAAATTTAGGGGATGGAATAATTGGGAAGTACATAAGGAAGAAACAAACACAAAATGCTCTATTCCCACCGCTTTTGCAGCATCCACCAAATTTTTTGTACCTTCATAATCGACTTTATAAGGTGCGGTAGGATCTAAACTGGGTTTTGCGCCAGTTGCACATAGTAACACCGTACTATCTTCTAAAGCCTCAGACAAATCTCCTGGTTTCAATACATCACCTTGCACTAAGTCCACATCACCAGGCAAAATACTTTTAGCTTTTTCTAAATCTCTAACTAATGCACGAACCGGAATATTACGCGCGATCAATTCTTGCACGATGCGTCTTCCTGTCTCTCCTGTTGCCCCTGCTACAAAAGCTTTCATTATAACCCCCAATTTGGGAAACATTTATCACTATTGTTCGTTTTCTATTGTAGAGATTAGGTGAACTTTATGACAGATTGTTAATATTTCCATGAACTTGCTGATTCACTACCAAATATCTCATTTAGGATGGGAAATATTATTTTAACTAAAACTTAAAGTATACAGGAATACACTTATGGTTTCAACCAATCGAGAGTGTAAATATTATGAGACAGGGGAAACAATTTTATCTGTGGAATCGGATTTATCTGATACTCAAGATTTAGTTCTAGAAATAGATTTAGAGGAAAAAACTAAATTTTATGGTACTTTCAGCGACTGTATGGAGTTATCCGCACCAGCCGAAACCGTAGCCCAATATCTTAACAATCATTCCCAATGGTTTTCTCGTTGCGCTCAACCAATGAAAGTGAAACCTTTAGGAGAAAATGGTTATGAATTAATTATTGGTCGTTTTGGCAGTTTCGGTTATGAAGTAGAGCCAAAAATCGGTTTGGAGCTTTTACCTGCCCACGAAGGTATTTACCGTATACTCACCATACCCATTCCCGATTATCAACCCCCTGGTTACGATGTCGATTATCGGGCATCGCTACACTTAGTCGAAACGGAAAACGAAGATACTTCCATTCAATCAACTCCAATAACCAGAGTTGAATGGGAATTGCATCTAACAGTAATGGTTGATTTTCCTAAATTTATCAAACACCTACCAAAATCCTTAATTCAAAATACTGGCGATCGCTTACTTAATCAAATCGTTCGTCAAGTCTCTCGCCGTTTAACACGCAAAGTTCAGGAAAATTTTCATCAATCTTTAGATATAGATTTTTCTGATAAATCGAAAAAAGTATGAAAAACAAAGCATGAAGCATGAAGTATGAAGTATTACTTTTTCAAACTTCATACTTCATTTTTATTTATGCATTACTAAGAATTTTTTGGACAATTTGCATGCCACTTATAGCCTGCCAAGTAAAAAGTCCTAAAATACTAAAATTCAACAAAATATGAGTTACCCGTGCCCAATTAGCTCCTTTCTGCATAAACGGAGATAAAGAAGCAGAAAAACCAATCAAAGCTGTCATTCCAAGCCCGGCTAATAAATGGGGACCGACAAATAATTTACCATTATTAATATAGGTAACAGCCATGCCACCAATACAACCTGATACCATCAGGGCTAAAAATAATGAGCCAATTTGAAAGTGCTTGATGTTGTACTTACCTTTAATCAGCTCTTTTTTCTCTTCACCCCGAGCATTTCTAGTACGCTGTACCTGTAATCCTAAGTAAGCCGCATAAAGGGCACAAGCCAACAGCGCCCACATTAAAACGGGATGAAAAAATTGCATCCAATATTTAACTTCTGGCGAAAGTTCCAAATTCATCGTGTTCTCCCCAATACTAAAATCTTCATAAAAATTAGCATAACCCGTGGAGGGAATCGGGAGTAGGGAATGGGAAAATGAATTTGAGTATTGGGTATGGGGAGAGATGTTGGGGAAAAGGAGAATTTTAGCCTTTAGCCTTGATTTACTCTTAACGACTAACAACTAACAACTAATAACTAACAATTAAAAATGACTAAAAACAATGCTTCCCTACTAGAAGCGGCTAAAAGTGGCGATATCAAAAGGGTGCAAACATTTTTGAGTACGGGTGCTTCACCAAGTGTAAAGGATCAAGATGGTACTACAGCGTTGATGTTTGCAGCGAATTGTGGCTACACAGAAATTGTACGAATACTCCTCGATTCCGGTGCAAATATTAATCGCAAAAGAAAACTTTATGGTTTAACGGCTTTAATGTTAGCTTGTGCTGCAAAACAACTTGACATTGTACGCATGTTAATATCTAAAGGTGCGGATATCAATGACGTGAATGAAGATGGCAGCACGGCTTTGATGATAGCGGCTGCCAAAGGTTATAGTTCTATAGTGCAAGCTTTAATTGATGCTGGTGCTAAAGTCAATCTTAGAGATAAAGACAATGATACGGCTTTACAATTAGCTGTAAAACAAGAACATACTACCGTAGTCGAAATTTTACTCAAAGCTGACGCTGATGTAAATATCCGGGATCAAGAAGGCGAAACTTTATTGATGGTAGCTGCGGAAAAAGGATATTTGGGAGTAATTGAGGCGTTATTAACTGCCAATGTTGATGTAAATGCCAAAAACAACGATGGAGAAACGGTTTTATCTATAGCTGCTGCTGGGGGACATACTTCTATTGTCGCTACTTTAGTTAAGATTGGTGCTGATGTCAATGTGCAGGATAAAGATGGAGAAACACCTTTACATATTGCCGTTGTCGAAGGTTACACCGGGATTGTAGAAGTACTTCTTCGCCATGGTGCGGATGTTAATAAAAGAAATAATTTAGGCGATACACCTTTACTTGTAGCAGCTTTACAAGGCTATAGCACTATTGTCAAAGCACTTTTAAAACAAGGTGCCGATGTAGAAGTGACAAACTTGGGTGAAACTCCCTTAACTCTAGCAACAATACAAGGAAATATTGAAACAGTAAAAGTATTGTTAGAAAATGGTGCTAATGCTAATGCTCAATTGAAAGATGGCAAAACTCTGTTAATTGAAGCCACAAAACATAACTTTAAAACAATAACTCAAGAATTACTCGCCCATGGTGCCGATATCAACTGTAAAGATGGAAACAGCGCCACAGCTTTGATGTGGGCAGCATCATTAGGTTATGTAAAAGTTGTAGAAGTTTTATTAAAAGCTGGTGCTGGTATTAATTTCAAAAATCGAGGTGGTTACACCCCGTTAATGCTGGCAGAATTTAACAATTATCCAAGTATTGTCAATATGTTGAAAGCTGTGGGAGCACAGGAGTGAGATTGGGGGATGGGGAGACAAGGGGCGGGGCTGAGGGGAGTAAACGGGGAGTAAACGGAGATGGGGGGAGATGTCAAGTACCCGATCTAAAATCTCAAATTCTTCTGAAATTATAGTTATCCCTTGTGAAGTATCAGATAGAAGCAAATTTTTGATACATTTAATTAGTAAATGAACCAGAATAATTACTTACAATCAAGTTTTGGCTTACCTTTGCATCCTCCTGAAGATGTAAATTTGTCAGTTTTTAATTCTATCCAAGGCCCTGATTATAAACAAGGGGAGCCTGTAGAAGATATGAAACGATTATTTAATAAACAAATAATCGTTGATAATGAGACTGTATTAGACATAGAAACAATCAAAGTACCCGGTTTTATTGGTATTGCTGATGAACAAACAATTACAAATTCCCAAGGTGAAATAGTTAGCAATTCTCAAGGAAAACCAGTTTCTGGACATGAAGATATTGTCCATTTTCTTAATCAGTACGGTTTAATTGTTTGCACTTACCAGTACAATAAAGACCGTTATGGTAAAGAAATTGATTTACGTCGGAGTCCTCAAAATGTTTATGAAATCAACAATTTGATGGAAATTTTCATCAAAAATGAAGGACATCATTCAGGTATAATTGTACCGGCGATTCGGGAAGATGGAACAAAAGCTTTTGCTTCTTTTAATGAGCCAGACACTTATCATAATGGTTTATATGGTGAAAACGGATTTCTAGCAGTAGCTCAACATTTAGTTTTTCCTGAGTTTGTTACCTTAGAGCAGCAGAGGGCTTATACCGACAGCATTATTTGTTGGATGGCTTTGATGAATCCCTTTGTCAAATTTTCCCAGAATGATTTTAATGGAGGAGATCCCACTCGCGTTATTGATAGAGTTAGCCTCAAGGAATTTTTGAAAAATTGCGCTTTAGCTAGTCTCGGCGTACAAAGCGCGATCGCCTTTTTAAATAATGCTGATAATAAAGCTTATTGCTCTGAATTTGTTTATATCAGCCTCAATACTACCGTTTATCCCTTCAACCTCAAAGGTTTAACTTCCATTCTAGATGGAGATGAAGCTAAAGCCAGAAAAATCCTGGCAATTCAAGAAAAACAGAATCGCAGACAACAAAATATTCTAAGCGATCGCAGTAGAAACCCACAATTTCAAAGTTTTAATATTCAGATGCCAATTGTACCCTCAGATTTACCTTCTTTGGACGTACTTATGGCAGAAAATGGAATCAATATAGATTCTACAAGCATTCCTTTTCCACCTTTTACACTTTCTCAAATATTGCGTCGCGCTTTCCGTACTTTGTTACCGCGTCATCAAGACGTTAATAATGCCAAAATTATCCAAGCACAAGTACAGCTTTTAGGATATTTACAACCTCTAATTTTAATGCAATTAGGTCTGGACGATCCTGATGGCGAACAAATAGATGAAAAAGTGAAAGCTGTAAATGAATTTGTTGCCTTTATACAATCGCAACTGCAACAAAACTATAACAACTACGCCGAACTTGATGCCATAATTGATAAAATTATGCAACAAGCGGATGAATTAGTGGGTGCCAATGATGCCAAATATTTTGTTCCACCGCGCATTTATATAGACTTGGGACAAAATGATAATGACGGCAATTTACCTCAAGGTTGGGGATTTAAGTTAAATACCATCGGCGCATTAATTTATCGAGGTGCGATTAAGGATGTTGTTGTGACTCCTCCTCAACCACCAACTCCAATTGATACTCCTTCTAAAAATCCAGAAGTTTCTACCGATATTCTGCAAAATTCTCCAGAGATTCCCCAAAATCCTTTAGAAGATAATTCCCCAAATCCTTTAGAAGATAATTCTCCAAATAGAAAATCGGAATTCAGGTAATATTTTATAATTGGTACGGGCTGTTCTGCCTGTACCACAAGAGATTAATTTTGTTGAATCACCAAATTTATCGAGACGTAATTTATCGAGACGTAATATATAGAGACGTAATATATAGAGACGTAATATATTACGTCTCTACATAATTAAAATTCAGCTCGTTTTCTCAACACTTCATATTGGGCGGAAAGTATGAGGGCGCGATTGTTGCTTTCATCGGAAAAGGTTGCATTTTAAACAGGATATTCTAGGTTTTATTGGGTTCACCGATGTTGAGCATGTTCACCAACACCTATACTTTGATACATAGTTGGTAAATAGCTTTAGCCCAAATTCATTAGTAAAAATAAATCATTCTGAAGATATAAGTAAGGAAGAGCTTGTAAAGCAAGTTCTTCCTTATTTATTAATGGTTATGAAATTTTATTATCAATTGTAGTTCATACTTTCAATAAACTTCATAGTAGCTAATATTATGCTATTAAGAGAATAAGACTTCCATTTAAGAGTTCCGTCCTCTTTCTTGATACACGTGTATAATGTTCCATTGTTACTTAATACTGAATCACCAAGTTCATACTCTTTACCTCGATAAAAGCAACTACCACCGACTACCGAAAATATTTCCTTGTTAGTTGCTTTTTCTAAAAAATTTAAATCATTAATTTGTAGTTCAATCATTAGAAATAAATTACACAAGTAATTTCAATTTGTACAATATTTAATTTAATACCAAATTATTCTTATTTTCTTTTTAGTTAATTTTTTTTATGAAAAAATAATATTACGAAATGATCATTATATCTGATTGTGTACAGGCTAAGAAATTAGTTTTAATTCCAGAAGAATAAACCAACACTAAGCACCCCCTCTGGGTTGCTCACAACAGCCCTTAAAATGTATTACAGCAATCCGACACATACGATTTTCTATACTTTTGCGGCTGGATTAATTACGGTGCTTCCGGTATTTATCAGGAATCAAAGATTACTAGAGAAAAACCAGGTAATCTTTAAGTAATAGAGCTTATTCTTGCTTTTACCTTAATTCTCAATAAGTACGAAAAACAAAGTGGAGTTGATCCAATGTCAACAATCAACCGGCGCTTGTTGTTGTGTGGAATTAAATCACTCATGATTATTCAAATGGTCTGGTAAAATGAACATGCCCTTTTGGGCGGGGGAAGTTTCCTTGGTCGGATGTACTTCCCCCAAAAAATTAGTTATGTTTGGTGTTATCTAAGAGACTTTGGTAAAATAGGCAGTCTTCAAAATCTGGTTCGGGATCAGGCTCAAACGACCACTCACTTCGTTGTTTTTCCTCTAAGAATTTTTCCCTTCTCTCCAAGAACTGATATTCCTACTGTCGCTGGTTTTCAGCCCCTAGATACTTCCAAACTGCAAATACGTGCTTATCTGGTAATTGTCCCTGTGCTTTCCTGTTGTTCATCAAGTGTTTAGCAGCGATCGCATCCTGTTCAAAAGCTTTAGCCAGACCAGAAAACCCTTGGCAGGTACAGCTTATTCCAATATTTGTAAGGTTTAATTCGTAAAAATCGCCAGTGTTACCTTTGGCTATTAATTCATCCCATTCATTACCGGGTTCGAGTTTATAGGGGTCTGCTTTATCCCAGGCACGATTTACTAGAACTCCTATAAAATCAATTTTTGAAACAAACCGGCTAATACCGCGAATTTTAACGGGATTATTTTTTTAACAATCCAACCTGGAATATGCAACCACACAAAGTTTTGGTACACATCGATAGTTATTTGATTTATCCCTACTTTTATTTCCTCAGCATTCTATCCCCAATTAGATAGAAGTACTTTGCAATTTTCTAATGAATAAATATGTTTTAATGCGTAATTATCGTGGGGATTCTCATGTAATAAATTTTGATGAAAAACTGAATAATTGTAATTTTATCGTGTATGTGCTTTTGTTGCAAAGGATTTAGCTGTATTCATCTGGTCGGATGTTTTTAAATTATGTTAGCTTAATAATAGTATCCCATTAGAGTAACATAGTCAATGTGCCTAGAGGAAAAGATTAAAAAAGTTTTGGAGGCTGATTTTAAACAGGGGGTTACCAAAGGAAGCAAAAAGACTGAAGTGTATAATCCTTTTGGTCGAAGCGAACCATTAACAGAATTTTTGAAGATACAAGTTTCTGCCAGTTTTAAAGAGAAAATGCGATCGCTCCCAAATTACGCAGAAGTGGTACGACTGGTACTAGAACATGACCTGGAAACCGGTCAGTTTCCTCTAAGAAAACCCATAACTTTAAAAACGGGAATGGGCGCTAAATCCAACAACCAGGAGGGCGCTACAAGCCAAATCGGGATACGGGTTTCAAAAATTTTATTAGAGGAAATTAAACAGCATAAGAATTGGAGTGCAAAGGCACGCGAAGCTCTGTATGAAGCGCTTACCAAGATTAATTTGTCGCAAGAATAAGCCCCTGTGGGAGAGAATTATTCCCCCCCTTGTTGTTTAGAAAGGTGTACCAAGTCCGAGATATGAAAAAGCAATGCAGTTGCTTGAAGAATTGAGAAGTTTAATTTAGAAATCTTCACCCAATCATTTGATTGAGTATATTTTAAAAATATTAGTAAAAATATGGGACAGTATCGGTACTTTACCTGAATGAAAAACAAAAAATAGCTAATTAAAATAAAGTGGAATAAATGGAGCCTACCTTAGAACAAATACTTTCCTTTTACGTCATATGCGTTCAAGTTAGTAATTTGCTAAAAACAATTGAACTAACCAGATTTGATACTCGTACAAAACGAATATTCGTTTTAGTGGGAGAAACAATTGAAGTAGAAATTTTAGATACTGGAGAAAGGATTATAAGATGACTGAACCAAACTATAAAGAATTAAGTGAAACGGATTTACGGGGATACGTTAAATCTCACCCCCATGATGAAGACGCTTTTCAATATTACCTTTCAATTGTTCGTAAAAAACCAGGTGTAGTCGTCGGGAAAGATGACACTGAACAACTAATAGAGGAATTGAGAAAGAGAATTTAAATTTGATGAATATAATAGAACTACCAACATCGGAACATTTATTAGATGATTTTTCGTTGTTTCCGTAGATGTAGAGACGTTGTTTCCGTAGATGTAGAGACGTTATATATAACGTCTCTACAAACCAATTCGTGGGTAAACGAGGAGTTCGTAATCAATATAGAATCGATAACAAAGCGTGAGAAAATACTCAGATAATCTTTTTATCTACCAGGAAACCGAAATTGCCCCTCACCGAATTCTCCCCCATGGCTTGTATTGCCACAACTCCCACTGGTGCAAAGAAACTTCAACCACTTTGTCAAAACAAAGCTGCTATTTTGTGGGTTCCAGAATCCTTATCAGAAATTGAATTCGCACAAATATACAAAAATTCTCTGAAAAACCACCTAGCCAATTTGTGGGAAACTCACAAAGCTATAGTATTCTGTTTGGCAACAGGAGCAGTAGTCAGACTAATTTCAACATTATTAAAACACAAGTCTATAGATCCAGCAGTGGTTGTCATAGATGAAACAGGAAAATTCGTTATTAGTTTATGTGGGGGGCATCAAGGTGGTGCCGATAAATTAACAAAATTAATTGCTTTACAATTAGATGCAACGCCAATTTTGACTGGTGCTTCCAACGGTTTAGGATTACCAGCAGTAGATATGTTAGGTGTGCCTTTTGGATGGTGTCGCGGCGGAGGCGATTGGAATGCCTTTAGTGCAGCAGTTGCTAAAGGTGAAGATGTAGAAGTAATTCAAGAAGTTGGTTCTAGTTTATGGCAAAATCATTTACCACAACCAAATCCCTTTAAATTCAACGAATCAACAACGCCAAAAGCTAAAATCTACATCACCCACAAATCTTTTTCCCCATCCTTCCATCCCTTCATAACCTGGCATCCCCGAGTTTTATGGGTAGGAATCGGTTGCGAAAGGGGTACTTCAAAACAAGTAATTACAGATGCCATTGAAAAGGTATTTCAAGAAAATCAACTTGCACTTTCCGCCATAGCAGGTATTGCCACAATTGATATTAAGAATAATGAAGTTGGTTTAATAGAACTTTGTCGCCAGAGGAATTTACCTTTAAAAACCTTCCCCTCGGAAATTCTTCGCACAGTGACAGTTCCCAATCCTTCCCAGGTTGTGGAAACTGAAGTAGGAACCCCCAGTGTTGCCGAAGCTGCTGCAATTGTTGCTGCTAATCAAATGTCTAATGTAGAGACGGGATATATCGCGTCTCTACAGGTACCCAAACAAATTTACCGCCCTTCAATCGAAAATCAAAAGGGCGAAAATCAAAAAGGTGCTGTAACTGTTGCAGTTGCTTTAGCTGAAAAAGAATACATCGGTCGTCAAGGTAAATTACTGCTTGTGGGAACCGGGCCGGGAAACCTGGCTCAAATGACTACCGCAGCCCAAACAGCAGTAGCTAGCGCCGATGCAGTCATTGGTTATAGTTTGTATATCGATTTGATTGCCCCTATCCTCCAGAAACACCAAATCATCGAAGCTTTGCCCATTACCAAAGAACGCGATCGCTCTTTAAGAGCAATTGAGTTAGCAAAGTGGGGTTTGACTGTAGCGGTTGTATCTTCAGGAGACTGTGGAATTTACGGTATGGCTGGCTTAGTCATGGAAGATTTACAAGCTGGCGGTTGGGATGGTAAAAATCCCAGTGTTGAAGTATTTCCAGGAGTAAGCGCCTTTCAATCGGCTGCAGCGCGAGTTGGTACCCCTTTGATGCATGATTTTTGCGCTGTTAGTTTAAGCGATTTACTTACCCCTTGGGAGGTAATTGTCAAGCGTTTAGAAGCAGCAGCAGCAGCAGATTTTGTCACCGCTTTATATAATCCCAAATCCAAAACTCGTACTCAGCAGTTAGTAGTAGCTAGAGAAATTTTTCTCAAGTACCGCAATCTGGATACACCTGTAGCAGTAGTGCGGTCAGTTTACCGTGAAGACGAGCAAATTACTTTAACTACTTTAGAAAAATTATTAGATGTGCCAGTGGATATGTTAACAACCGTTTTAATTGGCAATCAAAGCACTCGTACTTATGGTGAATGGATGATCACACCGCGAGGATATTCTAATTTTGGATCTTAGATTTTGGATTTTAGATTTTGAATTAAGCACGACTTAAATTGTCACAATACTCGGGTGGTGCCGTACTCTCATTGCCTTATTACTACGTTCAAGTTTTATCAGACTACAGCACCCTACAAGAAAAATATGGCTGTTGCGTAAGTACTATTAAGGTAATTAATCTAGAAAATACTCAATTCTTGTGGTACGGGCATCCTTGCCCGTTCTAAATTAATTCAAATACACAACAAATTAATTCAAATACACAAGATTTTTAACTAAGGTAATTGATCTAAAAATACTCAATTTTTGTGGTATTAGCATCCTTGCCAGTTGTAAATTCTTCAAATTAATTAATTTACATCATTTGATAACAATCTTTGTATGTTGTAAAAAAAATTATCAAAATATAACTGAAGTGCTTATATCTACCCTAAGCATCTCTTAATACTTATTGAGTTGTTTCTCATTAATCCTTACAATTGGTAAATTAGCACACAGCTTGAAGTTACATTATCTGCTTATCAAGGGGGGGTAAAATGAGTCGTCCAATTATATTGGGTATTGTAGGTGACAGTGCTGCCGGTAAAACAACTTTAACTAAGGGTATTGCACAAGTATTAGGACCAGAAAATGTCACTATCATCTGTACGGACGATTATCATAAATATGACCGCAAGCAGCGTGCGGAAATTGGTATTACTGCTCTTCATCCAGACTGCAACTATTTGGATATCATGGAACAGCAACTCTTCCAGTTACGTAATGGGCTACCAATTCTCAAGCCAATATACAACCATACAACTGGTGCATTAGATGCTCCTGAGTATATAAAACCCAGTAAATTTGTGATCATTGAAGGTTTGTTGGGGTATTCAACTCGTAAAGCCAGGGAATGTTACGATGTCAAAGTTTATCTAGCTCCCCCCGAATCCCTACGTGGAAAGTGGAAAGTTAAGCGCGATACTCAAAAACGCGGTTACAACGAAGAACAAGTTTTAAGTCAACTCAGAAATCGCGAACCAGATTCGGAACAATTTATCCGTCCCCAACGTCAATGGTCCGATATTGTTATCAGTTTCTATCCTCCGGAAAATGATTCTGAGCAAAGTAACGGACATTTAAATGTACGTTTAGTATTACGCCCTACAATTCCTCATCCAGATTTTACCCAAATTATCAACTCTGGCAACGGCAATTCTATGCCATCTATCCGCTTGGAGTTAGATCGAGACATGGGTAAACCTGTAGATGTTTTAGAAGTTGATGGACACGCTACATTAGAGCAAGTTAACAGATTAGAGCAAATTATCTGTTCCGATATGCCTAATTTAAAAAACGTTTGCGATCGCGAAGCCAATCCAGAGTTAGGTAAAGTCGCCGGTACTACTGGAGAAACTCTTAAAAGTTACCCCCTAGCTCTTACCCAATTGCTGATTACTTACCATATGCTCAAAGCAACACAAATTTCCCAAGAGGGTATGGCGACTAAAGTTTAAGGGAAGTTTATCTCTGACTGCAAAAAATTTAAAGATTTGTCGTCATTTTAGTCAAATCTGGGTTTAAAACTGGGATAACTAAAGATAGATACACCTATCATCGTTATTCCCCAGTTTATCTATGACCTATAGCCTGAGAATTGCCGATATGGCTGAAAATGAGCGTCCACGAGAACGCTTGTTAATGCATGGAGCAAAAGTTTTAGCTACAGCTGAGTTAATAGCAATTCTACTAGGTACTGGTCAAGGTCCGGGAAAATTATCTGCTGTAGGTTTAGGACAATATATTCTACAGGAATTAGGTAAACATCAGCGGGAACCCTTGGTAGTTTTACGAGATATCAGCGCTGCGGAATTAATGAAAATTCCCGGAATTGGTCCAGCAAAGGCAACATCGATTCTAGCTGCGATAGAATTAGGTAAACGTACTTTTCAATCTCGTCCCGGAGAAGGTACATTAATTGATAGTCCAGCAGCAGCAGCGGCAGCATTAAGTCAAGATTTAATGTGGCAACAAAAAGAAAGATTTGCTGTAGTTTTACTTGATGTAAAAAATCGTCTTTTAGGAACTCAAGTAATTACTATTGGAACCGCTACGGAAACTTTAGCACCCCCTGGCGACATATTTCGGGAGGTAATACGTCAAGGCGCTACCCGTTTAATTGTGGCTCACAATCACCCTTCAGCAAACCTCGATCCCAGCCAGGAGGATATCGAATTAACCCGTCAATTGTTAAAAGGAGCGCAATTTTTGGATATTCCTTTAGTAGACCATTTAATATTAGGTGATGGGGATTTTCAAAGTTTGCGGGAAATTACTACTTTGTGGGATGAATATCCCCAGGGTGATTAATCATAGCTTAAATAAATATTTTATTAAGTTATATCATGTCCGGTTAAACAGTTATCATATCTGTGGGGGTCAATGAGTAAGAAGTAACGAGTAACGAGTAACGAGTAACGAGTAACGAGTCTTCATGGTTATGTTGGTAAGGGCCGCCATTCTTAAGTCTTGTTTATATAGTAAGTAATTAGCCGGACTTGATATTATTCTACAGCCACTGTGAGTAACTTTTTTCTCAACGTTATAGATTATTTTAAATAAAAGATTAGCTTAATTATTTTGATCGAAATTACTATCTATAATCTATCTATAATATTCATGGGGAAAAGGTTTCCCCATTAAAATTTTACATATACACGCTTCAATAAGCATCTTCAACTTCCAACTGAGCAACAGTCACAGCATTAAAAGCAAACGCTGCCACCATTGGTATCGGACACCTCAACCAATAAGTAACACCCGCCGCTACCATTGTGGCAATCACTGCAGCGATCGACCAAATTCTTTCTTCACAAGTTAAGCCCTTCTCTGCTTTAATTTCTCGGAGAACTTTTGCTGGAATAGGTTCGGGCATTACTGCACCTGGAGGAAAAGCCCAGAAGTTATTACAGCGCTCGATATATAAATCTGTCCAACCATTATCTTCACACCATTGATTTATCCATTCATCGTTGTAATGTCTCATAGGATTGCTAGTTACTTGATTGAAGATTTTCAGCATAATGTTTCAGCAATAAAATAAGCAATAAAATAAATAAAAATCTCTCGATTAATCTCGATTAATACTCAAAGTTAACAATTCTCTAGAAGGAAGATTTGTAACTATCAAATGTGAAGCTTTATTAAGAATATCGGATGTTTACCAAAAGTTAAAATAAACCTTTCACATATTACAAGATTAACAGCACTTCCCTTATTCTTTCGTTAAATGATAATAAACTTTATCTATTTGCTTCAAAGTAAATATTTTTAAATAATCATGAGAGCTAATTAATCATAAATTTTAAAATATGTGAAGTTTTATAGAGATATAAGTCAATTGATACTCACATATGGGAGGCTTTAACAATTGAGGGGGAATGTAGAATTATCAATAAAATTATCAATAGGTTTAAATAAAGTAGTATCGTGGGGCGTAAATAAAGCAAACAGATAAAATTTTTAAAACCTTTATATTACAAGACTTTTGACTTTTGACCAAAAAATAAACAGGATACAAGCAATGGATAATCCGCCCGATTGCAAAAAAATTTTCCACTTCGGCCTGGCCCCTCGATTCCCAAGTGTGAGTACTTGATAACTGATAACTGATAACTGAAAAGACTGTATATTATTGTCTATATAAACTAAGTTTTATAGCCATAGTGATGCTAAACTTAATTTCAGTTTAACGATAATTTAACTTGATAAGATATCATGCCTAATCAACGATTTACAGCTTTATTCACGGCAGCTATTATATTTATGAGTGCCATACTTTGGGCAACACCAGTAATGGCTGATTGGACTCATCCGTTGTCATTTAGCAATGCAGAACTTTCAGGGCGAGATTTTTCCGGTGAAAGTTTACAAGCATCAGAATTATCTAACGCCAATATGGAACTTACTAATTTCTCCAATGCCGATTTACGGGGAGCAGTTTTAAGTGCATCTGTAATGACAAAAGCCAACCTCCATGGAGCCAATTTAACTTACGCACTGGTAGATCAGGTAAACTTAACAGGGGCTGATATGAGCGATGCCCTACTTGTAGAAGCTTTGTTACTGGGAGCCACATTTGAGAATACAAACATTGAAGGTGCTGATTTTACAGATGCGATTTTAGATGGAGTTCAGATTAAAGAACTTTGCGAAAAAGCTAGCGGTGTCAATTCTAAAACTAGTGTAGAAACTCGTTATTCTTTGGGATGCAGATGAAACGTGTTGGTGTAATTGGTGGTGGACAATTAGCATTAATGATGGGTACTGCAGCGAAAAACCTAGGAGTAGAATTAATTGTACAAACTCCTAGTTCTGACGATCCAGCTGTTGGTATTGCTAAGGATACTATTTTCGCAGCAGTTGATGATGTTACAGCTACAACTGAGTTAGCAGCAAAATGTGATGTTATAACTTTTGAAAATGAGTTTGTTGATATAGAAGGTTTATCTAAACTTGCTTCACAAGGAGTTTGTTTTCGTCCTCCAATCGAGGCGTTATTTCCTCTTTTGGATAAATATCACCAACGCTGTTTTTTACAGGATTTAGGTATAGCAGTTCCTAAGTTTATATTACCAGAATCATTATTCGCTGTTTCAGCATCTCAAACAGAGTCAGATACAAAAGGTAATCCCTCGGAGCAGGTGTCGAAATTAAAATTTCCTGCTGTATTAAAAGCTCGTCGTCATGGCTACGATGGTCAAGGTACTTATATTATTAAAGATTTAACTAGTTTGGAGCAAAAATTGTATGAGAATAATCCGAATCAGAAAAATAATTTAATTGAATCTCGTTTTTTATTAGAAGAATTTATTCCATTTCAAAAAGAATTATCGGTAATTGCAGCCCGTTCAACAAGTGGTGAAATTTCTACTTTTGTAGTCGTAGAAACCCAACAAGAACAACAAGTTTGTCGTCGAGTCATTGCACCTGCCGATATCAGTCGTCAGACAGATTTAATTATTCAAAATATTGCTCATACCGTACTAAATAGTTTGCAAGTGGTGGGAGTTTTTGCCATCGAACTATTTTTGACTGATGACGGCAAAATATTAGTAAATGAAATTGCCCCCCGAACCCATAATTCCGGACACTTCTCTATTGATGCCTGCTTTACATCGCAATTTGAGCAGCACTTAAGAGCAATTTGCGATTTACCTTTAGCTAACGTGGCGATGAAAAATCCTTGTGCTATTATGGTAAATTTATTGGGTTATGAAACCAGAAAAAGTAATTATATCGATAAGCGTTCTAAATTAGCAGAAATACCCCGAGCGCACCTTCATTGGTATGATAAATTAGAATCTCGTCCTGGACGTAAACTGGGACACATTACAGTTTTATTGAATCACAATAATCGTGATGAAGTGATGACAATTGCCCGAAATATAGAGTCTGTATGGTATTCTCAATAAACTAAAAATAAAATAGCCAAAAAATTATTTATTTACTACACAATAACAACAGTGAAAGTTATAATAAATTTGTTGCACTGCGACGTTGGTGACTGCCATACAGTTTTGTGATCTATGACTTTTATGATACGGGAACTGAACAGTTTCGTGGCAGTAAACCGGGCTTGTACCCGGAAACTTTAAACGATTCTAAATTAGTACCCACCTGGTTTAACCAGGTCATAAACTTAGGTAAAACGGCGTTGTGGTGAACTCAAATTATAGAGCTTCTTAAATCAAATGTGATTTGAGAGGCTTTATTTTTTAATATTTTTTCACAGAGCAGATTCAGTAATATCATCTGTGTTTAATTAACAGTGGGAAGGGAGGGGAGGGTAGGAATCCCAAGGTGCTGCGATTACTTCGAGAAGGGTACAATGACATATTACGGTTGATTTACCGGACATGATATAAGTCGGTGAGCTAAATTCTCCCATGGGCGCTTTATACTTTAATATACCTAAAATAACGCGGTGGAATTTCGACACGGGCGTTTACCCGAAGGGTGCGGCTTATTTATTCGCCGTCTACTATTATGATTAGTTTGTAGTGAGGATTACTTTTCAATAAGGCTCTGACTACAGTACCTATTATGAATTCACATCTTACACCATAAAAAGCGATCGTCACAATAATTACTAGTATAGCGGGCGCGTAAAGGGCACCACCATATAAAAAGCTTTAAACCTTTATATTACAATACTTTTTATTTTTTACTTTTGCTCGCCCGAGGCGCGGTTTTTTTTTGACGAAGGCAAGCGCGGTACTAATTATCTGACTTTTTTGAATAATCAAACCCGAGTTTTATATTAAACACAGTTATTCTTATTACAACAATATTTATATGATGCAAGAAAATAAGAATAAAACACATGGACAAAATGCCTACTCAACCCTATCCCTTGGGAAACTTCCCCAAGGCTAGTTACTTAGAGACTGTGCTTTACTTAGGTAAAATATGTATCATTAAAATAATTTTAAATTGCTATTAGTATGGCATAAACTTTTACAAATAAAATATATACTTACAAGGTTGATTGTGTCCTAAATTTATATAGAATTTAGTTTTTATATAATCAGAAAAAAACTGTATCAGAAACATATATATTCTGAAAATAATATTGAAAATTGCTATCGGGGTAAATAAAATTAAAAGTAAATAAAAACTGATAGAATTGTTTAATATTCTTATACCAATAAATAGTACCGTGTTTCCAGCCTCGGTCTTCAAAATAGACAACGGATTAACGTTGATTCATCAAGAAATATCTACCACTCCCGTAGTTGTGGGAGATGTTTGGGTTCGTGCGGGTGCCACCCTTGAGCCAGAATCCTGGTGTGGAATGGCTCACTTTTTAGAGCATATGATTTTTAAAGGTACGGAAAAATTAAAGAGCGGAGTATTCGATAAAACCATTGAAAATTCCGGTGGCGTAAGTAATGCTGCTACCAGTTATGATTACGCTCATTATTCGGTGACTACAGCTTCTATTTATTTTGAAGAAACTTTACCCCTAATGAGTGAATTATTGCTTAATGCAGCGATACCAGAATCCGAATTAAACCGAGAACGTAATGTAGTATTAGAGGAAATTCGACAAGCATCCGATAATCCCGATTGGATAGGTTTTCAAGCCCTTTTATCTAGCATTTATCCCCAGCATCCTTATGGACGTTCGGTTTTAGGAAGCGAACAAAACGTTGCAAAATATGGAGTTGAGCAACTGCGCTGCTTCCATCGCGCTCACTATCAACCAGAAAATATGACAGTGGCGATCGCTGGAGGAATTAGTTCATCAAAAGCCTTAAAATTAGTCAATAGTGCTTTTAAGAAATTTGCACCGCCCCCTGAAGATTGTCCTCCCACTTCGAGGTTGACAAAACCTTCGATAGTTGGAATTCGTCGTCAAGAAATACAATTACCTAGATTAGAACAAGCTCGTTTATTGATGGCGTGGGTAGCACCAGGAGTAGAAGAACTTCATATCGGTTATGGTTTGGATTTACTTTCGGTAATTTTAGCAGAAGGTCGAACTTCAAGATTAGTGCTTAACCTACGAGAAAAGCAACAATTAGTCAACGGTATTTATAGTAGTTTTTCATTACAACAACAATCAAGTTTATTTACTATTAATGCTTGGTTACAATCAGAACAATTAGAGCAGGTAGAATCTTTAATTAAGCTGGAGTTACAAGATTTAATTACCAGGGGAATTTCCGAACAAGAACTTAGTCGTGCAAAGCGTTTGCTATGTAATGATTATGCCTTTTCTACAGAAACACCAAATCAAATAGCGGGACTTTACGGATATTACAGTACTATTGCTTCAGCGGAATTATCAGTAACTTATCCCCAAAAAATTCAATCTTTTGACGTTAAAGAACTCCAAAATATAGCATATAAATATCTTTCACCCGATCGTTACGCCGTAACAGTAATTAAACCCTGTTTTTAGAAAGGACAAGGAGAAAAATCATTAACGAGTAACGAGTAACGAGTAACGAGTAACGAGTAACGAGTAACAAGTAACGAGTAACGAGTAACAAGTAA
>DESS01000146.1 GCA_002361335.1 Richelia sp. UBA3308
TGGCGTAACAGTTTTTTTAACTTAATAGAGAATTTTGCAGAATTTGAAGAAAATAGTATATTTTAAAACTCTTGTGGTATTAGCATCCCATGCCCAATGCCCTTCGGCCCCATGCCCTTCGGCCCCATGCCCAATCTTAAGATTTCCCTAAAGTAATGCGAGGATCGGCAACTTTAAGTAATAAGTCAGCTACCAAATTACCAACAATTAATAGTACTGCGCCCATTACCAAACTAGCCATTAACACATATAAATCTTGAGAACGTACTGCTTGTAAAGTCAATCTACCCAAACCTGGCCAATTAAAGAAAAATTCGGCAATAAAAGCACCACTTAATAAAGCTGCTAATTCAAAACCCAACAAAGTAATTAACGGGTTAATAGCATTGCGAAGTGCGTGAACATAAATAACGCGATTTTCCGGTAAACCTTTGGCTCTAGCTGTTTGAATATAATCTTGACGTAACACATCCAATAATTCACCGCGAGTAATACGCTGTAAACCAGCAAAACTAGTAATACTCAAGGCAATGGTAGGCAGAATCATATGCCAAAGAACATCAAGAATTTTTCCTATAGGTGAAAGTTGAGCGTGATAAATGCTTGTCATACCTCCTACTGGAAACAGAGGAGCAGTCATTTGAGCAAAAATCAGTAACAACAAAGCGGTGATAAAGCTGGGAAATCCTTGTCCGGCATAGCTAACTACTTGTAAAATCCGATCGGTAGCCCGGTTTTGTTTTACAGCAGCCACAATACCTAAAGGAATAGCGATCGCCCAAGTACAAATTAAGGAAGCAACGGCTAAAAGTAAAGTCGCCGGTACCCTTTCCCATATAAGTGAAGCTACTGAACGCTGATAAACAAAACTTGTTCCAAAATCACCCTTGGAAATAATTCGCCACAGCCACAAAAAATATTGAACGTGCCAAGATTGATCTAAACCAAACTGTTGTTGTAGTTGCTGAATTCTTTCTGGGGAAATTTTGGGATTTTGCCGTAAATTATCTAAATAATCTCCTGGAGCCAGTTGAATAATCATAAAAGAAACTACCGACGCTAAAAAAATTGTCAGTAGTGCCTGTAATAGTCTCTTGACAATATAAAGAAATGTTTCGCTTCTAATTATCTGGTAAAGTGAATCTCTACTTGATTCCCAATAGCTTTTTGATGTTGTTGCAGTCATCGCATCTCAATTCTAGATAGTGAAAAAATGTCAAAGGAAACAACAGGACAAATTATTATTAACTCCTAACAACTAATGAGTAATGAGTAATGAGTAATGAGTAATGAGTAAGGAGTAACGAGTAATGAGTAACGAGTAACGAGTAATGAGTAACGAGTAAAAACTAACAACTATCAACTAATATTCAACCAGAGTCACAATGGGTGCTTCTGGTAATTTTTTACGTCCTTGTAATTCTCGTAGTTCGATAATAAACCCAAATCCGACTAACTCACAGCCAACCTTCTGAATAAGTTCTGCTGTAGCGGAAGCGGTTCCACCTGTGGCAATTAAATCATCGGCAATTAAAACTCGACTACCTGGTTCTAAAGCATCCTGATGGACTTCTAAACAATCGGTACCATATTCTAGTGCATATTCTATAGCATGAACTTTTGCTGGCAATTTACCTTTTTTGCGGACGGGAATAAAACCAGCTCCTAATTTATAAGCTAAGGGTGCCCCGAAAATGAATCCTCGCGACTCCATCCCCACTACAAAATCTGCTGTCATTCCAGCATCGATGCATTTTTCTGTAAATAAGTCAATAGTGTATCTTAGTCCTTGGGGATCCCGCAGCAAAGTCGTGATATCTCGAAATAAAATTCCGGGTTTAGGGAAATCAGGAATATCGCGAATTAAAGATTTCAAATCCATAAGATAGAAAAGTAAACTTCATCACAGTAAGACATGGCTACCGAAAATCTTGGGAAAAAAACTTACTGTGATATTGTCATCAATTTACCAAATTTCTTTGCGCTTATTGGTATTAAATTTACCAAGGCAAGAATAATCGGCAGTTGTTTTTTTACTTTGTTTGTAACCTGCTTGCCATTGTGTCGTCTTGATTACACTCAAGGAACCCTTATGAAAGTAAATCAGTATTCTTACAAATGACTTTACTAGTTAAGACGCGTCAAAATAATTGAATTGAAAACAATATTAATATAAAGTAAATACTCTACTTGAATACAAGCTTTAACTAAGTTTGTATATATGGTTATTGCAACAAATTGTTGATATAAGCTGTAAATAAGCCACCGTAAAGGTTTAGGCTATAGTGGAGCTAAATATGTTGTGTCTAACCTTGCGTCGGTGCCCTGTAGCCGTACTATATATTGACGGTTATTGGAATAATCGCCCCCGAATCCGGTTTTAATTCTACTACCATTTTCCACACAGGTGAACTAAAAATGCTTTAAAACTTCGATTTTCGGTATACGGAAAGCTTTGATATCGATGAGTAATTAATGTATATATCATGCAGTTGGATTACTGCTATATGCCAACATATTTTAATGAAGGCTACCATAGTTTAACTAATTTTAGCTTTTTACCGTCATTTTTAGGAAAGCAACTCTATAAGGAACTGATAAATGAATGTCTCTGCTCCTTCTACGCCGTTCAATAGTCCGGCCCAAAAAGATTTGCCCATGATTTTGGACACCCTACCAGATCCAAATATAGAGGCACAAGCTTGTCCCCGGCGAACCAGGCAACAAATTGACCTTATTCTACTCGCAATTGAAGCTTTGGATCTTGGTGGTAGTGAAGCTATTTTGGCATTTGCCCAAGAATTGGATCTTAAAGGAATCATCAAAAACCGAGTCAATTTATGGCAAATGCGTAGCACTAATCCTTTACGAAGAGCTAATATTCGCCGACCTTTAACGATTATGGAAGCAAAAGCTTTAGTGGTAATTTCGTGCTATTTAGCTCGGCGATTAACAGTTGTTATCCGTCAATTGTTAATGATACATCAGCAGATGGCTGACAAGCAGATTCCTTTGGAACAAAATTTGCGTCTGTCTAATTATTTAGAGCGATTCCGAGCCCATTTCAGAAGCCGGATGAATAAAAGGCGTTCTGGATTAGTAGCACTTAATTCTGACGACAAATTGAACGAATTAGCCGTAAATCTATTAGCACAGTTACTTTTTTGTACGGGAACAGCCGGAATGCAGCGTTTCTGGATTAGTCTTTTTGATGGTGAAGTAGAATGAATATTCAACGTAAGTATAGTTTACCTAATTGCACCCTACTTTTAGAAGGTTTAAGCGACGCTTCAAAAACATCACAGTTTCAGGAAATGCGCCCGGAACTGTCTATTTTGGTGAATGCTGAATGCACTTTATCTGGTTATACACAACCTCTTGCCGGTGGTAGGGAATTTTTTGAAAGTTTGGTTCGAGCAGTCAGCGCTTATGCTCAAGAATTTTTGAGTAATGTTTCTAATCCCCAAGCCCTCAATCCTGAATCTGAATTAGTACAGTTAGAAAAAATTAATAATAATCGACACAGATTGAGGTTGCTCTCAGATCTTTCTCAACAAAATTTGAATAACGGTGATAATGGTCAACAGCCAGTTGAAGTTGATTTAAATTCAGTACAATTGTTCGATTTGGTGGAAGCGGTAGATCAATTTTTTGCTGATACTCAAACTTTACCAGAATTGACTTTAGAACTACAACCTGTTGCTAGATCCCATAGTGTTGTTCATGGGGCTTTACTTGAGCAAGCAGTGCCCGCCACTATTGGAATTAGTACTTTAGCTGCTACTGCGATCGCCTTTAGTTTAATCCCAGCACCAGAGTTTAAAGAACCATCTAATACGTCGGCTGAGGTTAAATCTAACAGCCAAAGTGTTAATTCTCAAGGTTCATCTAATTCTAACCAATCTCAAGAAAATTCAGCTTCTGGTAACACGGAATCTACTAATGCCCCTGAAGTTGTCAGGGATTTAGAAAAACTTATCGGTTCAGCCCCTGAAATCAAAAATGCATCCCGATTGCGTAAGTTGAATAATCAAGTATACGAACAAATCAATCAAGCTTGGAAGGATCGTCAGGTATTGCAATCGGATTTAGTTTATCGTATTGGTGCTGCTGGCGACAGTGCGATTATCGGTTACAAAGCCTTAAATGAAACTGCAAACGCCAATATTGAACAAACTCCCTTACCTAAAGTACTTTACAATCCCGCTAACAATGGTGCGATCGCCAATGAACCAATCGCACAATTTAGAGTAGTTTTTAGAAGAACGGGAGTTTTGGAAGTTAGTCCTTGGTTAGGATACATTAATAAATATTACAGGATGGGAACAAATATTACCGACACACAGCAGCTTTCTAATATCAACCAAAAGTTATCGGCAACTCTCAATCAAAATTCCAATCGTAATACTACTTATAAGGAAGTTTTAAAATATCGAGTAGCGGTTAGAGAAAATGGAAGTATTGCCGACTATGAACCGCTTAATAAAGCCTCTTTTGGTGAAAATTTCCGACAAACACCGATTCCCAAATTATTCAGAGGCGACAATACCAACAATGCATCACAAAAAGAACCTTTAGCTCAATTTCAAGTCGAATTTAAACCCGGTGGAGAAGTGAAAGTTACACCTTGGCAAGGATATCGTTAACTTGGGGAACGTAGTTAAAAGGAAGGAGCAACCCCAGAAGGGAGAAGTTAAAAGGCAAGAGGCAAAAGACAAGACTCAAAAGTCAAAAGTACAAAATATCAAGGTAATAAGTATTAAACCCCTCCCTAGGAATGAAATAAACACTCGCCAATTAAAAAGCTTGTTTTTACAAGGGTTTTGGCTAGTGTTTCTTAAAGGCAAGAGGCAAGAGGCAAAAGTCAAAAGTACAAAATATCAAGGTAATAAGTATTAAACCCCTCCCTAGGAATGAAATAAACACTCGCCAATTAAAAAGCTTGTTTTACAAGGTTTTTGGCTAGTGTTTCTTAAAGGCAACGGAGTTATTTGATTTTAGATGTTGGGTTGCAATTGTATTACACACCGCTACAACTAACAACTAACAACTAACAACTAACAACTAAAGTTATTACCTTACTACTTTACCCATATAATTTCCCCAAAGTTGAGCAGCTTGAGCGCTACTACCAGAGGTGGGAGAATTATTATCATTTCCTAACCAAATACCAGTAGCAAGTTGCCGACGGGGAATAACACCAATAAACCATAAATCAACATTTTTGTCTGTGGTGCCAGTTTTTCCACCCTCCCCAAGCCCAATCGCGGCACCTCTCCCTGTACCATTTGTGATTACTTGACGCATTAAACTAACCATTGTGTTGGCTACTCCAGTTTTCAAAACTCGTCTGTTGGCTTCTCTATCTTGATTGAATGAATAAATTACCCGACAAGTTTGTAACTTAGTGCGATCGCGACAGTTGCTGCTGTCAAGAATTCGTTTAATGGCATGGGGACGATTCCATACACCCTTATTATTAACGGCGGCGAAGGCTCCGGTCATTTCTAATACAGTAGTTTCACTTTGACCTAATACTAAACCCGGAACAGGATTAAGTTCGGAACGCACTCCCAAACGTTTTGCCATACTAACTACTTGATTGAGTCCAACATCCCGAGCTATTCGTAAAGCTATTGGGTTTTCTGAAATAGCAAAACCAGTAGAAATACTTAATGGAGCACTACCACTTCTACAGGGTTTATACCTAACACCTTGCCAACTTACGGGACTACAGCTATAAGATCTTCCTGTAGGAAATCCTTTTTCGATCGCGGCGGTGTATGGGAAAAGTTTAAAGGTGGAACCAGGCTGTCTTTTGGCTTGATAGGCGCGATTAAACTGAGTAATTCGATAATCGCTACCGCCAACCATTGCTTTAATTGCACCCGTACTCGAATCAAGAGTAACAATCGCTCCTTGAGAAAAACCAAAATTTTTGCCAGCAGTTTTAATATGATTCCTTAATGAAGTTTCTGCTTGGGTTTGAATTTCTGGGTCTAACTGGGTTTCAATGATAAAATTTCCTTCAGCTGCTAAATCTTTTCCCAAGATAGATTCAAGCTCGCTGAATACATAACTGTAAAAATAAGGAGCAATTCTTTTGGCTTGGCGCTCACAAACCTTATAATTCACCTCAACTGGGGAGCGTCTAGCATTATTATATTCATCTTCATTTAATTTACCCATTTCTCGCATTCGCTTTAATACACGATTGCGATAACTTTGAATTCTACTTCTGCTTTGAATATCGCCGCAGAAATTAAAACCGTTGGGAGCGGGTAAAATTCCTACCAAAGTAGCGGCTTCTGCTGGTGTTAATTGTTTTGCTGGTTTATCAAAATAATACCGCGAAGCATCTTCAAATCCTGAAGTATTTACACCTAGATAAACCCGGTTTAGGTAACTTAGTAAAATTTCATCTTTACTGTAAAAAGTTTCTAACTTTAAGGATACAATTGCTTCCCGTACTTTCCGTCCTAGAGAATCCTGCCTACCTACATAATTTCGGAATAAACTTCGAGCTACTTGCTGAGTAACTGTACTAGCACCTTGTTGAACTCCTCCAGAACGAGTATTAATTAATACTGCTCTTAAAATACCATAGGGGTCAACACCGAAATGCCAATAAAACCGGCTATCTTCTGAAGCTATGACAGCTGAAGGTAAATAAGGGCCAAAATCCTTCAATCTTTTCAAATCTATGTGAGCGGTAGTTCGGGGTTCTTGCAGGGGTGTTTCACCATCACCAGCGTAAACTACAACTGGACCTTCAGTGGCTGCAGGCAAAGGTCGCACGGAAAATTTCAGCCATTCCATACCAATAAACATTACTAGTAAGGTGCTCAGACCAAAGACTCCATAACCAGCCAAACTAAAAGCTTTGAGGTAAAACGGCGGCGGATCGACATATTGTAAACGTACCGAAGCAGCAAGTTCGGGTGGGCCTAAAGTCAGAACATCACCATGACGCAGTTCTAAAGAATCAACTCGACGTTTACCCCGGTAAATACCATTAGTTGATTTTTCATCTTTAATGACAAAAACCGGCTTGCGTTGAGAAGAATCTCGTGATAGCGATAGATGGATTTGGCTGACTACCGGATTGCGGATCACGATATCGCAGGATTTGGAACTGCGACCGATTGTATAGCGATCGCCAAGCAAGGGGTACATTTGAGCCTGAGATGCCCCAGCGTCTTGTACCCAAAGTTCTGGTACTCTAGCATTAGGCTTGAGGGCCAGCTTGGAAAAATCAACCCGAGCGTGAATTGTCTGTACTGCTTGAGTCAGTTGACCAAGCAAAGTTTGCGGCTTTTTAGGGGATCGAGGGGAACTCATGGGCTATTCACACCACGGTTGTTATTTAATCATCGGGCAGATTCCTGCCCTAAAATGCTGTTATTTCACCATTCTACTCATAAGCATATATGAAGTTTGCCAATACGGAATTTTTCCTTACTGTATATGATACAAAAGCTGTACTGACTAATCTTGATTGCACGGTTATTTTAGTCACAATATAATAAATGTATTTGACTAATAATTAATTACTTGATTGTTTTCAAATCTATGTTTATTAATACTTAAGAACGATACTACACTAATAAGAAAACATAATAGACGTAGGTATATATATCAATAAGCAAACAGTATATAAATGATAGTAATTTGACATTTTTATATTCATACAGATATAAAATTAAAAATACACATCTCCACTTAGACAGATTTTATAAAGTCATTTGTTTGATTTAATAAGCGGAGGTATTACTTTTGAGGAGTGGATCATTATGAAGGGCAAATTTCTAACCCTTATTGGCACAGCCTTAACTCTAGCATTTAGTAGCACTGTTGCAGTTGCTCAATCCACGAAATTTCCTGAAGGAGACTTTTCAAATCCTGAAAAAAATACAGAAATTTCAGAATCTGATGATTCTCTTGTAGCAGCGGCGGATGAAAAAATTTCCCCAGAAGCAATGGAAATTTTATGCCAGCGTTTTCCACTAAATTCTCGCTGTGATGGCACTAACGAACCAACAGCCTCTCCTGAAGATACAACTACAGAAGAAGCTATACCTTCTGAAAACGAAATTTCCCCAGAAAATAATATCGATACTACACCGGAGGCTCCTCTTCCAGACTCTTCTGGTGAAGGTGTAACTCCAATACCTGGTACTGCTCCTGAAGGAGAATTTACTCTACCAAGCGAAGATGATGCTCCTACCAATATCACTCCCATGCC
>DESS01000022.1 GCA_002361335.1 Richelia sp. UBA3308
CTCAAATGAAAACCGCTATATTTCAAAAATTAGCTAAAAAAACTCTGAGCCCCCCCCGCGTGTACCTCCGCGCCCCGAGGCTGCAAAAATATAAAATAATTATACTTGTTTCCTATCTCCAGCAAAGGCATAATTAACTCCATCGATTTTGATTTACTCTTTTGTTGCGATGGAATACGATTTTCAACAACTGGCTCAACTTTACAAAAACACTTTGCTTAACGATGTCCTACCATTTTGGGAAAGACATTCGGTAGACTGGGAACAAGGTGGTTATTTTACCTGTTTGGATAGAACTGGTAAAGTCTACGATACCGATAAATTTATTTGGTTGCAAAATCGTCAAGTATGGTTATTTTCCATGCTGTGCAACCAGTTGGAGAAACGGGAAGATTGGTTGAAAATCGCAGCCAATGGTGCAAATTTCCTCGCTGAAAACGGCAGAGATGAGGGCGGTAATTGGTATTTTTCTCTCAACCGTGAAGGTAAGCCGTTAATACAACCTTACAATATTTTTTCTGACTGTTTTGCAGCAATGGCATTTAGTCAATACGCTCTTGCTTCTGGGGAAGAATCGGCAAAAGATATTGCATTACAAGCTTATAATAACGTTTTACGTCGTCAAGAAAATCCCAAGGGTAAATATAATAAAGCCTATCCCGGTACTCGTGCGATGAAATCTTTAGCAGTACCGATGATTTTAGCTAACTTATCTTTAGAAATGGCTTGGTTGTTAGAAAATGACACTTTAGAGCAAGTTTTAGATACAACTGTAGCCGAAGTAATGGGTGATTTCCTGGATAAAGAGCGGGGATTAATGTTTGAAAACGTTGCTCCCGATGCTTCTCATATAGATTGTTTTGAAGGAAGATTAATTAACCCCGGACACGGTATCGAAGCCATGTGGTTTATGATGGATATTGCTCAACGTCGTGGCGATCGCAATTTAATTAACCAAGCTGTTGATGTCATGTTGAATATTCTAAATTTTGCTTGGGATAAAAAATACGGTGGTTTATATTACTTTATGGATGCGGATGGGCATCCACCGCAGCAACTGGAATGGGATCAAAAATTATGGTGGGTACATTTGGAGTCTTTGGTGGCATTGGCGATGGGTTATCGTTTGAGTGCAAGGAAAGATTGTTGGGAATGGTATCAGAAAATGCATGATTATGCTTGGGCACATTTTGCTGATGCCGAGTATGGAGAATGGTTTGGTTATTTAAATCGTCGCGGTGAAGTGTTGTTGAATTTGAAAGGTGGTAAATGGAAAGGTTGTTTTCATGTTCCTAGAGCTATGTATATGTGTTGGTTGCAGTTTGAGGAATTGGGGAAATAAGACTTCAACAGGTTGAGGAAGAGAGTTTAAAATAACTGATAAGTCTTTACTTACTTCTACCAGTGTCTGCAAAAGATATTTTTCATGAATCTGTCAAAAATGCTCTTCAAAAAGAGCAATGGATAATTACAGATGATCCACTAAAGTTTAAATTTGGAGACGTTAATTTTAGAATAGATTTAGGAGCAGAAAAAGTTATTGCAGCAGAGAAAGCTGATGAAAAAATCGCTGTTGAAATCAAAAGCTTTCTCAATCCTTCTGCAATTACTGATTTTTATAATGCTGGATAGACAATTCCTTAGTTATCGTCTCGCATTAAAAAATGATCAACCTGAACGAATTTTATATTTAGCAGTACCATTGGATATATATAAAACCTTTTTTCAATTAGAATTTTCACAAACTGCAATACAAGAATATCAACTTTTATTAATTGTATATGATCCCATAAAGGAGGTAATTGTACAGTGGATAAAATAACAAAATACCGCGATTGTGTAAAAAAACTATTAACTAGTTATACTAACGATGACGTTTCAGATAATCAAGTCGAAGTTCAACTTATTTTAGACACCGCAAAGAGATCATTATCAGTGGATGAATGTAGGTTGGCAAGAATTAAATCGTATTTATCGATGCGTGATGCATTTCGATATTAAAGATGGAAAAATTTGGCTTCAGCAGAATTTAACGGATTTAAATCCTGCTGAGGAATTAGTGGAAATGGGAATACCAAGGGAAGATATTATCCTAGGTTTACAAGCTCCTTATAAACGACAATATACCGATTATGGTGTTGCTTGAAAATTAGCGATCGCGATTAAAATATTGATCTCAATTCAAAATCTTCTCAAACTGTCGTCAACACAAATAATTATGTCATCTAAGCGCGATCGCTACTGTAGTTAAAATGATAGAATCTTTACCGGAAAACGCACAAAATCGCGTTTTAGAACATCTTCGAGAATATATTCAAGATTTAGAAGAAGAACTCAAATGGGAAAAGTCTTTTAAAAAAACCGAATCAAATTTGATTGCTGCTGCTAAACGTGCTAAACAACAAATTGCTCAAGGTTTATCAAAGCCAATGGATTATGATCAATTATCAAACACTTGGTATTCTTGAAAATGATACTGTGACGTTTTTTTGGGTTACTAGCCATGACAAATTTCTATTTTCTAACCCACACCATATCCTGCATACTCTCTGACATACTCGGGTTGTAAACCTAATACAATATCTTCCTTTGCTACACCCATTTTTACCAATTCCTCAGCCAGTACATCATCAGTTTGATTGCGTTGAATCCAGATTTTACCGTCTTTAATATCAAAATGCATCACACAATTATAAACACGACGATGTTTATCCCATCCTAAATCTACAATTTGGTAATGGTCATTTTTTGTATCAAATATTGTTTGAACCTCAATTTCACCATTTACAGGTGGACATTTACTGTATTCAGTTAATATTTCTTGAATACACTGACGATAAAATTCTATTTTATCCATTTTACTATCACCTCTTCTACTGGATCGTATACAACTAATTTTAATTCATATTGCTTACGTTGATATTGTTTCAAACCGTCACACATACAAGAAAAATCTAGTTGGTGTGTGACGCTATAAATGGTATTATCGCTACTTTCAAATTGTTTCAAAGCGTCACACATACAAGAAAAATCTGTTAATTGTTCAAGACTCTCTCCCACAAGCCCATGTATCACGCCACTTAACCGTACCTTCACTGGCAATCACCCAACGACGAGCCAGCAAATTTTCCGGTAAAGGAGAAGTGCCTTCACGCAAGATTACATATTTATAGCTGATAAGTTTCCCAGCACTTTCATTAAAGGGAATTTCAGTAAACCAAGTATTTGAATTAATATACTCCAAGGGATATGCTTTCTTAATATCCCAATTACCTAATTCTGGACAATCGCCAATTACCACGATTCTTTCACCAGGTTTGGTTTTGACTCCATTCAACTGCGCTCTAATTATAGTTTGCGCTTTTAATCTTTCACTTACATGACTGATTACTATCGCTTCCTTTGCACCTAGTTGCAAATTATGAATTTTTCCATCTTTGACTTCAAATTTACGCCCTGTTAATACACAAGTATGTTCTCTATCCGGTAACTCTGTATCAACTTCTTCCACTGTGACTTCATCACCTCTATTTAAAGCCACAAAGCAACGAGAGCCATTATAACGACGCACGTAACAAAAAACATCCGGTGTTATATACTTCTGCCATTGACTACCCATCGATACCGCTGGATTCAAACGACGCAACCCTGAAAGTTTCCGCACATCCCAATAAATTGCTGTATCTGTATCCCACTTATCCATCATCGGACGATTATAGGGATCGTTATTTCCGAAGATTTTATCATCGACGTTGGTATCGTTATGTAGATATTGTTCGGTACCGTAAAATAAACAAGGAATTCCCCGAGTTGTCATTAAAAAATCAACTGCCAAGCGCAAAGTATCAATATCTGGGTTAAGACTCCCGAAGCGATGCATATCATGGTTATCGAGAAAAGTTATCAATTCTGTGGCACTATTATAGCGATAATCCTGCTTTAAAATGTCATTTACTAAATAAAACCCAGCTTCATCATTCATTGCTAAAGCTTGACGGAGTGCCATACACAATCCAAAATCTAATATAGTCATACCAGAATTATTGGCAAATTCTACAGAGCGATCGTTTTCTGGATGACTGTAAATCCATTCTCCAAAGATAAATACATCTGGTTTGTGATTGTACATCTCACTGTTAAACTCCTGCCAAAACCAAATAGGCATATGTTTAACTGTATCTACTCGTAACGCATCAACTCCTCTATCTAACCACTGCTTAATTGCTGATTTAATATAATTTCTATATTGAATATTATTCTCATTAAAAGTTGCTAAACCCGATAATTCGCAGTTTTGTACTTGCCATTCATCTTCCCAATCGTTTACTTCACCATAATGATGATACCAATGCTCTTTATCATCGTTGAAATCAGCAATTTTGACCCCATCGTCGTATAATTCACCTTTACTACCACCAGTATCGGGGCTGCTGTGATTGCACACAATATCTAAGATTAGCTTCATATTGCGATCGTGCAATTCTTGAATTAATCTATCAAAAACAGTATTTTTAGTATCTTGAGTTTTATTTAAAGAAGGTTCATCATCCGGTGCAATAAACCGAGGATTCAACCGTTTAAAATCCTTCGTCCAGTATCCATGAATAGCCGCACTTTCAATAAATAATTCTTCAACTTGCTCAAATAAAGGAGTTAACCAAATTGCAGTCACTCCCATATTTCTGAGATAATCTAATTTATCAATAATTCCTTGTAAATCTCCACCCCAATACTTTCCCCATTCTTTCCGTTCGGGATCGTAAAGCTCAGAATTAAAGCCTTGATTATTCTGAGGATTACCATCATTAAAACGGTCAACTACAATAAAATAAATAGTTTCTTGACGAAATTCAATATCCCTAGTGTAGAGAAACTCCAAATCAATATCAGCTTCACTTTCCGGAGTTTCAACAATCGCCTCTACTTCTGCTTGAGGATTTTCAATTGTATATTGAGCATCACTTACTTGAGATGGAGGAGTATTTACCATAGAGAGTTGCGATATTTATTTATGTTTATTTACTTAATTAATTCAAGAGTGCGAACCTCAAATCAGTATACCGGTCAATGTTTTTCTTTTGATATATTTTAATCCTTAGCATAGTATTCAATTACTCCTTCAATTAAATACTTCCTTTTTTATGTTTTCGTCCTCATTCTAATGGTAGATATTGTTTAAAAAGCAGTAGAGACAAGGAAATAGGGAATTTAATAATACACAAAGAGGTTGCTATGCAACCTCTCTAGATAACTTATATGTGGGATTATAAAAAAAATCATCACTGTTTATCCGAATCTGATGTAATAACCCATACATTTAGAGCTATCTGTAGGGTGTGTGACGGCTACGATAAGTGATATTATTTTAAACAAATTAATCCAGCCGTCACGCACCAATTAATTGACTGATAACTGGTAACTGAAATGACAATGGTGCCCTACTCTCATAATAAGGGCACCATAAAGTGATTTATTGAAATTATTCTGATAATTGAGACGATTGCAAACCATGCATATGATTAAACAAACCCCAGCAATACTCTTCAGGTAATTTACAGGTAATTGCCCCTCGCAACACAACATTGAAATACCAATCATTGGGAGCAATTTCTTGTAAAAGTTTGTTTACCACTACATAGGTACGGACTTTTTTATATATCTTTCCTTGAAAATCAATATCTACAGACTGCCGACGATAGCCACCACTCGGCACATCTTCACGCTTATCCAGACTTTCGCTGAGTCGCCAAGGTAATTGATAAAGTACACCCACTACATTCGATTGGGAATCTTTCACCACATCCAACACACCACACTTACGAGAAGCGCTATAACGATAAAATCCCAATCGATAACCTTTGAGAGTCGCCGCACCCATGACATACTGATGAGTACTTTCCCCCATAGTTCGCTTTAAATCCACTGGACACATACAGGAACCATAAGCAAAATAATAAAACATTGGTTCATGAAGTTGGGATTTATGCAGATTTTTTTCTGAATT
Source organism: Richelia sp. UBA3308 (assembly GCA_002361335.1). GTDB lineage: Bacteria > Cyanobacteriota > Cyanobacteriia > Cyanobacteriales > Nostocaceae > Rivularia. The sequence goes on from DESS01000022.1 coordinate 6,005, forward strand.
TACCCAGGTTTCTGATTCCACCACCCAAGTGCGATCGCCCATCTATTCACGGAAATATTTACCACATCTGTCAATATATCAAAACTTATTACAAATTGGGCATGATATCATGTCCGGTTAAACAGTTATCATATCTGTGGGGGTCAATGAGTAACAAGTAACGAGTAACGAGTAATGA
>DESS01000278.1 GCA_002361335.1 Richelia sp. UBA3308
GGCATTGGGCATGGGGCATTGGGTATTGGGGGTTTAATACTTATTACCTTGATTTTGACTTTTGAGCAAAAAATAAACAGGATACAAGCCATCGATAATCCGTGGAGAAAAACCCTCGATTCATCGATGGGGTAATAATTCGGCCATTCTTCATTCGGCCATTCTAAATTCGCCTTATTAATCTAATTCATTTTCCAAAATAGAACCTATGGCCACCTTGGCATTGTTTTGAAATTCTTTAACGCTGATTCTTCTTAACAATAAAATAGCGAAAATCATTCCTATTGCTTGTAGGAAAAATACTAATCCATAGGCCATTGCTGGTAAATCAAACAGCGTTTTACCTAAATTTAAAAAGCCTCCACCGAGTACTGTTGCTGAACCCCTTGCCATTGCTTGTGCTAATCCCCAAGCACCAATAAACGTACCCGCAGTTTCCGCCGCAGTCAAATCTAACATTAAACTGGTTGCCCCTGCTGTCAACATTCCAGATGATAAACCGAAGAATAACAAACTACCCATCAACAAGCTTCTACTGGCACTAAATCCTGCCATAATAATTAAAATATTACTGACTGCCGCACTAAGACAACCGAATTTAGTAGTATTTTTCTTTCCCAAACGCGGTACTACTAGAAACCCACTTGAAGCAATTCCAATTAAAGTACCGATTCCAAAAGGAACGTTTAACCTTGTGGTTTCGGCAATACACATGCCAAATACTTCCCCGCCATAGGGTTCTAATACCGAATCTTGCATAAAAAGACTGATACTTAATACCACTAAAAAACCGAAAAATAAACCAGTTTGACGGTTAGCAGTAAGAACTTTTAATGCTTGTTTTAAAGTGATTTTATCTTCTCTTTCTACTATTTGAGAACGCAAAGAATAACGAGAATATTTTTTTTCTACCCCAAATGTTGCCAAAATAGATAGTCCAAAAACTAAGGCTGGCATAATAATAAATACTGGGTTTATTGTAGCTTGTAATTGCCCTATATCAGCGGCTTCCCCAACTTGAGAAGGATTATAAGATAAAATTGCCGCCCCGCAAATTTCTGGTGTTTCTAATAATCTACTACTAACAATTGCTCCTATTACAATACCAATCATTAACATTGACCATACAACCCCAATCAATTTAGAACGGTTGTCTTCGTCAGTTATATCCACTAATAAAGCCGCAAAAGGTGTAGAACTTCCACTCAGTGCCAAACCGTAAACTGCAAAAATTAATGCTAGTATTGCAGCCCAAGCGTAAGTTGTAACACTCCATCCATTAGCTTGTAAGCTGTATCCTAACTGCCACACAGCTTGCAAAGCAATAAAAGAAATTACTGTAAAAAAAGCTGCACCAATCCATATATACCCAGAACGATGATAACCGCCAATGGGTTTGGCATCTGACATTTGTCCAAACCAAACCCGCGCCGGGCTGACAAACTGGTACATGGCGATCGCACCAGCTGCAATCAAGGGTAAAATCTTGAGTTCGTCAATCATAACTCGGTTTAGTACCCCCAATGTCAACAGGGACATAATACCAAGTCCCATTTGATACAAACCCAACCGCAACATTGTTAAAAGCTTTATTTTAGGAAGCGATTTTAATTTTTCCGAGTTGTTGTATTCTGGATTTGGTAATGAATTGCTGCTTGCCATAAGCACTTAAACGTAAAAATATAAATAAATCAACAAATAACCATAGAATCAACTAAAGCCAATCTAATTTAATCTGTGGCTACTTTTTTATTATCTCATTAACTATTAACCAATTATTTCAGCAGGCCTATAACGGTTTTTTATTGTGGTATTAGCCCACAGCCTTGTTCTGTAATACACTAAAATGTAAAATATTGTAAAATTATTTAATTCTTTAATTAATTATTTAATTAACAGTGGAAAGCATCACATTAGGAAAAAATGGTCCATCAGTTACCCCTTTATGTTTAGGTACTTGGGCTTGGGGCGATAAACTTTTTTGGAATTATGGCAATGATTACGGTTCCGAACAAGTTGAACAAGCTTTTAATGCCGCGATCGAAGCGGGTATTACGTTTTTTGATACTGCGGAAGTCTATGGGTTAGGACTTTCTGAGGAATTGCTCGGACAGTTTATGAAAAAAACTGACAAACAGGTGCAAATTGCTACTAAGTTTGCTCCTTTACCTTGGCGATTTTCGGCTGAATCTGTTAGCGATGCATTAACTGATAGTCTAAAACGCCTTCAAGTAGAACAAATTGCATTGTATCAAGTACATTGGCCTTTTGCTTTTTTTATGAGTCAAGAAACATTGATGAATGCCTTAGCTACTGAGGTGGAAAGGGGTAGAATTTTAGCAATTGGTGTGAGTAATTACTCTCAAAGTCAAATGGAAGAAGCACACCAAATTTTAGCTCGTCGCGGTATACCTTTGGCGGTTAATCAAGTACGTTATTCTTTATTAACTCGTCAGGTTGAAAGTCAAGGAATTATTTCTACAGCTAAAAAATTAGGCGTGACAATTTTAGCCTATAGCCCTTTAGCTCAAGGTTTACTTACGGGTAAATATACGATTGATAGTGATGTAAATCCTACTGGTGCCAGAAAAATTGACCCAAGATTTAGCAAAGAAAATTTACAGAAAATTCAGCCTGTAATATCTTTATTACGAACTATCGGCGAAAAATATAATCGTACTCCCGCACAAGTTGCTCTTAACTGGTTAATTGTTCAAGGTAATGTAATTCCGATTTCCGGAGTCAAAACAGCAGAACAAGTTAAACTAAATGCTGGTGCTTTGGGTTGGAGATTAAGTGATGATGAAATTGCTCAATTAGATCAAATTAGTCATTAATAATTAATAATTAACAACTAACAACTATCACGGATTCGATGGATTACACTGATTACACGGCAAAGCACGCTCCAACTATCAACTATCAACTATCAACTATCAACTAACAACTATCAACTAACAACTTTTTTTATTTCTAAATATCAAGTTCGATTGAGCGCTGCACTTATATGACGGTTGTAGTTTAACTAATAACCATTCAAAAATTGCTAATCAGCTATTAGCTTTTAACAGCCTGATCAATAACTTGAGTGGTCAAACGAACCTGATATAACTTATGATTTCATCCAATTAAGGATGAGAAATAAAATTTCTCTACCAGTAAAATTATTAAATATCAAGTCAGTAACTAGTAGAGATTATCTTGCTGCAAAAAACAAACTTGATATTTAAGATGCCGATTCTTTGGCAGCGCTAGAACCTAATTGATTCTGATGTACGGAAGAAGTTTCGCGATGGCCTGGTTTAAGTTTTGGCTTAGGAGTTCCACCACCACGCTTTCCATCTCTATTTTTACCTTCGGATTGTACCCAACGACGATTGCGATCGCCTCCTGAACGACGGGAAGAAGAACGTAGTTTGGGTTTGGGTGTAGCATAGCCTGCTTCTTCTTCGGGAATAGTGTCTGCTTGTAACCAAGCTGGACGAGTTTGATCGTATGCGATTTGTAATGCTGCTGCTGCAATGGCGTGAGCATCATATTCTTCGCTTAATTCCCGCACTATGGGCAAAAATGATGCCAACCGTTCGCCACTCAAAGCTTCTTTGACTTGAACTTGCAGTTTCTCCAACTGTTTCGCTTCAATTTGAGCCCGGGTGGGAATCGAAAGCATTTGCCAACTCTGGCGGTTATGACGTTCGATTACTTGCTGTTTGCGTCGCTCAAATGGCTGTACTAAGGAAATGGCAGTTCCTTCTTTACCTGCTCTACCAGTACGCCCAATACGATGAACGTAGGTTTCTACACTATCAGGTAAGTCAAAGTTGATCACGTGAGAAAGTTCGTCAACATCCAAACCCCTCGCCGCAATATCAGTTGCTACTACCCAACGAACTTGACGATTGCGGAAACGTCCTAATAATCTTTCCCGTGCTTGTTGGGATAAATCACCGTGGTATTCATCTACACTATGACCTGCGGCTTGTAACTGATTGGTAAGTTCTGCTGCAGTGCGTCGAGTACGAACGAAAATTAGAGCTGTTTCGGGATCTTCCATTTCTAAGATCGGCTGTAAAGCTCTTGCTTTTGTCCAGTGACGCGGTATTAAGTAAGCTACCTGATTAATTTTATTGGGAGCAGCTTTTGGTTGTTGAACTGTTACCGTTACAGGATCGTTTAAAAAGTTATTCACCAATTGGCGAATTGATGGTGGCATTGTTGCCGAAAATAAAGCTGTCTGACGATCTGTTGGTGCCTGAGAAAGGATTTTTTCGACATCGTCAATAAAACCCATGCTCAACATTTCATCGGCTTCATCCAACACAAACCATTTTACACGATCGAGTTTTAAACAACCCCTGTCTAATAAATCAATCACTCGTCCTGGAGTACCCACAACCACGTGAACGCCGCGTTTTAACTGCATCATTTGACGGTCGATTGATTGACCACCATAAATTGGCAATACTTTTAATCTTTGATTACCAACAAATTCAGAAATGGCACTATGAACCTGAATTGCTAGTTCGCGAGTCGGAGCTAAAATTAAGGCTTGTACTACTTTTTGACTGACATCTATCCGTTCTAAAATTGGTAGGGAAAATGCCGCTGTTTTACCGGTTCCAGTCTGGGATTGACCTACTACATCTCGACCAGAAAGTAATTGAGGAATTGCTTGGGCTTGAATATTTGTCGGTGTCGTAAAACCAAGTTTTTCTAATTGTGCAAGACGTTGATCTGAAATTCCTAAATCTTCAAAAGTAAGACTCATCAATTCTCCTATGTTTAAGTTTAATCTTTATTTGTGTTAATTGATTGTCTATTAGTCAAGCTAAATCCATAACCAATAGCTCAATTTTCGCGCTTTTTATACAACTTTTCCGTATAAGTCATATACATCAGCTTCCTGAATTTCTACCGGCACAATGGCTCCTAAATTTGCTTCTCCACGAACATATACTTGTCCGTCAACTTCTGGAGCAAATCTACTAGAACGACCGATAAATTCTCCCGTAATCGGATTTTCTTGCTCAATTAACACATCAACTACTTTGCCAATTTCCAGTTGATTTTTTTGCCAAGAAATTGGCTGCTGAATTTTCATTAATGTGTCTCGCCGCTCATCCATTATTTCTTGCGGCAGTTGATTAGGTAAATTGTACGCTTTTGTACCTTCCTCCGCTGAAAAAGTAAAAACACCTACATGATCGAACTGATGACGTTCCACAAACTCACATAGATGCCTGAAATGTTTTTCTGTTTCCCCAGGAAAACCCACAATGAAGGTCGTTCGCAGCACCGCATTTGGTAACGCTTCCTTTATGCGCTCGATGACTACATCGTTTACCTGTCCTTGCCAGGGACGATTCATGCCGCGAAGAATTTCAGGATGGGAATGCTGTAATGGCAAATCTAAGTAAGGTAAAACATTTCTTGTTTCTTTTATCGCTGCAATTACATCCGGGGTTAGTCCCGTAGGATAAGCATAGTGCATCCTAATCCACGGTATATCAACCTTCCCCAGAGCACGAAACAATTCTGTTAACTGGGGCTTATTGTAAATATCTATACCGTAATTTGTCGTGATTTGGGAAATTAATATTATCTCCCGCACTCCTTGAGATGCCAACTGTTTTGCTTCAGCAACGATTGATTCAATAGTACGCGAACGTTGATTTCCTCGAAGATGAGGAATTATACAAAAGGCACAGCGATAATCACAGCCTTCGGCAACCCTTAAGTAAGCTAAACTTTCAGATGTAGTCCGATAGCGAGGCGTTGTTTCATCGGCAATAAAAGTAGGTTCGGCACTTACTTGCTTGACACGTTCGCCAAGCTGGGTTCGCTCTATTACATTAACGATTTTGTCGTAATCACCCGTACCTACAACCGCTACTGCTTCTGGCAGCTCCTCCAATAATTGCTCTTGGAAATGCTGTGCCATGCAGCCAGTAATTACTATTTTCTTATCAGCCTCTGCTAATTCTACTAAGGTTTTAACCGACTCTTCTCGTGCTGCCGCGATAAAACTACAAGTATTGACAATAACGTAATCTGCTAATTCTTCATTGCTATCTACGCCGTAACCTGCCTCTACCAGCAGACCGAGCATATGCTCTGTATCAATTCTATTTTTCTCGCAGCCTAGGTGAGAAATTGCGATTGTTGGCTTATCACCCATATTATAAAATAAATTTTGCTGTTTCGAGTTATGATTATAATTTATGGTTAATTATTAAAGGAATTTTGCCGCTGATAAATTGCACTAATCCTCACAATTTTCCATGTTTTTTATTGCTTGTACGCGCTTACACTCTCGCTGTGGGTAAAATGTTATTTGCGGTATTTATCTCAAAGAAATTACGCTATGATATCCTTGTAAATTATTTCTTTCCCATAAATAATAATAAATAGCTTTTTACCCTTACTCTGCCATTTTTTTTACTATTAGCAATATTTTGGTATCTTACATTACCTTTATCCATGCAATACTGATTTACTCGTTAGGAAGCAGCCGACTGACATCGGCTTTCGTAGAGAAGTCGCTACCAATTACGGAAATCGCAGGCTGAGTTACGCTTTTGCGCTGTGGTAATGTTACCTCTTTACCGAACGATTGCCTGTATCTGTGGTAGACAAAATACTACCTTAGTTTAAGCTGCAAGACGCAGTGCGGCAAGCGGCAGACTCCTCTCGTATCACTTACTATCTTAACATATCTTATGAAATTTTTTTTGCTAAATTCCATCTTCAGGAGGAGGCATCTTACTTTGTAATGTCAAACTATCTTTTGTCAGACTAGGATCTGTAGTTTTGCTAACCATGAAAGGCAATGTAGAATGAATTGATTCATGTTGTGGGCAAAAGACATTCTATTGCTAACTACCGCTATATTTACAGTCGTTGTAACGTCAATTGCCGCGGGCTAGTGGTTAATTTAGGGTAGCTTAAAAGCTAACAATTATTAACAATGACGAACCCTTGACTCACCATTAATCCCATCTGTATCTTATATTACAAGCCTGTGTGTTTTAACCCAAGTAGCACCCAGGCATTGTACAATCGGTCTGTATGCTACAACTGCTTAGAACAAAACTGAAGGTTAATAAGCAGCAGCAACTACTACTGGCACAATATGGGGGAGTAGCCAGACATGCTTGGAATCAATGTTTAGTATTATGTAAACATCTGCTAATACATAATAAAAAAAATAACCCCTCAGGTAAATAAAATTTACCACAGCGATTCTTATTTATATAAGTACTTATAAACTAGGGAGAAGGCAATACTTGAATCGACATAAAAAAAGTTTGTTCAAGTAATTATAGAAAGTTCCAAACAAAAATAGCTAGACTACATCAAAAAATCGCCAAAAATCGTAAAGATACATTACATAAAATGACTACCTGTATTAGCAAAAACATTCGCTGTATGGTATGAAGATTTAAATGTATCGGGAATATTGCTCAATAGAAAATTAGCCTTTCGGTGTTAGTGATATGGGATTTTATGAGTTATGCGCTTCGCCCACGCGTAGCGAACGTCGTCAGCTAGAATACAAGACTAAACTTTACGGTAGTAAGCTCGTTATTGTGGATAGATTTTATCCGAGTAGTAAAACTTGTTCTAATTGTCAAAAGAAGAAAATATCTCTATCACTGTCTCAAAGACTGTTTAATTGCGAGCATTGTGGCTTTGAGTGTGATAGATATTTAAATGCTGCTTATAACTTAAGACAAGAAGCGGTCAGATTGACCGTTTTAGCCTGTGAATTCCATAGTGCCGACACTTCCAAAGATAAGCAGGAAGAAAATACTATTAATTGTTAGCAATTGTTAGCATTTTTGTATCGGCATTCCATAAAAGCTTCCGTAAAAGAAAAAAACGTGGACTTATATCAGTTATTTAAAACAAGAAGACCAATTATTGGTGTGGTTCACCTGTTACCACTGCCCACATCACCGCGCTGGGGAGGTAGTCTTAAAGCTGCGATCGAGCGTGCAGAACAAGAAGCTCTCGCCCTTGCTAGTGGGGGAGTTGATGCTATTATTGTTGAAAATTTTTTTGATGCACCGTTTACTAAAAATCAGGTAGATCCGGCAGTTGTAAGTGCCATGACTATTGTGGTACAGCGAATACAAAATCTTGTTACCATACCTCTAGGCTTAAATGTTTTGCGGAATGATGCCAAAAGTGCGATCGCTATTGCCAGTTGCACTGGAGCAAAATTTATCCGCGTCAACGTGCTAACAGGGGTAATGGCAACAGATCAAGGATTAATTGAAGGAGAAGCCCATCAATTATTAAGATATCGTCGAGAATTGGGCAGTGAAGTCAAAATCTTTGCCGATGTGTTAGTAAAGCACGCCCGTCCCTTAGGTTCAGTGAATTTAACTACCGCTGTCCAAGATACAATCGAGCGGGGATTAGCGGATGCAGTGATTTTATCGGGTTGGGCTACAGGTAATCCTCCACTACCTGAAGACTTGGAAATCGCATCGAAGGCAGCGAAAGGTACTCCGGTATTTGTTGGTAGTGGAGCAAGTTGGGATAATATAGCTGCACTAATGCAGGCTGCAGACGGTGTAATAGTTTCGAGTTCTTTAAAGCGTCACGGTAATCGCGAACAAACAATCGATCCAATCCGTGTCAGTCAATTTGTAGAAGCTGCACAAAGCAATTTTAATTCCAAAGCTCAAACCCAATCAGTTTCTTCTGTGAAGCTACATTAGACGGGAATGTTATTGGGAATAGGGGTTGGAGTTGTAGTAGTTAATAACGAAGTTGAATAACTAACAATATTTTATTGTTTGAATCCTTGAAGACTATTTATTCTAAGTCCAGTTAGTCTAGAATTAATTTCGGATTTTTGCAGCTAATCTTAGTCTTAACTAAATTTAGCTATGATATACCAGATTTTAATTACTGGCCGAATACAGATTTAGAATCATAGATCTGGGGTTGATTAGCTTTCTCAAAAATTTCCTAATCCCAATTAATAATCTTTTAGCTTATGATTCGTCGTCGTTCTACTCCTTGGATTCATCGCTTCTCGCGTTTGCTAATCGCTGGAATTGCTTCCTGCGGTGCTTTAGTAACGGGTTATCTAACTATAGTTAAGTTGACAGGAGGAGAAGCTGCTTGTAACGCCTCCTCTGCTGCTGGGGGTTCTGGTGCTGGATGTAATAGCGTCCTTTCTAGCCCTTGGGCAACAGTTTTGGGACAACCATTAGCAATGTTTGGTTTTCTAGCGTATTTTAGTATGCTCGTATTCGCTCTTGCGCCTTTATTTTTAAAAGGTGCTGAGAATAAAGAACAGCGTCTGAAGGTAGAAAATTTAACATGGACATTTTTGCTGATTGGCTCAATTTCCATGACGGTTTTCAGCAGTTATCTCATGTACGTGCTGTTTACCAAAATCCAACAAGTTTGTCCCTACTGTATTGCATCGGCTCTATTTTCTCTTACGATGCTAGTATTAACTATTATCGGTCGTCATTGGGAAGATATTGGCCAAATTATTTTTACTGCAGTTATTGTTGTAATGGTAACGCTGATCGGAACATTAGGGGTTTATGCTGGTGTAAATAATCCTTCCGCTGGTGGGGCTGATTCCAGCCAAGGCGTGACAATTTCTGAAGATGGAGGAATTAGTTTTACTCCTACAAGTGATAATCGTGCCAAACCAGGAGTTGGTTGGGAAATTTCCACAACATCTGGGGAAGCAGAAATCGAATTAGCCAAACACCTTAAAGAAATTGGAGCCAAAGAATACATTGCTTGGTGGTGTCCCCATTGCCACGACCAAAAGTTATTGTTTGGTAAGGAAGCTTATAAAGAAGTCCCTTATACAGATTGTGCTCCTGCCGATAATCCTAACGCTCAAAAACAAGAGTGTAAAACTGCTGGTATTCAAAGCTATCCCACTTGGAAAATAAACGGTGAAGTATATCAGGGAGCCCAGAATCTTGAGGAACTAGCAAAAGTTTCTGGTTATAAAGGTCCAACTAACTTCAAATACTATCTCCGTCGTTGAGCTTGACGAATCTCAGTTGATTATGTGGACAAGATTAAACAGTTGTAGACAATTGTCAACATTTTTTATGTATTTTGTGCTTAATTTTTGGTATGCTAGTTCAAATTAGCTTTAGTTTTTCTTGATAAATATGCAAAAACCAAGCAGTTATCAAGAAAAAAACAAGTTAACAGGAATATCTCGCAAGTGCGGATGGCTCAACCGTGCAAGCCTAGTTCGGGATAACTGCTCCCATGCTCCGGCCTGAAGTAGGAAGTAGTGTCCGGCTTCTCCAGACTTTACAGAGCAGATAATTGATATTGAAGTCTTTTGCTCACAAATTTATAGCAATTAAACTCAAAAAGTCAACTGAGGTGTCTGCTTCAGTTGACTTTTGATTTGCGATTGGCATTTTGTTATACAAAGTCGCCTTAATTAGAACGACGCGAAATTAGTTATACAAATTTTATCTAAACTCTCATCCTCCAAAATACTGCCAACTAATTATACATGAAATATAAATAATATTAAGTAAAAATATATAAATATACTTGACAGTAAATTCCTTTATAAAGGTTTGAATAAAATCAATAAAAGCAAAATTTATAATCATTCAAGATTATTTATAAGATAAATAGTTTACGGATTTATATAAACCACTAGGAAAACTAAATAGTATAAATGACTAAAAATTTACATATAAACATCAATAATTTAAGATGTACCACTTGCAGATAGGATGTTTGTGTAAGTACCCTTTTAATATGTGACATAAGTACTTATACTATGTTTGTATTGATAGTTACTTTTGTAAGTTTCTATTGTGAGTTTCTATTGGTTTTCATAAATATAGTTATTGACACTAAATTCAAAGCAGCGCCCTCACTCTATTTCTAGTGGATGCGCCCTACAAGAGAGGGTACTATCTGGCTTATTTTGGCTAGAGGAGCCAAGAAAAGCCATTAGCAGGCGTTTCTCTCCGCGTATACAGAAAAGGTATTAATACTTAGCTGTATTAACGATTATTTTGCAAATTATTCACTCTTAAATTTTTCTCCCGCAGGGCAATGGGAATCAGAAAAAAGTTAGGCAAAGATTTACAAAAATCTATCTTTGCATTGCAAGAAAAACTTTTCCGAAGGCATAGAGAATTAATAACTGCTTCTAGCGTTGTAGTTTGCGTACTATTATTGCGCTATTGGGGGTTTTTGCAATCTTTAGAATTGACGGCTTTAGACCAGTTTTTTCAATTGCGTCCAATTGAACCTTCTCAAGAATTTATTACTATAGTAGCTATAGATGAAGCTTCTTTACGGGAGCTAGGTTCGCCTATTTCTGATGGTAAAGTTGCTAAATTATTAGAAAAAATAAAAGCTTATAAACCTCGTGCTATTGGTTTACATATTTATAGAGATTTAGTAGTGCCATCTGGTAGCAAAAAACTCAAAAAAGTATTTGAATCAACACCAAATTTAATCGGTATTGAACTACTTTCAGCTAATCAAAATCACCGCGTTGCACCACCACCTGTATTAAGTCAAAAAAATCAAGTAGGTTTTAATAATGTCCTAGTGGATTCTGATGGTAAAGTACGTCGTGCTTTATTATATTTACATATTAATAGAACTGCATATGAAAGCTTTGCTTTAAAATTGGCAAAACTTTATTTAAAATCAAAAGATATTACACCTAAAAAAGCTCAAAATTCCGATTTTTTACAATTAGGTAAGGCTAAATTTCTGCGATTTAAAGAAAATGATGGCGGCTACGTAAACGCCGACAATGGTGGCTATCAATTTTTATCTAATTTTCCTAAACCAGCTTGTAAGGAAAGCTGTGATGGTAAATCTTATGGTTTTTCCAGAGTATCTTTTAGAAAAGTATTAAATGGAGAAATACCCAAAAATTTGATTAAAGATCGCATCATACTAATTGGTTCTACTGCCTCCAGCTTACAAAATTTAAAACTAACTCCATACTCTACCAACTTGATGGGCAAAGAATTACAGTCTTTCCCTGGGGTAGAATTGCAAGCTTATTTTACTCATGAAATTATTTCCGCAGGCCTTGAAGGAAGGCAGTTACTAAGAGTTTGGTCTGAGCATGTAGAATACTTTTGGATTGGAATTTGGGCTTATGTAGGGGCAATCACTAGGTGGCGAATTAGAAGTTCAAGCAAGAATATATTATTTGTTTTACTATTTTGTTTGATATTAACAAGCAGTACTTATCTTCTATTTTTAAACGGTTGGTGGATACCGCTGATTCCTAGCTTAATAACTTATATTAGTTCTGTAATTTTTATTACGGCTCAAATTGCTCACATGCAAGAAGAACTCAAACGTTCTAAAGAGTTTTTGCAACAAGTCATTGATACAATAGCAGACCCAATTTTTGTCAAGAATGAAACACATCAATGGATTGTTTTAAACGATGCTTATTGTCGATTAATTAGTTATCCTAAAAACAAGTTAATTGATCGGTTCGACTATGACTTTTTCCCTAAACATGAAGCTGATGCTTTTAGAGAAAAGGATGAATATGTTTTCAAATACCAAAAATTACTAGAAAATGAAGAAAAACTCACTGATATGAATGGTGAACTGCATCTAATTGCTACTAAACGTTCCCTTCATAAAGATGCCGCAGGTAACTTATTTTTAGTTGGAGTAATTCGCGATATTACCAAACGCAAACTTTTGGAAGAGGAACTCCAGCGTACTGCCGATAAATTATATCGCTCTAATAACCAACTTAAACAACAAGAAGACTATTTCCGTTATATTGCCTATCACGATGCTCTTACCGGATTACCAAATCGTAAAGCTTTTGCGGAAGAACTTCATGAGTCTCTGTCTTGGGCAAAAAGTGGTAATAACTTACTAGCATTAATGTTTCTCGATTTAGATGGTTTTAAACAAATAAATGACTCTTTGGGACACGAAATGGGCGATCTTTTATTAGTAACAGTTGCCCAGCGACTCAACAACTGTCTGCGCGGTAGCGATACTGTTTCCCGTTTGGGTGGCGATGAGTTCACTATCATTTTACGCAAGATTCCTAAATCACAAGTCGCTGCCAAAATTGCTGACAAAATTCTCGCAACTATTACAGAACCCATTGTTTTAGAAGGTCATCATGCCAGAGTTTCTGCCAGTATTGGTATAAGTATTTATCCAAATACCGCTGACAACTCAGAAACATTAATCAAACAAGCGGACGCTGCTATGTATCGTGCAAAACATCTCGGTAAAAATCGTTATGAATTTGCACAATAAATTTTTACTTTATCAGGACTTACGCAAGGTCGATTTGTTATTGCGACATAAGCCCTACCCTACGGGAACACCTGAGTGTGAACGGACACGCTTCGCCTTCAGCTTGCTCACCCGTTAGGGTAACACACGATTTTTGCGATTACGTCGCCCCTCGTGAGTAATCACCCAGTTACCTTACTTTTGCGTAAGTCCTATTTATATTTTTTGTTTATCTGAAAACTGCTGATATCTGGAATCAAGCTTGAACAGTTTGTAGGAATTTTGTGTTGAATTCAACCTGACAAAACCAGGACTTACGCAATTGCCACAATGCTTAGTTAAATTACCACAATTAAGGAGTTGGTGCCGTACCCTCATTGTCTTATTAACACGTTCAAATTACCCAGTACACAATGACTTTGGGATACCCGAAGTTGATCTACACCCTTCGGGTACTCTGCGAGAACGCATAAAGGCGTACAGCAACAGCGAGGAAACCCCCTTTCTGCGCGCTGCTTCACCGCCTGATCGCCTCCCCTACAAGAAAAAATGTGCCAGTTGCGGCCATTCCGAAAAAAAAATTTAACATGAATGATTATAAGTATTTTAACTAAACATATGGGTTTAATTCCCCACCGTAAGCGTGGTGTCAGAATTGGGTTGGGCATTATACCCCATC
>DESS01000272.1:0-11428 GCA_002361335.1 Richelia sp. UBA3308
AAAGCCTTGGCATAATCTCGCAATAAAATAACCAAAGGTAAACGAGGCCGCGTCAAACCCCTTTCCTTAGCTTCCTGATACTTCAAAAGAGCAGTGTAAGCATAATGAAACGTAAACCATGTTTTTCCCGTACCAAATTCCCCTAATATAGATAAATGCTCCTTTGCTGGATCATCTATCCACAAATCGACATAACCATCAATCCAACCATCGCGCGAGCCATATCGACTAACTGCTATTTTTTGTTTCGTTACCGGATCAAATTCTTCCTTCGTACAAGCTAAAGGAACATACATTCGATCGACTTTACGTTTCTTTACCTCCGCTTCCAACCAATTGATATAGTTAGTAAAATCAGCAGTTTCATCAATTAATTCGTCAACGGTATAGCAAAATAGATTTTCATTTTCATCCTTATCTACCTCATCCCGTGCAGCACGAGAAATGCGACGTGCAGCAACTAACCAACCTTCATCAGTTTTTTGTGCAGCCACGGATTGACGTAAAGCCAGTAAATCACTAATTGTAGCTTCCCCATCAATACCTCGAATCAAAATTCGATCGAAACGTCTTCTACCTTGAATTTTGATAATCCATTCAAAATAATCTGCCTGGCAAACCCGATAATTCTCAAACTGATAACCAAGAGTTTCAAACCAACTTTGTAATTGAGTGGCTAAATTAGAGGCAATATATTGCGTGTCTAGATCATTTATAGTGAGTGTACCAGTTAACTTCGCGAGGGCAGAGCGAATTTCCACTAAACTTCCTAACTGATGCAACTGCTGTTTAATAGATTCCAACTCCTGCTGTAATTTAGCAATATTCCGATCTGTTTTCACCTCAGCAGGAGTGCGACTTAATTCTACAACCTTGATAAAAACGGCGCTAAACTCCGCCAATTCACGTAATACATCAATATTCTCATCCTCAATCCTTTCTTCCAAAAGATTCCATTCATCAGGTTCGAGAATTTTTTCAACTTCCTCTATAAGAATATTAGGATTATCAGCATCAAAAGCCTTACGAAAGCTTTTTTGAATATTCTTTTCTCGAAATAATTCTAAAATAGCCCGTGATTTTCCTACACCATATTCAACCAGAGCATAATTATAAACAACCGTAAACTCAGCTGGTGGATGATCCGGGTCTATATTAAAATGTTTCAGTATTTTAATAACCCTTTCATTGCGTTTTAATTCATTTTTAGCAAAATTGCTGATAGCATTAATCAGAATTTCCAGCATGATTTTGTTGAATAGCAAGAAATAATTAAAAGATTTTATTTATGGTAGCGATTAGTTTCAGTATTGTGTCACAAATTTGTATTTATCTCAGAGGATTGACAGGTTGGAATTGTGTCATTCTGAGCTTGACTGGAAAATAAACTGGATACAAGCCATCGATAATCCGTGGAATTAAAAAAAATTTTCCCAAATTAAGGCCCCTCGATTCATCGTCAGTTATGATATTTGATCTGAGTAATAAGTAATGAGTAATGAGTAAGGAGTAATAAATAATAACTAACAACTAACAACTAACAATTAATCATGTCACCACAGGTAATTGATTCCAATCAGTCGTATAGCTTGGGGATTTATAATCAGCTTTCATCTGCCATTTTTTACCTATTCCCGATGATGCTAACTGAATTGTTTCGCGTCCATAACGATTATTAATCCTATCCATTACTTGCATTAATTGTTGCGATCGCGTTTTATCTTGTTGGCTTTTTTCAAATAAAGATAACTGTTTTTCAGCTTCTGGAGTTAATCCTAATAAAATCACACCAGCTTTCTTCAACTTATATCCAGATTCAAATAGATTCTCTGCAACATTCCTGGCAGCAGTTACTAAATCTCGACTATCGTTGGTAGAAGAAAAAAAATTAACCGTAGTTCCCCAACTGCGGTAAGGTTGTGTTTTATTATGTATTCCGGTGCGGAAAAAAACCACCATACTAGCGGCTTCTAACTTACTTTCACGCAACTTTTCACCAGCACGATAGGCATAAGTAGAAAGGGCTTCTTGTAATTCTGCTAAAGTTTCAACAGTTTTACCGAAACTGCGTGTAACTGCGGTTGATTTCTTAGAATCAGGCATTTCTTCTAAAGGAATGCAGCTGGTACCATTTAATTCTAAAACCGTTCGTAAACCTACTATACCCCGTTCTCTGCGAATCCATTTTTGATCGGTATTTTTTAATTGAAGAGCATTATTAATATTATGTGTTTCCAACAGCTTTGTAAAAGAACTTCCGACTCCCCAAACATCTCCCACATCAGTTCTTTGTAAAGCTAAATCTAAATAAGGAGAATCAACTAAATCTAAAACACCCTTAGCTTTACTAGATTTCTTAGCGATACGATTAGCGACTTTTGCTAAAGTTTTAGTAGTGGCAATACCAATAGATATAGGAATACCTGTATATTGTTCGACTTTCTGCTTAATTTCACGACTGTATGCAGTTAAATCCTTATTTCTAAAGCCGGTGAAATCAAGAAAAGCTTCATCAATAGAATAAATTTCTAAACAAGGGGTATATTCAGCCAAACATTGCATTACCCTTTGTGACATATCGCCATACAAAGTGTAATTTGAAGAGTGAATTACAAGATTATATTTTTCACGAAAATCCCGCAATTTAAAAGCAGGTTCACCCATTTTTATTCCTAAAGCCTTAGCTTCATTAGAACGTGCAACGACACAACCATCATTATTAGATAAAACAACTACAGGAAGATTTTTTAAACTAGGATTAAAAACACGCTCGCAAGAACAATAAAAATTATTACAATCAACCAAAGCAAAAATTTTATTACTATTACCCATAGAAAATCAGTTTAGTTATTAGTTGTGAGTTGATAGTTGTGAGTTGATAGTTGATAGTTGATAGTTGTTAGTTGATAGTTGATAGTTGTTAGTTATTAGTTGTGAGTTGATAGTTGTGAGTTGATAGTTGTTATTTGATAATTGATAGTTGTTAGTTGTTAGTTCTTAGTTGTTACTCATTACTCATTACTCATTACTCATTACTCATTACTTAATTAGTTGATAGTTGTTAGTTGTTAATTCTAAATTCTAAATTCTAAATTCTAAATTCATGAATTACCTTAGTAACTACACCCCAAATACTAAAATCAACATCATCTGTAATTTTTATAGAAGTTTCCTTTAAACCAGATTCTAAAAATATATATTCTTGTGTTTTGATAAATTTTTTTACCGTCAATTCACCATTCAACACCGCAATAACAATTGAATTATTATCAGGTTGAAGACTGCGATCGACAATTAATAAATCATCATGAAAAATACCAGCACTAACCATAGCATCCCCCGTCATCCTCATAAAAAAAGTGGCTGCTGGATGCTTGATTAAATAGGTATTTAAATCAAGTGTGTTTATCTTATAATCCTGTGCAGGGCTTGGGAATCCAGCAGACATTTTTAAGGGTAATAAGTGAGGATATGTCAATGACTTGACGGGATATACCTCCAATCAAGGAAAGACAAATTGTTATTAAGTATATCTATAGCAAAAATAAAACCAACTAAAAATGTTACTAGACTACAAATTAGAACAAAATTATTTAGTTTATGGCATTATTTGTAGTAATAAATACATTTTAATTTGAGAAAATTTATCCTGTGAGGTTGCCAAAATAACCTGTGTTTGGGGACAGATTTGCTCTCAAATCTCAAACAAAATATTTATCCGCTGACGAATCCACCTAAACATACCTTGTTCAGAATCGATTTTTTCTGGTAAAATTCCCATACTTGCAAGAGATTCGCTACGACTTGCAAGTTCTGCAGAAATTTGGTCAGCTAATTGTGAATGGTTTAATAATAGCTTCTGTAAATTAGTGTGGTCAACTAAAAATAAGGTAGTTTGTTCGATTGTACGTATACTAGCAGAACGTGGAGTTCCCATTAACAACGCCATTTCGCCAATAAATTCTCCAGCATGACGGTTTACAATATGTTTACCAAGTTTCTCAGAATAGATTTCCACCGAGCCAGAAAGAATAACATAAAAAGAATTACCGGGGTCACCTTCACGACAAATAACTTGTCCGGGTGGTAAAATTTGTCTGTACCCTTGTTCAATTAATTCTCTGATTTGTCGGGGAGTACAGTTTTGAAAATAACTAATTTGGCGCAATAAATCTCGTAAACTTTGAGTTCGTAAAGAATTATATTCGCTATTTTGAGATGTTTTGGTTTGAGAATCAACTTCTAAACCGCTATGATCTGAAACTTTTAAATCACCATAACCTTGAAACAGTGGAATAAAATCTTCAAGGTTTTTAATATGTAAATCCCTTTGGGGAAATGGAATGCTAATATCCCGAAGATTTAATTCTATTTCTATAGAAAAGTTTAAATCACTTTTAAGTTGAGGAATACCTGGTGGATCGTTAACCCAAACTAATAATTCAAAGTTCAATGAACTATCACCAAACTCCTTAAACCAAACTTTCGGACTAGGTTGCGCCAATACTCGGGGATGTTTTCTCGCTGCTGCTAAAAGTGCTTCAGTCACTAAAGTTGTATCGCTACCATAAGCAACTCCTACTGGTACGTGAACTCGACATTTTTGATCCCGATAACTCCAATTAATGATATGATTTTCGATCAAACTTTGATTGGGAACAATTACAAATACATTATCTAATGTACGAACAACTGTAGAACGAATAGAAATTTTTTCTACAATTCCTAATAAGTCATTTACTTCTACTAAATCTCCGACTTTTAACGGCTGTTCAAATAAGATTGTAATACCGCTAATAAAATTACTAGCAATATTTTGGAATCCTAAACCAATACCAATACCTAATACCCCAGCAATCACTGTCAAAGAACTAATATCAATTCCAGCGCCTCTGAGAACAATTAAAAATCCAATTACAGCAATTAAATAACCAATTACTGAAGATATCCCTTCTTGTGTACCTCTATCAAATTTAAAACGACTTAATATCGTTTTATGAATTAACCGACTGATAAGTCTACCGATAAAATAAGCAATAACAGCATAAAAAACTAATTGGATAAATAAACCTAGTGTAAAAGAATTACCATCATCCAACTTAAAAAGTTCTGCTTTATATAAATCCTCGAAAAACTTAAGAAGTTTTTCTCCCTGCTCCACAAGCCATTCCATACGCCTGCCTAGTGATTGATTTAACCAATGAACGTCATCTTATGAATATACTTGTCTAACTGGAAAAACTCAATCAATTTTTCTAAAGTTGTATCATCAGCAGTAGGTATTAAAGCTTCAATTATTTTAATTGTTTCCTCGTTAAGGTATTTAAAAACCTTCTCCTTTAATATACAAACAACCTCCAGAGGTAAACCTTGAAGTTCTTGATTTAATCTTGTATAGCGCCCCTTGGCAAAATTTATCTGAAATTTTGCTCTTTTTAACAACCGCTGTCTGAGATTTTCATACAATTGTTTTTTATCGTCTTCATATTCTTTCTTCCATAAAAAATCTTTAATCAATGGTACAATATCTGGATTTTCTTCCAACAGTATCAAACTTCCTTCTTGCAAAAAAGCTGGAATTCCGTCTATCCCTAATCCACCGATATCAGCTAATGCTATAATACGCGCACTTAAGATTATCTGTTGTTCTGAATTATATAAATCTGGCTGATAAATTGAATTATCCCTAGCATCAAAAGCACAAATTGTCGCAGCAATTGATCTTTCGATTATTTGCAAATCTGTTGATGTAAATAAAGCAGGAAGTTCTGGGTTTTGAGCTATATACCTTTGATTTAACTGTTTGATATAATTAATTAACTTATTAATTGTAGCAGTTTCGCTGACTCCGCTTTCCCGTTGTCTTGCCGTTTGAGGTGATGTTAAAGGTAAGAACTCTTGAACCATATCATGACTGGCAGCACAAATATCAATTAAATATTTTGCTCGCTTGATATCCATCAAAGCAGGTTCGTAACAAATTTTTCCCCAAAAAGGCTCAATGGCTTTGAAAATTATTTCCGCTCTGCGTTTAACAGCTTCTGCATGAGCATAGTTATGAAAGTAAAGCTGTTTTTTCTCTACTTCTTTTTTAACTTCTCCAACAGCAAATTTTTGAATCATTAAAACAGCTTCTTCAAAGTTATTTGGTATTTTTTTTAAGTTTTCCTTATCTGTGTTTTCTACAATTTTGCTGTCTAAACTACTTTTCATTGTATTATTTTTTACTCAAAAATTCTTCTTAAACACTTTTAGAATATAAAGTAATTTTGCTGATATTGCCCACACTAAAAATACTGATTATTGTGTAAATATTTGTATGGGTATAGTTAATAGTCACTAAACTAATGTAACAATATTCACTAAAATTTACATGAACTTCACATTATTAGTCTAATGTTCTTAGTAAATAGCTAATTATAGAAGCTATAACTGGTAAATTTCCTCTATCAATACCAAATCTGATTAATATAGTAGGCTTAATCCATTCTTATAGTAAACGCCAATCAAAAAAAAGCGATCGCAGGGAAGAAAGTCAGCTTTTTCATATAGTTTGATGCTATAAATATCCCAGAATATTCAATGGATGGTAATAAGTTAAATTTTTTTATTCTAAATAATATTGAGGCTTTTTAATTTAAATATCAAATTAAATTACCTCCTGAGCCCTGATAAGTTAGGATTTCATGAAAAACCCTGACATAGATTATTGTTATCATAAGAATTATTAATTATATCTGAAATTAGAAGAGTTTTACTTTTAATTAATAAAAAAAATTAGTATAAGGAATGACAATATATTAATAACTGATGAAAATAAACTGGGTTTGATTACATTTTTGAGGAAAAAATATATTTTGATTTAGAGACAGATTGACTTTTAACAAAAAAAAAGCAGGTAAGGATTAATCAAAAAAAACGATAAAGTGTAATACAGCGATTCAAATACGCGGCAATAGGAGAGTAGGTAATGGTTGGAGAAAATAGCGAAAATCAACCAATATATCAGGAAAATAGAGGATTTTTACAAAAAATAGCTACAATAGGGAATCGGCTTCCCTTGCGTACCGTATTGATTGTTCCCTTTGTATTGCAGATTTTCGGAACAGTTGGTTTAGTAGGATATCTTTCATTTATAAATTCGCAACAAGCAGTAAGAAAAGTTGTCTCCGAATTGCGGAGTGAAATTAGCGATCGCATCGAGCAGCATCTAAGTAATTACCTTGAAACACCCCATTTGATTAATAAGAATAATCTTTTTCTAGCGCGGATGGGTTTATTAAATTTCAACGATCAAGATGCACTAGCGCGTCAATTTTGGCAACAGAAACAAGTATTTTTTGATGTCAATGCAATTTACTTTGGTAATCAAAAAGGTGGATTTGTTGGAGCAGATCCAGGCAATAAAATTTCACTAAATAAGGATTTTACTGTAGGTGACTATTTAGTTTATAATAGTGTAGATAAAGGTTTAAGAGTAGGTAAACCAGAGCTAGTTCAAAAAAATTACGACCCTCGTATCAGACCTTGGTATAAAGCTTCAGTAAATCAAAGAAGCTCTAAATGGAGTGAAATCTATACTTACAACGATGGTAGCGATATTGCGATCGCGGCAACGAGAGCGGTGTATAAAAACAACAGTTTGCAAGGGGTATTAGCTGCTGATTTATCTTTAAATCAAATTAAAAATTTTTTACTTACCATCAAAGCTGGTAAATCTGGTAAAACTTTGATTATCGAACGTAATGGAAAAATAGTTGCTTCTTCTACTCATGAAGATAAATTTTTTCAAAGTGGAAATAAATTTATACGTTTAAATGCCAGTCAAAGTAATTCGCCTTTGGTTAGGGAATCGATAAAGTTTCTTAAGATAAAATTCGGTAATTTAGATAATATTAAAGTAACTCAGCAGTTAGACTTCGATATAAAAGGAGAACGTCAATTTTTACAAGTAACAATATTCAAAGATAAATATGGTTTGGATTGGTTAATTATCGTTGTAATTCCAGAAGCTGATTTTATGGCAGAAATAAATGCCAATCAACGGAATACATTATTATTATGTTTACTCGCTTTAATTATAGCCATAATTATTGGTATTATTAGTGCTCGTAGAATTACTCAACCAATTTCACGCCTCAACGAAGCAGCAAAAAATATTACAGAAGGTAAATGGGAGGGAACAGAAACTATTCAAGGTTCCCGGATTGATGAAATTGAACAATTAGCCAACTCTTTTAAGAATATGGCTCATCAACTACAGGAATCATTTGAAAAATTGGAATATAAAAATGAAAAATTAAAACGACTTGATAAATTAAAAGATGAATTTTTAGCTAATACTTCTCACGAACTGCGAACCCCTCTTAATGGTATGATTGGTATTGCAGAATCGATGATTGATGGTGCAACCGGAGAAATAACGAGCTTACAACAGAAAAATCTATTGATGATTTCCCATAGTGGACACAGATTATTAGAATTAGTCAACGATATTTTAGACTTTGCAAAACTGAAAAATCAAACAATTGAACTTCAACTCAAAGCAGTGGGAATACATTCTTTAGTTGATGTTGTTTTAGCTTTCAGTCAATCTTTAGTTGGTGGAAAAGATTTAGTGTTAATTAATTCGGTACCGAATAATTTACCTTTAGCTTATGCCGACGAACATCGCTTAGAACAAATTTTTTACAATCTTATTGGTAACTCAATCAAGTTTACTGAAACAGGAAAAGTAGAAGTTTTTGCAGAAGTAGCGAAAAAAAATAACACTCAAGAATTAATTATTACAATTTCAGATACAGGAATTGGAATTCCTCCTGAAAGTCACGAAAAGATATTTGAATCATTTGAGCAAGCAGATGGTTCAATATCGCGAGAGTATGGTGGAACTGGCTTAGGTTTAGCGGTAACAAAACAATTAGTTGAACTTCACGCTGGTAAGATTTGGGTAGAATCGGAATCAGGAAAAGGTTCTAGTTTCAGCTTTACTTTACCCACCATAGATACTAGAACTCAAGCTGTTAATAAAAATAATAAAAAGGGTAAAATATCTAATGAGAGGCAACAAATTAAAACATCTCAAATAGACAAAGCTAAAGCAAATAAGATTGCTTATAGTTCTATAAATTCAGCTTTAAAAATAAAGAATACTGTAGAAAATATATCATCAATCAATAGTAAATATCATATATTAGTCGTTGACGACGAACCAGTAAACCTACAAGTATTAAACAATCATTTATCACTGAATAAATATAAAGTGACTCAAGCTTTGAGCGGTAAAGATGCTTTAGAAGTAGTGGAAGATTGGCAGAAATTTGACTTGATATTACTTGACATTATGATGCCAAAAATGTCTGGTTATCAAGTATGTGCCAAACTTCGGGAAAAATATCCGGCGCATCAATTACCTATTGTCATGTTAACTGCAAAAAATCAAATAACTGATATAGTCACCGGATTTAAATTTGGCGCAAACGATTACTTAACAAAACCTTTCCACAAAGATGAACTATTAACCAGAATCAAATCTCACCTTAAATTATCTCAAACTAATAAATCTTATGGTAGATTTGTTCCCCACGAATATCTGAAATTTCTCGAAAAAGAAAGTATAATTGATGTCGAGTTGGGAGATCATGTAAGTAAAGAAATGGCCGTAATGTTCTCTGATATTCGTTCATTTACCAGCCTTTCAGAAACCATGACACCCCAAGAAAATTTTGATTTTGTCAATGGTTATTTACGTCAAGTTTCCCCAGTAATTCGTAACCATACAGGCTTCATTGTCAAGTATCTTGGGGATGGTATGATGGCTGTTTTTCCCAACAGTACTGATGATGCAGTTGTGGCAGGTATTGGTAAATTAAAAAAAGTTGCAGAACAAAATATTAAACGAATTGAAAAGGGACAAAAACCGATAAAAATAGGTATCGGCGTGCATTTTGGTCATATGATGGTAGGAATGGTAGGAGAATCTGCCAGAATGCAGGGAGATGCTTTTTCCGATAACGTTAATTTAACAGCCCGTTTGGAAAGTTTAACTAAATTTTATGGGGTATCTTTTGTTGTTAGCGAACAAGCTTTACAAAATTTAAGTGACTCCGAACAATATCAGATGCGTTTTCTTGATAGAGTAATAGTTAAAGGTAGAACCGAACCAATAGCCATTTATGAAATATTAGATGGAGAATTAGAAGAAATTCGCAATTTGAAATTACAAACCCTACCAGATTTTGAAACTGGATTAGAAAAATATCGTTTAGGTGAGTGCGCTGAAGCTAAAAAGTATTTTCAAAAAGTTGTAGCTGTTAATTCTGAAGATAAAGCAGCAGCATTATATTTAGAAAGAGTTAATCAATTACAACAACAAGGTATTCCCAAAGATTGGTGTGGTGTATGGGCGATGACGAACAAATGATCGCTTATCAATTGGATATCGGGCATTGGTAATTCTAAGTTGGGTTAATTAGTTACTATATAAGCCTATTGAGAAGATGGCGGTTATTACCTATTACTCATCAATACTCATTACTCATTACTTATTACTTATTCTCAACCCCCACAGATATAACTCCTTACTCCTTACTCTTTACCCACAAAGCTAAACCACCACCTCTACCCCGCGCAGCAATGTAGCTATCTTGTATTAAAAAGTAGCTAAAAAAAGCTTGCTGTTTTAAAGTCTGTTTGTAAAAACTGTCTTCTCTATCTTTTCTACCGCGAATATAACCTTCATAAAACTTTAACTTCGATAAAAATAGTTGCATTTTGGTAAAATCAAAAGCGAGAATATTTTTCTTTGACCAAAATAACACTGGGCCTGTTAAAACTATTTTTAGTAATCCAAATTCTACAGAATTTTCAACATGCCCTTTTTCCTCGCTTGTTTCTAATTGACTGTAAGAAAGTTGAATTTTTACCAATTTTGGTACAAATTTACCAGCGCCTAACACAACTCCCGCCCGCTTACGAGTTTTTTTAGTACCGGTGATAAATCCCAATCGCCAATTACCTAATAACTGCGAATAACTATAAGTTGTTTTAGTTTGTTTAGCTGCCTTTTCTGCTTCAATTAACCCTTCTACCACAGCTTCAGATGTAGGTGCTTTTGTAATTTTTCCTTGTAAAAACTCTACAGCTTGTTCTATTGCGTTTTGCATTATCCTCTTTAAAAGGGGTTGGGGGATTAGGATTGATATATATTATATGTTAATAGCTAGAGTGAGAGCAATTAAGCGCAGCCTCATACAGAATTGGTATAAGCCAATATCATTCACAAAAATCAAAAAATTCGGTTTCTTAAAACGAAAGTACTTGTCAGGAGTTAAATGTTCTGGAATTCCATCTAGTACCGCTACCCTTCGGGAACCCCTACGGGGAACGCGGAAGTAAGAAGTAAGAAGTAAGAAGTAAGAAGTTTGAT
>DESS01000272.1:11492-15157 GCA_002361335.1 Richelia sp. UBA3308
TACGCCGTGTTGTACTAGTTGGATAACATTGCACCCAAGTTTATAAGCAAATTGAACGGATTTTCCAGCACCAAGAGCATTGTAAAACGCGGCGTTGCAAATTTGACCGCAGCTTTGTCACCAATCCTTGATTCATTCCAATTACGTAGGGGATATGTTTAGCGATAAGCCGCTCACCCATGCGCTTGGCGATCGCACTTGCTTGAACTTCTGAATAACAAGGGTTGAGAACCACACATTCAATTGTGGTAGAGAATAAATAGATGAAATCTGCTGTATAATTTAGCGGCAATAGGGACGAAGATTTTCGGTAAATAAAAATATGGATAACCCGGTTGTGCTAAGTGAGGAATGTATGTTGTCCACAACGATTCGGGAGTTTTGCACCGGGAACTAAACTAAACTCGAGGAAATAACCTTTAACCTGAAAATAACCTGTAAACTGAAATTAATTTTTCAAACTCGTAACCAACTTAACTTCAAATTGCTCCTCAAAGATTAATTTGCTATAACTCAAACTCCAAAGTTCAATGGCACAATCATCATATTGCCGAGCAGGAAACAGTTTTAAATGTAATTGTCCATCGCCTTTGTGATAATCGCATTCTATTCTCGATATTGCTCCAATTTGTCTTCGATCGAGGGATGTTGCTAATCTCAACAGGGCACTTAATTGTTCCACCATCAACCTTTGCTCTTTTGTCACGAGATTTTTGTAATTTTCATGCTTTTTCTTGGGCACAGATTTACGATGATAACGGGCTAAATTGGCGATAATTTCGATTTCAGTTTCGTTATAACCAAGCAATCCACTGTTACGAATCAAATAATATGAGTGTTTGTGATGGGCAGAATGACTTATATAATGTCCACAATTATGTAATATCGCCGCAGCCCAGAGTAAAAATCTTTCTTGATTCCCCCATTCGTGCAAATTACCTTTGGTTTGATCGAATAATGACAAAGCAAGGCTTGCGACTCGTTCGCTGTATTCTAAATTAACTTTATACTTATTAGCAATTTTTAATACGCTTCGCTGCCGTATTGTACTTTGAAAACGCAGACGATTGTCAATAAAATCGTGGGCTAACATCCAATCTACAATTACTCCTTCCCGTAACGCCCGCTCGCAGGTGGTTATCGATTCTACACCTAAAAGTGTCATTGCTTCTTGTAGTATTAATGCTCCTGCCAGTATAACTTCCGACCTTTTTTCTGGCATAGCTGGTATATCCGCTCGTTGATCGTTAGTCATTTTCCGCAAGCGCGATACCCATTCCCGTAAATCTTTCAAAGTGAAGCTATAACCGTTTAATGTTGAAGGTACGGAATCTAATATTTCTTTGGCATGAATATTAGCTAAAGTTTCGATGGTGCCAGAAGTTCCGACTAAAAGAGTTTGTTCCCCAAAGTTGATATTTGACAACACTTCTTCTACAGCACGTTCGAGCATTCCCCGTACATAAGCTTGTAAATAATTAAATTCATTATCGCTAATTGGATCGGTAGTAATCAATTCACTAGTCAATCTTACCGCACCAACTTTATTACTAGTAAGACAGCGTTCCTCGTGGGAATCACCTAAAATTAATTCCGTAGAACCACCACCAATATCGATAATAATATGGGCTTTGTTGTTAAACTCCATCCCTGAAAGCACGCCTAAATAAATTCTTCGCGCTTCCTCTTGTCCAGAAATTAAATCCACATCTAAATTTAACTCTTCTTTGATGCGGTTTAAAAAATCTTTACCGTTGGGTGCTTCCCTAACGGCGCTAGTTGCTACGGCAATTATTGCTTGTGCATTTAAAGTTTTGGCAATCTCTTTAAAACGACTTAAAGCTGCGATCGCCCTTTTCATTGTTTCCGATTTCAGGTTCCCCGTGTCAAGATCGCGATCGCCAAGTCTCACGGTTTCTTTTTCTGTACCGATAATACTAAAAGATGGTAACGACGGTTCAATTCTGGCAATTACCATATGTAGTGAGTTTGTCCCCAAGTCAATGGCAGCAAGTATACGGTTAGGCACAATGTTTTGAGTGCGATCGTCCCCTATTGTTCTCATCACTGAATTAACCATTTTTTTTATAAAACTTTGTAATAGAAAGATTGTTGGCAAACAATCTGTACAATAATTTGATAATGGTACACAACACAAATTAATCTAAAACAAGGTAAGTAATTGTAACTTTTCCATCCAACAACCCCCCTTATGCTGTATATTTCTACAGCTTCACTCTCAAGCATCCCGAAGTAGTTTAGTTTTTAGCTTAGTTTTTAGTTTATTTTTATCGTTTTTTATAGATATCAACTAAAGTTATTCTATAGTGATTAAGAGGATATGCCCGAAAGTCTAATTTAATACTTTCCCTGGCGATTTAATATCTCCCTACGGGAGACGCTCAGCGAACGCAGCTACACAAGCCGGCACCCGTCTGCACGGGTTAGAAATTTATTAGTCCACCTCCGTGGACTTAGCCTGTATAGTCGCGGTTTTAACCGCCAGAACCGCTACTACATCCTGTAAAGTTATTCTATAGTTATTAAGAAGCATTAACTAAATCAATGGATATGGAGATAACCGGATTTACGATGCCGGAATTTACTCGATAGTTGAAACCTTCTGACTTCAAACCATTGGTAGTTTAATCCAAAATCTAAAATTAGGGAGCATCATGGTGCTGCACGGGGCAACCATTATCTAAAATTTTTTGACCATATTATTAACTCTCGATGTCTATGGTTACTCAACCGGAACAAAATATTGAATCTTTATTTAGTAAAATAATCCGACTGCTCCGTTGGAATAAACCAGAAGGAAGATTAATCTTGATGATTCCGGGTTTATGGGCAGTATTTTTAGCAGCAGAAGGAAAACCACCTTTACCATTAGTAGGAGTAATCATTTTAGGAACTCTTGCTACAAGTGCTCTTGGCTGCGTTGTTAACGATTTATGGGATAAAGATATAGATCCAGAAGTAGAAAGAACAAAAAACCGCCCTCTTGCCTCCCGCGCACTATCTGTAAAAGTCGGAATAATTGTAGCTGTAGTAGCCCTTATCTGTGCTGCAATTCTTGCTTTTTATCTTAACCCGCTGACGTTTTGGTTGTGTGTTGCAGCAGTGCCGGTAATTCTACTGTACCCAGGTGCAAAACGAGTATTTCCCGTACCTCAGTTAGTACTTTCTATTGCTTGGGGTTTCGCCGTACTTATTAGTTGGAGTGCCGTTACACAGAATGTTTCACTACCAACTTGGCTGTTATGGGGTGCCACTCTATTATGGACATTAGGATTTGATACAGTTTACGCCATGAGCGATAGAGAAGATGACAAACGCATTGGAGTCAACTCTAGCGCTATATTTTTTGGTAACTATGTTATTGAGGCGATCGCTGTATTTTTTGTTGGAACTATTGCTTTACTATTTTATTTAGGAATAGTTACACATCTTCATATTGCATTTTGGATCAGTCTTGTAATTGCATTTGCACTTTGGCTATGGCAATATCTAAGGCTGAAAAAAAGCGACTTGCCTACAGCAGCTTACGGTGAAATGTTCCGACAAAACGTCTGGATTGGTTTCATTCTCCTCGCCGGAATGATTGCTGGTAATTTTTAACGAACTTCCTTCTTGCTTCAGTTTACTCCCTTCCCGCTAGAAGA
>DESS01000295.1:0-74453 GCA_002361335.1 Richelia sp. UBA3308
AGGGAGAGGTACTACTTCTTACTCATTACTCAGATAAAATATGATAACTGTTTAACCGGACATAATATCATGGAGCACTCCTAACTCTTGTAAACACGGCACGATAAACCGGTTCATTTTTCTCTAAAGTAAATAATTCCCGTTCCGTTGGCACAGGTAAGGGATTTTCTGCTAACCAACGTTCATTTTGTCTTTCAAAAGCAGAATTTTCCTGAAAACGTTCGCACATCTCTAGGGCTACAAATTTAACATCTGATTGTAAAAACACCGTTCCTCCAAGTGGGAGATAATCCGCTAATTCTGCCACTAATTGCGGTTGCACAACCCGCCGTTTACCATGACGATTCTTAAACCAAGGATCGGGAAATTGGATTGTGACTCGCCTTATTATATCCTTTGGTAAACAAGACAAAAGTGGCTTTAATGAGTTATTGGCATTGCAAAATACATAATGTAAATTTGTTAATCCCAACTGCTCACGTATTTGGTTTGCTGCTTCTACCAAAGGTTCGCGAATTTCTAAACCCAAAAAATTCCAATTAGATTGTAGCTGCGCCATTTCCATTAAAAATTTACCTCTCGCACAACCAATATCTAAAAGTAAAGGTTGATTGGCATCTAGATAAATTTTTTCCCAATTAATAGGATTAACAGGTGTTTGATATTTTATTGCTAATGGATTAACGTGTTGACGAACTCGAACCCGATTCAAGATTTTTTTTCTCCTTGGTGACAATCAACTTATCAGTTAAGCCATTGTGAATTTTTAATGCACAACAGCAAGGCAAAAGGCAAGAGGCAAAAGAGATAATAATTTTAGCTATTAAATAATATTTCTAAATATACAACTTAAATTCGTAGCAGCTTATCAATCAACAAAAATCAATATTTATAATTACTCTACAAACCTAGCATTGCCCCAGAGGCGCGGGCTTGCTACATGTCTACAACTCCTCACTTCTGATTACCTCTGCTCACTACTAATTAAATATGTACAAATATTAAACAATAACATTCTTATGTGATCGGACTGAGCAAGAGTTATACTTGATTTCAAAACAAGCTCTTTTATACCCTCATATAAGATTTTATTTACTTCAATGAGTCTTAATTTTCGTTTTGCGATCGCCAGCGATTTACACGTAGCACTTCCCCATACTATTTGGGATCATCCCAGTCGATTTCATTTGGTAGAAGTTAGTATCCCAGCTTTTGAAAGTGTTTTGCAACATTTGACACAACTAGATTTAGATTTTCTTTTGCTACCGGGAGATTTAACCCAACACGGGGAAGCAGAAAATCATACTTGGTTGCAAGAATGCTTAGCAAAACTACCTTTTCCAACTTATGTAATACCAGGTAATCATGATGTTCCGGTGCTCAATGCCAACGAGCAATCAATTGCTTTTAAGGATTTTCCGCATTTTTACCGTAAATTTGGTTACGAACATAGGTCAGAACTATACTATACTTGTGAATTGCTGCCTAAAGTTAGGTTAATTGCTCTTAATTCTAATAACTTTGACGATGGAGGTAAGCAGATAGGGCGATTAGATATTCAGCAATTAAGTTGGTTAGAAAAGGTTTTAGCACAAAAAGAAAACGATGAATTAATTCTGGTGATGATTCATCATAACGTAGTTGAGCATTTGCCCAATCAAGCGCGTCATCCCATGGCAAACCGTTACATGTTAGATAATGCACCAGAACTTTTAGAAATTCTCCGACGTTACAAAGTTCAGTTAGTCTTTACCGGGCACTTACATATCCAAGATATAGCCTATGAAGATAATGTATACGATATCACTACAGGTTCTTTAGTAAGTTATCCCCATCCTTATCGTTTATTAGAATATCGTCAGGATGAGCACGGTCGCACTAAGTTAGAAATATCATCTTTTAACGTAGAATCAGTAACTAATTTTCCCAACTTACAGCAAACTTCCCAACAATGGATGATCGATCGCAGTTTTCCGTTTATAGTCAAACTACTGACTTTACCTCCATTGAACCTTACCCAAGAAAAAGCTGAAGAATTAGCCCCCGGATTACGAAACTTCTGGGCGAATATTGCTGCTGGTGATGCCTTACTTGAATATCCCGAATTTCCCCAACATGTACGCCAGCACTTCGAGAAATATGGGGCAATAAATGCCGATGGTTATCCTACCTTTATTGATAACCATGCGACGTTATTGCTTTAAGAGGGCTAATAACGGTAATTAGACAAGGGGCAAGGAGATGGGAGAAAAGCGACACTCTTGTGGTAAGGGCGTTACTTGCAAATCTTTACTTTCCAAAAAATTTTTGATTTGACTCAACTAAAAACCCTTATAATCTCAACAAAAAGCATCAACGATTCCGCTTGTGAATTAGTTGAAAGTAAGTCCGTGTAAAAAAAACTAAGGTGTGTCATTGCGAGTTGAACGGAGTGAAACGTTCACCTTTAGGTGTTCCCGTAGGGTAGGGTAGCAATCTCAAGGTTTTGAACGCTATTTAGAATCTTTACTTGTAGAGGTTTATTTATGCCGACTTACTTAGATGCGCCATTATTATTGATTACTCCACAAGAAGTTGCAATTTGGAAGTCTTTTCCCCATCCCCCCATCATTAGATTACAATTTCACCCAAAAAAATTTAGTCCTACTAGTTCTTTTCATAAGTTTTAAAGGATTTATTTTTACTCAAAATTCTTTTCTCCCCCTGCTCCCAAGATCCCCAGCTCCCCCAGCTTGTCAAAACCCGCCATTTTTAATGAAAAAGAATACTACCCGTGTCTAATTCAGTTAAAACCTTTCCTGCTTGGGCATTTTTCTCTTTATTAAGTAACATCATACTTTTATTAGTGGTAATCTTCTTAATTGGCAAACAGCAGGGCGTTACCGCTTTTTTAGGTACTGTAGTTTCTCCCACTCCTCCGGCTAATTCTCATACTCAAACTCAACAAGTTGTTGTACCTCAACTGGGTAAACGTCATAAATTGGGCTATCAAAAATGGGTAAATATTCTTAAACAGGAAGCTTCAGTTGCAGCCCAAAAAAAACCGCGCAATTTAAATATACTCGCTGGTGATTCTCTGAGTTTGTGGTTTCCTTCGGAGTTGTTACCGGATAATAAAATATGGCTAAATCAGGGAATTTCTGGGGAAAAAACTGCTGGTTTATTCAAAAGATTAACTTTATTTGATAAAACCACACCAGAAAACATTTTTGTGATGATAGGTATCAACGATTTAATTGCCGGTATCAGTGATCAGAAAATTTTAGAAAATCAACGGCAGACTATGGCTTATTTGCGTAAAAAGCATCCCAAAGCACAAATAGTGATTCAATCTATTTTGCCACATCAAGGAAGTCTTGCCACATGGGAAGGAAAAAATAAACTCTTAGCAATTCCTAATAGTCGGATTCGCAACTTAAATCAAAAATTGCAAACCATAGCAGCAAAAGAAGACGTAAAATATTTACACCTATATCCTCTGTTTGCCGATAAACAAGGAAATCTCCGCTCAAAACTGACTACTGACGGATTACACCTTAATTCTCAAGGCTATTTAGTTTGGAGTTCCGCTTTGCAGTTATACTCTCAGATGGAGTTACAAAAATAAATCACTAATAACTAACAACTAACAACTAACAACTAACAACTATTATGGATACAAAGGCTTTTAAGCGCTCATTACAACATTCGGAAAATTACCATCGTCGAGGATTTGGACACAAAGAGGAAGTGGCTACTCAGCTACATTCGGAATATCAAAGTGGCTTAATTCAGGAAATTAGAGATAATAATTATACATTAACTCTCGGTGATGTTACCATTCGTCTAGCGGAAGCTTTTGGCTTTTGTTGGGGTGTTGAACGTGCTGTGGCAATGGCTTATGAAACCCGCAAGCATTTTCCTCAGGAACGGATTTGGATTACTAATGAGATTATTCACAATCCATCTGTAAATCAACGTTTGCGAGAAATGCAAGTTGGATTTATTCCTGTAGAAGCTGGTCAAAAAAACTTTTCTGTGGTTGAGTCTGGAGAGGTTGTGATTTTACCTGCTTTTGGCGCAAGCGTTCAAGAAATGCAGGTGCTTAACGATAAAGGTTGTAAAATTGTCGATACAACTTGTCCTTGGGTTTCTAAAGTTTGGAATACAGTTGAAAAGCATAAAAAGGTTGATTGTACATCCATAATTCACGGTAAATATAAACATGAAGAAACCATTGCCACTAGTTCCTTTGCTGGTAAATATCTAATTGTTCTTAATTTGAAAGAAGCTGAATATGTTGCCGATTATATTTTAAATGGCGGCAATCGCGAAGAGTTTCTCACTAAATTCAGCAAAGCTTATTCGCCAGGTTTTAATCCTGACACGGATTTAGAAAAAGTTGGAATTGCCAATCAAACTACAATGCTTAAAGGGGAAACCGAACAGATTGGTAAACTGTTTGAGCGTACTATGATGAAAAAGTATCCCCCTTCCGAATTAAATCAGCATTTTCAAAGTTTTAATACTATTTGCGACGCTACCCAAGAAAGACAAGATGCCATGCTGCAATTAGTGGAAGAAAAACTTGATTTTATAGTAGTAATTGGCGGGTTTAATTCATCCAATACTTCTCATTTACAAGAAATTGCAGAGGAAAGAAAACTTCCTTCTTATCATATTGATAGCGTGGAGAGAATTTTCTCAGAACAGAGCATAGAACATTGTCAGTTAAATGGGAATATCAAAATATCAGAAAAATGGTTGCCAGAGGGAAAAATTATTGTAGGAATTACCTCTGGGGCTTCTACGCCGGATAAAGTTGTAGAAGATGTAATTAATAAGATTTTTGAATTGAAGAAAACACCAGCAGTGGTTTAAAAATTCATCCCTGTGTCAGAAAAAATTCAAATTTACATCTAATCAGTGCTCGCCTATACAGCGGGCTTTATTTTTATGAGCTTGCTCAAGGAACATAGCCTTTGCAGTAACTGTCATTATTTAAAGCAGTGCCCTCATTCGTGGAAAAGCTTATCTTCAGAGATTTTCTTAACTGAACCTTATTTAGCTTTAAACCTGATTTTAACCATACTCTGTGTTTACTCCTAATCAGAATCGGAACTGTTAATCGGGTAATTAATATCACTTATAGAATTTAAGAATTATCCAATAAATAAACTATTTGTGACGACGAAATATACAGCATATTTCATCTTTATGAGGTATATTTTGACGGGCATCTCTGCCCGTACCAGAAGATTTTTCTAAAATTTTTCTGTACCCCATTTATCTGCAAAGTGCTGTATTTCTCAAGATGCTTATATAGTCAATACAAAAATACGCCCAGCTTTAACGATTACCTCGGCAAATCTGAATAATAGTATCAATATTAAACTCTGTTCAGATCAAATAAGAATTTGATTTGCTGATGCTTAAGTATTAATACAGGTCTATGATAGTTAAAACGAATAGGAATGTTTTTTTTTAAAGATAAATTTTTAATTGTAGCATAAGCTCATTGATTTATGATAGTAAAAAATAGTACAAATAATTAAAGCTAACTGCTATTGTTAGCCGAAATTTAGATGTATAAAGATTATTCCTCTGTTCCAACTTTTGGATAAGAGTGAGGAATTATCCTCATATTTCTAAATCTCGACTTAACTAAAAAAAACGTTACGGATTATGATGAGGATGACTCACAAATTAGCATTTGCAGCTGCTTGTTTAGCGATATGTTCTGCTGTAGTTGTGAAACCGGCTAGTGCTATAGAAGATCACTTATCAGGGGAATTAATAGCACAATCTTCCAATAGTGAAACACCTATTGAAAGAACACAAAAGCCCGATCCGAGTCAAAATAATCAACCTAACCCCAAGAAGCAAGCTGCTGATGAAGCTTGGTTAATTCCATTACTATGGGGATTAGGCGGATACTTAATTGGAAGTTTTATGGGAACACACAAAACCTATACCAAGATGAACAAAGGAGAGCGAAAAATTCCTCCCCACAAACTTCAGTAGTAGAGATGCATCTGGAACGATAATATCTGTAAAAATTAAACAGTGTGTTTCTCTTCAAATAGCTCGGCTTGAATTTTAGATAAGTCCTTGTAATTGTTTAATGGTGGACAATATAAAAATTGTCCACCATTAATTTTGAACATTGACTCTTTATTTGTGCTGCGAACTATTTACTTGAAGTATCTGATTCGCGACAAATAGCAAAAACAGAAGTGTAACCGTGGAGAAAAGTACTACCGCCAACAGGACCGATTTCACCACCGCAAAAGAATCCTCCTAATGGTATATTTTTGATATAGCGTTGAAATAATTCTGAATCAAAGTTAGGTTTTCCATAGAGTCCTTCCCCTCTACCCAAGCAGGAAAACATTAAAGCACCAATGGTCGATGATTCCGATGTTTGTTCTTGTTGATATTTGTTGAGCAAAAATTCTAAGTCTTGGGCAGAAGTTTGAGCGTCACGTAGGTGGAATTGTAGACGCTGCCCGGGACGTAAATAGTCACCAATGGCGATCGCTCCTGCTGTTGGGTCTACTCCTAATATATTACGAATTAAGAAGTCTCCTTGTTGTAAATTTTGTTTAAATTCATCCATTGCCACACCCACGAATAAAGAGTTCTGAGCGAGGGTTTGTTCTGATTCGCTTAAATTAGCAATCAAATCGCGCAACAAAATTAATGGAACTTGCTCTTCAAGTTCTAAAATTATATTGCGATCGCACTTACTGACTTGGTAGGGTGTGCCAATTGGGCGACAACCTTGGGCAACAATTGTATCTAAAGTAATATTGCCGCTTAATGCTACTCCTACGGTACCCTGTGTATGAAGCTTGTCGTTATAAAATAAGGCAACAGGATTTCCCATACCACCACTGCTTGCTTGTCCTCCTACAGTCACACAACCCGGATAAGCAAAGTCCAAACCTTTTAATAAGTCATTAATACCGCCAGAAAAATTGCCCGAGAGCAAAATAAATTGGGGTGTAGGGGAAGGTGGTACCCCGATCAAATCCATCCAAGCATTAGGCGAACTATCTAAATCGGGTAATTCTTCGGCAACAATATGAAACGGATGAATATTTACTTGTGGTAAATAAGCTAAAGTTAGCGATAAAGCTGGTTGGGATTCCAATTCTTCGGCTTGTCCCCAGTTGTTTGTACCGACAATACCGCCACCACTACAGCCAATTAGCACAGGTACGTCTAATTTCTCTCTTAGCAAAGGTAAAACCCGCGAATACTCACTTGTAAAAGCAGACGAAATGAATACTATTCCTAAATTAGATGAAGTTGATAACTTCCCTACAGCTTGTTCTACGACTTCCGAAATCGCTGCTTCCAAAGAAGCACGGGTTGACAAGGCGTTTGTCCACTGCATTTGGTCTGCCATGAGTTCTATAATGTTTATATGATTGATGTTTTAAGGTTAATAGTTTTTACTTTTATATCCCCTTGAGATTAATTGCATCTTACAGTAGTTGAGTGTTGAGCGTGGGTTTTAATTTCAAGTATGAGTCAACCCCCCGAAGTTGTAATTAACAATCTGTAATACTTATATCTCTAGATTCTGGTAAAAACGATGGTTAAAATCTTAAAAGTTTAAGTTGAAGACTCTATATACGAAAATATTTGCTGTATGTTCATATAAGCGTTTTACTACATCACGTTTAATTACGTGCTTAGTCGCTAGAATGGTTAAAACCATCAATTTAGAACGACAACTGAAATTTTTCTATACTTGTATTAACCACAATTAACACAACAAAAGCTATGAGCGACATCCAAGAAAAAATCCAAGAAGAACTCCAAGAAGCTCGCACTGTTTGCGATAGTGAAGGTACCAACTCCGCCGAGTGCGCTGCTGCTTGGGATGCAGTTGAAGAATTACAAGCCGAAGCTTCTCACCAGCGTCAATCAAAGCCCAAAAATTCCTTAGAGAAATACTGTGATGAAAACCCCGATGCTGATGAGTGCAGAGTTTACGACGACTAAAAATCAAGTTCGTCATTAATATATCTCTTTTTCCACGCAAGTAATACAAACCCTTGATAATTACAGATCTCATTCTTATCACAGGTTTATCTTTGAATATACATAAGATATCAGGTATTCAGCGTGGTGTTTCCTCCCAGATAAATCCATAGCAAACCGAACTAAGTTATTAAAGCTTGAGTTATATCGCCATGGAGCTATTCAGCGTGGATTGTTCAACTCTGCCTGAATCTGGGAGGAATTTAGTTTCAAAGGTTAAAGTAATAAGGTTAAAGGATAATGGTTTGAGATTACCGCAATTTTTCTTTACTCCTTGCTTTATTTTAAATTTCGACGACTTACGATATTGTCACAATGCGGGCGTTAGTGCCGTAGCCTCATTGCCTTATTCTTAGATTCCAAATTTATCTAAGTGTCACACACCCTACAAGACAAAATGTGCCAGTTGCGGGCCGTCCTAATTTCTAAAAATATTCATATATTATTCATATATATATATTTCTATATTGTACTTTTCAATGCTGGCTTTCTTAGTTAAAGTCTCTAATTATATATAGGAACATATCGTAACATATAGGAACATATAGAACTATGAACAACGATGTTTGGTTTCGCTCGTTAGTTTGGATGGACTATCGATTGGCGGTTTTATTTACAGTATTTATTCCTTTAATTTTACTTATTTGGGCATTTGTTCAAAAAGCTGAAGGAATCCAGCGACTATTGACTATTTACTGGCGAGTCTCAAGTTTACTAGCAATTACAGTTTACTTGTTGATAGGCGGTTTTGGGGTCAGCTTTATTTCATCTTTAATGGCGCGTATCTTAATCCCAATTTCATTATGGTTTTGGATCGATTTAAACGATGAAATTGAGTACGGTTCTGATGGAGCCTTGAAGTTTGTTTTTACCTCTTGGCGTTGGGCTACAAGTATTTATTGTATTTTAGGGGCACTCACAACCATTCCTTTTATAGGTTGTGCTTTTTCTGAAGCTACTCTAGGTACTCCTTATTGTAAAGTTTGGTTGGAAGCACCATTATTATTTAAAGAATATTTCCATCCCAACACTAGTGCAGGATTCTTAGGCTTTTTAGGTATTATTGGCTTAGTTTTCTACATTCTTTGCCTAAGCTATTTTGTGATATTTAAGCTCGGTAAACAAGGGCGTACAGCCGCACCGCAGTAACCACAGATGGGGAGACAAGGGGACAAGGAGACAAGGAGAGCTAAAAATTACCAATGCCCTATGCCCCATGCCCCATGCCCCATGTCCAATTCTTAATTCTTAATTCTTAATTCTTAATTCTTGATAACCCATGCCCAATTGGCAATTATTATGAGTAACTCAATTGAAAAGCAACTTGAACAATATACAGCCAAACGTCCTCAAGAAGTTTTGCTGGTGACGTTGGAAATAAATGGTGAACAAGACGAAATTGCTATTTTTAGAGGATTTTCTAGTTCTTTGATGCGTGCTACTGCAATAGATCCTGATGTTTCTGTTATACCTAAAGAAGCAAAAATTATTAGTATCGATCGTTTAAAAAGTCCTTACAACCCCGAATCACCTCAATATATTCAGCAAGGACTTTCTATGGAAGCTATGCAAAGCTTATTTGCAGAAGTAAACCTTTGAACGAAAAAATTTTAGATTTTAGATTTTAACTACGGATGGGTTTGTTTTAGATTTTGGATTGAATCATACAATTAAGAACATTTACAAAAAATTAAATATCCCACTGTTTTACAAATATTCTGGACAAAACCGATATTTGTGGCGGTGGGAAATTTATTACTTGCATCTCCCTTAAAGGCTCAGAGTTGTTTCCCTTATTTGCTCATAGCACGATTTTCCGGGGCTTTCACAGGTTGATTGCTGTAACAAATTAAAAATTATCTAGACAAATATTAAATTTACAGTTATATATTATATTTATATTTACAGTGGATATAATAGTCCTCTCTTAGCTTGATGGCTTAAAGAAACTGTCTAAAGGAATAAATCACCATTCATTGCCTAATTTATCTTTTTTCTAGTTAATTTTGGGCATAACCCAGTTTGTCGCTATAGAATGCAAGTATATTAAGCTTTGCCTTATCTATCTTGAGTCTTTGTCAAAAAAATAAAGTCACTTTGTACGAATAATGACGAACTTGTGGTAAGTTTATAAAAATAAACATAAGAAATCCATATCAATAAATATATATTTTTAGGGTCAGTATAAGGTAACTTTTTAATCTTAATAGCACTAGCAGATATAAGAAGCCCGCAGGCAGATTAATTAAACTTGAGCCTGCATTAAAAGTCGTTCAAGAATGTTGCCTGGATACAGTTAGCCGTTGTGGTATTTAGCCAAAACGGTTTATATCGCGCAAATCCTTACTCTTACACTTCCCCCATTATGAAAACAGCGGTGACTCTACTAACTAAAGATGCTCCTCAAGCTCTGAAAGTAGAAGCAAAAAAGCAAGTTAATCGTCAAATGATTGTGATTCTCGACTTTGGTTCTCAATATTCCGAACTAATTGCTCGTAGAATCCGCGAAACTCAAGTATATTCTGAAGTTCTTTCCTATCGCACCACAGCCGAACAACTTCGTCAACTCAACCCCAAGGGAATTATTCTTTCGGGTGGTCCAAGTTCGGTTTATGATGGCAAAGCTCCTCATTGCGATCCACAGATATGGCATTTAGGAATCCCGATTCTGGGTGTATGCTACGGTATGCAGCTAATGGTGCAGCAACTTGGTGGAGAAGTTAAAAAGTCGGAGCAAGGAGAGTACGGTAAGGCGGCTCTGCATATCGACGATCCCACAAACTTACTTAGCAACGTCAAAGATGGTACAACCATGTGGATGAGTCATGGAGACTCGGTAATGAAAATGCCCTCCGGCTTTGAATTACTCGCCCATACAGTCAATACTCCTTGTGCAGCGATCGCCAATCACGAAAAGAAACTTTATGGGGTACAGTTTCATCCAGAAGTAGTACATTCGATTGGTGGATCCTCGTTAATTCGCAATTTTGTTTATCAAATCTGCGAAAGTGAGCCTACTTGGACAACTGATGCTTTTGTAGAAGAGACGATTCGGGAAATTCGGGCTAAAGTTGGTCACAAGCGAGTTTTGTTAGCCCTTAGTGGAGGAGTTGATTCCTCGACGCTGGCATTTTTGCTTCATAAGGCAATTGGCGATCGCTTAACTTGTGTTTTCATCGACCAAGGCTTTATGCGAAAATTAGAGCCAGAACGCTTGCTCAAATTATTCTCAGAACAGTTTCACATTCCCGTTGAATATGTAAACGCTCGCAAACGTTTTCTTGAAGCCTTAAATGGAGTTACCGATCCCGAACAAAAACGGCGGATCATCGGACACGAATTTATCAAAGTATTTGAGGAAGCATCTAAAGAATTTGGTCCCTTTGATTATCTGGCACAAGGAACCTTATATCCCGATGTAATTGAATCAGCAGATACCAACGTCGATCCGCAAACCGGGGAACGAGTAGCAGTGAAAATTAAGAGCCATCACAACGTTGGTGGTTTGCCCAAAGACTTACGTTTCAAGTTAGTAGAACCTTTACGGAAGCTTTTTAAAGATGAAGTTCGTAAAGTCGGACGTTGCGTTGGTTTACCTGAAGAAATTGTACAACGTCAACCTTTCCCCGGTCCGGGTTTAGCAATTCGCATAATTGGCGAAGTCACCGCCGAACGGTTAAATATTTTACGAGATGCTGACTTAATTGTGCGTCAAGAAATTAACCGAAATAATCTGTATAACAAATATTGGCAAGCTTTTGCCGTGTTGTTACCAATTCGTAGCGTAGGTGTCATGGGTGACAAAAGAACTTATGCTTATCCCATAGTTTTACGTATCGTTACAAGTGAAGATGGGATGACAGCAGACTGGGCGCGGGTACCTTACGACGTACTTGAAGTAATTTCCAATCGCATTGTAAATGAAGTCAATGGGGTGAATCGGGTTGCCTTTGATATTACATCCAAGCCCCCCGGAACTATTGAATGGGAATAAGGAATAGGGCCGAAAGGGCCGAAAGGGCATTGGGCATTGGGAGTAGTTAAGGAACTTCTTTCGTAAGTCAGCAGGAAGAAGGGAATGCATGCCGCTCCGTCTTTTATCAAATATGGGTAGAATTTCCTGACAACCGGGGTGCAAGATGTCCGTTTGGGGTTTAAATACCCATGCGGGCATCCAGCTAACTTCGGCTCAAAGCCTCTTGGTGCTTTCTTCGCTTTAAAGGCAAAAGGTTAAATTCTATCTCCCCATCTCCCTATCTCCTTCCCCGGCTTCCCCTCACAATCAATACAAATATAATTCTTCAATTAATCATTAATTAATCATTTTGAAGAGGATGTTTAGCAAGTCTAATTTAATACTTTTCCTCGTGAATATAAGTCAGGCTTATAGACTCGAAACCACAGGTGAGAGAAGGTTATAAATTATTAGTCCACTTAATGGTATATTTTGGTCGATTCGTCGGGAATTCAACCGCCAGATATTTGACAAATTACAGAAAGTTGCCGTTTTGTACACAAAAATTTTCTAAAACTCTTGTGGTACGGGCATCCCTGCCCGTAAGAATCAATCTTAGGTAAGTCCTGATTTTATTTTTGATAGCTTACTATGACTGTAGAGATTTGAAAATTATGATAACTATTTATTAATAAAGAATTAAACCTTGCTTAGTTTTGTAGCTAGCAAAGTGCAAGTTGAAATACAATTCTAAAGGCTAATTTTATTAGATTTATTGGATGGTGGTTCAACCTGAATCAAAATTCTTGCCGGACTAAACTTTTCTTCTAAAAGAGCTTCCACTTCTTCTGTGATTCGATGAGCGGTTTCTACATCTTCGGCATCAACAACTAGATGCATCTCGATAAACACTTGACGACCGATAATACCACGAGAAGCGATATGATGACAATTGATTACACCGGGGACTTCTAAAGCAATATCGTAAATAATTTCCGGTGCGATCGCCATTTCATCTACTAACCAAGGTAAATTTTCTTTAACTACAGTCCAACCACTAAGAAATACCAGTAAAGCAACAGGAAAAGCTAGAACTACATCCAACCATTGATAACCCAACCAAACACCTATTAAACCTCCCATCACAGAAATGGTTACCCAAACATCACTCATGGTATGATGAGCATCGGCAATCAAAATTGGGCTGTTAACTCGCTTACCAACAGTTCTTTCATAGAAAGCGACAAAAATATTTACACCCAAAACTAACAGTAATAACCACAATTGTGGAGCAGAAATTGTTACTGGTTTACCTCCTTGAATAATTCGTTCAAGGGCACTCTGAAGAATTTCAAAACAAGCAATAGCCAAAAATGCAGCAATACCTAAAGCACCCACCGCTTCAAATTTTTGGTGTCCGTAGGGATGTTTACGATCGGGTAATGGGGAAGAAAATTGATTGGTAATTAATCCTAAAATATTATTAGCGCTATCCGTGACACTGTGTAAAGCATCAGCTACTAAACTCAAAGAACCTGTTACAACTCCTATTGAGGCTTTTAATCCCATCACAAATAAATTTAGCAGTAGAGTCACGATTAAAACCTTTCTTACTACTGCGCGATTATCCATAGTCATAGAGTATTTTTAATTATCAGTATCTTCTTTTCTAATGTAAAACTTCACAGAAGAAAAAGATGTATCAAACTCTTACATACTAAGGATTAGATATCTCTTCAACTACAAAATTTTCCCTGTATTATTGCAAGTAGTTTTTATTAATAGGACTTAGGCAACAGTAATAGAAAAACTAGTATTCCAGACATTTAAATCCCCAGATTCCACTGTAAAAAAAAGGTAGACGATAGGTAAATATTTCATTTTACAACAGCTAAAACAGTTTTCTCTTCAATTTAGTTGAGAATTACTATATTTACGTGCAGCGTAAATTACCTTAACTGCACTTGACGATAAAGTAAAACTGAAGCATTTACCTTTAAATATGACCAAATCACAAAGAAATATTACGAATTTTGATGCCCCATATAGAGGGAAAATAGAAAAACAAGATTTTTGATAAATAACTCATGTCTGCAAATCATTTGACACTTAACCTAGTTGAAGGATCCGTATCTTTTAGCTTTTCACCTGCAGCAGCACGGGAATTAAAAGCTGCGATAGATGAATTGATGCAGAAACTGAAAGTGGTTGCGACTCAAACTGCTGGCGGTAAAGGTAAACCACTACCTCAATCTGCCATGGAATACCGTTATACGGGAGAAGTATTTCTAGAAATTTTTTGCAATCCGAATATCTGGGCTACCCCTTTCGCAGCAAAGGTTTTACTTACCGTGCGAGATGCAGCTATTCGCTTGACAACAGAAGCTGAACTTACTCGCCTTATAGAAGATATTAACCAGTATTTAGAACAAGCGTGAGTTAGCAAGACAAAAACCGATAAAGGAGAATGGTTCATGGCTAATTGCGAGTTTATCATTAGTCATGAACAAAGCGCGGCATAATAAACAAGTACCATTAGCAGCGTCAAAGTAAAACTATAAAATTATCAAAAAATAGAATTATATCAATAAATAGCTAAAAAGTAGCAGCAAAATTTAACAAAATATTTGAAATGAGTCAAAAGCTTAAATTATAAGTATCTAAACTTTGTATGACAATTTTTATATACTAAATTTTATAGTTTTTAGGACAGGTAACTGTATTCTAGTAAAATCTAAATTATTTATAATTTAATGCCGCTATCGAGGGGATAATTTTAACCCTGTAATCAAATTTTTTTATAAATGTATCTAATATCGCCGATTGTGAATACAGTAAACACTACCACTTTTTATT
Source organism: Richelia sp. UBA3308 (assembly GCA_002361335.1). Taxonomy (GTDB): domain Bacteria; phylum Cyanobacteriota; class Cyanobacteriia; order Cyanobacteriales; family Nostocaceae; genus Rivularia. Next base: position 14,846 of record DESS01000295.1, read on the forward strand.
TACACGAAAAAATCACCCATGGAGATAACAGTTATGGACAAATATGAGAAATTTTTTAACACAGAAGAAACCTTGAAAGAACCACTGGCTCCAGAAGAAGCAGTGGCTTCAGTTGCGATCGTTACTGCAGCCGCCGATTCTTCCTTGGAAGATGTGGATATAGAATTTTTGGTTGATATACTTTGGGGATTCGAGATTTTTGAAGAATATTCGGATGAAGATTTATTAGAAATGGTTGATAAACTTCTAAATCTAGCCCATCAAAACGAACCGGGGGCGCTTTTTAATGCTGCTAATGATGAACTTGAAGATGAATTATTAGAAGATGCCTTTGCCGCTGGGGTAAGTGTAATCTTAGACGAAGAAGAAATGCATATCCCTAGAGCAAAAATGCCTTTACTCAAGAGTTTACAGCAAGCTTTAGAACTTGATGATGACGAAGCCCAAGAAATTATAGAAGATGTAATTTCCGCCTTTGAAGAAGCTGAGTTGGAAGAATTACTTGATTCGGAAGATGAAACAATAGTAGATATTGCATTTAATATTGATGAATATGACTCACCATTAGGTAATTTTACAGTTCCGATTCCAGTAGATCCCCATCAGGGCGGTAAAGTTCAAAGTCAAGAAGGTACAGTTAGTTTTTCTGATGATGAAGGTATTTTTTTAAGAATAGATTATTATTGTTTACCTTCTAAACAGATGGAAGAAATGGAAGCGATTGGACAAGAGGAATATTTGAGATCTACTCTTGTAAATAAATATATTCCTGAAGAAATAGTCGCGAATTTGCCAGAAGCACAGGTTGAATATGCTGAATATATGGCCCATGTTTTAGAAGGTTCTTACTTTGTGCTGCTTTATATGCCTGAGGGTTCAAGAAATTATAAAACAGGAAATAATGGTACTGCGACAAAGTTAGATGCCTATCGAGGATTAATCGCATTTATTGACGGTGATTTTTTGTATATAGTTAGCAGTCAACGTACCTTTTTAGATGGAAAAACTTCTAGTTTTATCAAGCAAGAAGCTGTTGCACTTAAACAGATGATTTTAGATTTTGTTGATACTATTGAGTTTAATTGAATCTAAACAAATTAGTTTTTAATCGAGGGTGATTTTTAAAGAAATCACCTTCCAATACTGCTCATTAGTTGTTAGTTGTTAGTTATTAGTTATTAGTTGTTAGTTATTAGTTATTAATTCTAAATTCTAAATTCTAAATTCTTTCTTCCCTTTAATTGGAAACCGCTATATTAGGTTAAAATACTCCCACCCATTAATTTTTCATGACGATATTTCAATTCTTCTTTCATCAATTTCCACTGTTCTAAACTCGCGTCTATTTCTATTACTTTTTCCGCTGCTTGACGTGCTAAAATTAATACTTCTTCGTCTTCTACTAAACTTGCTAAAGTAAAGTCTGGTACACCCGATTGTCGAGTTCCTAAAACTTCACCGGGGCCTCGAAAACGCATATCCATTTCTGATATGAAAAACCCGTCTTGGGATTGTTCTAATACTTTCAATCTTTGTTGAGCATCAGCACTGCGAGAGCCGCTAATTAAAAGACAAAAAGATTGTGCTGCACCCCTACCAACTCGTCCCCGCAATTGATGCAATTGTGACAAACCGAATCTTTCCGCGTTTTCAATTAACATCACTGTTGCATTTGGAACGTCCACGCCCACTTCTACCACCGTAGTAGATACCAAAATTTGGGTTTCGCGATCGCGGAATTTATTAATTGCTTCGTCTTTATCGGCGGAACTCATCTTTCCGTGCAACAATCCCACTCGAAATTCCGGGAATACGGCTTCTTGTAACTTTTTATGCTCTTCTACAGCAGAGCGTAAATCTAGTTTCTCCGATTCTTCTACCAAAGGCAATACTACATAAACCTGCCTTCCCTGAGCGATTTCTCGCCGGATCAAATCGTAAGCGTGAGTACGCTCGCTTCCCCTCAAAGCTGTAGTTTTTATCTTTTGTCTTCCTGGTGGCAACTCATCAATTTGACTCACATCTAAGTCACCGTGAATTGTCAGCGCTAAGGTTCTGGGAATCGGAGTCGCGGTCATAGTTAATACATGAGGCTGTTCGCCTTTTTGTTGCAATCGCGCTCGTTGCTGTACTCCAAAGCGATGCTGTTCGTCAATTACCACTAAACCCAATCCTTGAAAGTTTACCGGGTCTTGAATTAAAGCGTGGGTACCTACTAAAAGCGGCAATTCCCCAGTTTCTAACTGAGCGTGAATTTGTCGCCTTTTTGCAGTTTTTGTTGAGCCTGTAAGTAAATCTACGGGTAAATGCAGCAAGTTAAACCAACTCACTAACTTACGATAATGCTGTTCCGCTAAAACTTCCGTGGGAGCCATCAAGGCGGCTTGATAACCCGATTGAATTGCGGCAATAATGGCAATTACTGCCACAACAGTTTTACCAGAGCCTACATCTCCCTGCACCAAACGATTCATTGGTGTAGGTTTTTGCAAATCCTTGAGAATATCTTGAACAACTCGTTCCTGTGCCCCTGTTAATTGAAAGGGTAATATTTCATAGAATTTTTGTAATAACTCACCTTGGGGTGCCAGAATCGCACTAGTTTGAACTTGACGCGCCTTTTGCTGACGTTGTAGTAAACCGAGTTGTAAATAGAAAAATTCATCAAACACCAGACGACGGCGTGCCGATCGCAAACTATCACTATCGGGGGGAAAATGAATATTAGCGATCGCGTCTTTTAATTCCATGAGCTGATATTTTGTCAGCAAACCTTTTGGTAAAGGTTCCTTTAAGTGGGCAGTTGCGGGTAAAGCAGCAATTACCGCTTGTCGCACTGTATTGGCGACAACTCCCTCTGTTAAGGAATACACGGGCACAACTCTACCAACAGTCAGGGATTCAATTGCATCTCCTGGATTGGCTAAAACTTCCAACTCTGGATTATCAAGAGTCAAGCCGTACTTACTTTCTTTTACCAAACCACAAGCTGCTAAAGTACTACCAACAGAGTAGCGACGCTTCATACTTTCTTGCCAACCACGACTGCCAAAACGAGCGCCTGCATAAAAACGACTAATTTTTAAAGTACCGGAGTTATCTTTTAACTGAATCTCTAAAATTGATAATTTCTTATTTTTAGGGCTACAAAAACAGTTACAACGTTTCACCGTTGCCACAATCGTTACCGTCTCCCCGGCTTGTAACTCGGCAATACAGACTTGATTGGCATAATCAATATGGTCGCGGGGATAGTAAAATAATAAATCGCGCACGGTATATAAACCAAGACGCTCTAATTGACTTGCCCTTTTAAAGCCGATTTCTGGCAAATTGGTGAGTTTTTCGTCTAAACCGGCTGCAAGTCGTCGGCTAACCTCCGCCACAATCTTAGTTTTGGGAGTTTGGACTTTTACTTTTGGTTGAGAATTTGCAGCAGAGGCAGAATCATAATTAAAGGGTTGAGTATTGTTCTCCCCTTCCCCTTCATGTTGTAACCTGTGAAGATACCGGCGAGTTTCGGCTACCAAATGTTGTCTGTCTTCAGTTTCTAGATTTGGATAATTTGCAAATTGAGCGGCAAATTCCTGCCAGCGACGACGTTCGATTGTAGGTAAGCCAACAGGAAATTTACCAAAAGTTAAAGTGAGAAACTCATTAAAAAGATATTCTCTACCCTTCAAGTTAATAAAACCCCTTTGTGCTTCCACCGTCAGGGCTTTGTGCAATTTTATCCAATCTAGTTTGTCATCAGTCATTAGTTGTTGGTTGTTAGTTGTTAGTTGTTAGTTGTTGGTTGTTGATTGTTGGTTGTTGGTTATTAGTTGTTGGTTGTTGGTTGTTACTCGTTACTCGTTACTCGTTACTCGTTACTCGTTAGTTGTTGGTTATTACTTATTACTTCTTACTTATTACTTATTACTTCTTACTTCTTACTTCTTACTTCTTACTTAATCTTCGTACCAGCTAGCACGCCATGCTGCTTCGGCGGTAGCTATAGAAAGTTCTCGTTGTTTCTTTTGATATTCTCTTCCTAATTTGGCTAAATTATTTAAAAGATTGCGAATTTGTTTGCGTTCCGACGAAAGTTTCATATCAGAAAACTCTATCTCAACTAATCGTAGATTTAAAGCCATAACTTGCGTCAAGCTTTCCGGTTCCAATTGCTGCTCACCTTCAATTCCAATTACCAAGGTTAATATATTAGGATGTCCACCAGGGATAACTTCTGTAGATCCTTCTGATGAAGCAGCAGCGGTTTCTAAAATAGATTCCGGCAATTTTTGAGGTAATATAGCAGCTTTTTGTAATAAACGATTGCCATCACGGGATAAGCATTTCAAAATATAAGCAATTGCTCTTTCTAAGTTTTTTTGCCAAGCAGCTAATTCCATGGGATTAGAAGTATTCGGATTGAACCAATTTTTCCAATCCTTGCTGACAGTATTTTTTGAAGATAATACCGGAGATTGAGCAGATGGAGAAGATAAAGAAGGAATTTTTATATTTTCAGGAACTGAACTAGAGGAAGCAGTTTGAGAAAAAGTATTTTTAACGAAGTTTTCATCTTCTGCTTCTAAGTTTTCTACAATTTCTTTGAAGTTTTCATCTTCTGCTTCTAAGTTTCCGACAATTTCTTCTAAATCTTCATTTTCTGCTTCTAACTCTTGGGTAATTTCTTCTAAATCTTCTTCAGTTTGTTCTAATTCCTCCTCTGTTTCATCAAATTCCCCATCGTTGATTAAAGCTTGCATATCTTTGAGTGCCCCTTTCGCCAACTGACGCATAGCTTGCTGCAATTTCTCTCGTTGATTTAAAGACAATTTCAGAAAACGTTCTGGATATCCTTGGGTACACAGATGATAGCTTGCTAAAATCAATTGTTGGCTCACTGCTTGTCCTAAAATCTCCAAATAACCACTATAAGCCTTTTGGAGTTGTTGTGCGATCGCTCCTATAGTTGTTTCTAGCTCGACAATATCCTGCTCTATTCGCTCGATTGGTCTTGCCATATCAAGTTCAATTCCATTTTATCCTAGTTGTAGTACAAAATTACGAAATGATTCCGATGTAATCGCTTCTAAGATTTTAGATTTTAGATTCTTTCATATTTTGCAAAATAAAACTTAATACTAAAAATAGTCACTAATTGTGAGATTTTTTTTGACTTAAGTAAGTAGGCGCAAAAAAATCTCGCTACGTAAAGAAAAGTAAATTAAGCTGCAATCCTCCTGAATTGAAAGAGCAGGGGGAGCAGAGGAGGAGGGGAAGCAGGGGTAGAAAACTTTCATACATGGTGGTAAGAAAAATATTTAATTGAATATTTAGCTATTTACCTAGAATGGTGTAATAAAACTTTTAATAATTTTATTCAAGTCAAGTGCTTACTCGCTTATGGCTATGAAAATACTATATCCACTTAATAGATAAAAAACAGGTCAAACTGATTTAGATTGACCTGTATAAACTTATCATTACTTAACCGCAATTACTTAGTACCCATTTGTGCGGCAACTTCATCAGCAAAGTTTTCTTCTTTCTTTTCAATACCTTCGCCAAGAATATAGCGAGTAAAACGACTAATAGAAACTTTTTCGCCGACGCTCTTTCCGGTTTGTTTTACTAATTCCTCAACCGAGGTACTTTGATCTCGGATGTAAGGCTGATCCAACAAAGTCATTTCTTTGAGACGCTTATCGATTCTTCCTTGAACAATTTTTTCTTTAATATTGTCAGGTTTTTTCGCTAAGTCATCGCGCCCCATTTCGATTTCTTTTTCTTTCTCGGCGATTTGGGCAGGAATTTCGTCTACATTTACATACTCAACGTTGGGGCAAGCAGCAATTTGCATGGCAACGTTTCGCGCTAATGTTTTAAATTCTTCATTGTTAGCACCAGCTTCACTTTCACATTTGAGTTCAACTAATACGCCGACTCTACCACCGGTGTGGATATAGCTGTCAACAGTTCCTTGGCTACCTTCAGCTAAAGAATAATTTACAAAGCGACGTACTTTGATATTTTCACCTAACTGGGCGATCGCCTCAGTAATAGATTGTTCAACTGTTTTATTTTTATCTTCGGTATAAGGTTCAGCTAACAAAGATTCAACGTTGTCAACAGTCGTTGCTTGTTTAGCCAAATTCACAGCTAAAGCTTTGAAAGCTTCGTTACGAGCAACAAAGTCAGTTTGGCTGTTGACTTCAATTAATACCCCAACTCTACCATTTGGTTCGATGTAGGTTTCAACTGAGCCTTCAGCAGCAACGCGATTGCTTTTTTTTGTCGCGCCAGCAATGCCTTTTTGGCGTAACCATTCGATACCCTTTTCAATGTCGCCTTCGGTTTCTTTTAGCGCTTTTTTACAGTCCATCATACCAGCGCCGGTTTTCTGCCGTAACTCTTGGACTAATTTTGCAGATATTTCCGCCATGTTGCCTCAATTTCTACTTAACTGACAGTTTAATTGCTCTTGGATATTGAGTATTTCTATCTTACTCAGCAGCGAGATACTCAGAAATATTTTTATTCCAAATCAAATAATTCATCACAAAAAATCAGCAGGCAGTCAGGGGCAGGGATAATTCAAGAAAAAAAACTAAGTATATAAACTATAAGTATATAAACTATAAGTATATAAACTATAAGTATATAAACTATAAATTTCCTAAAAATATTCTCCACCACAGATTTTGGCGATTGGTATTAAACCCCCAACTTGGGTGAATAATTTTTCGTCTCCTGCCTGCTGGTTAATTCCTGAATTGATAAAATAATTTACAATTTATTCTTCAGTGGAGTCTTGTTCCTCGTCAGTATCATCAAAGGATTCATCAGTGAATTCTTCGCTCTCATCGTATTCGTAGTCTTCCTCAGCGCCTTCATAATCTTCGTAATCTTCATCACCCTCTAATTGACCGTGATGACCTTCATAGATAGCATCCGCTAATTTACCTACAATTAGTTTAATAGAACGGATCGCATCATCGTTGGCTGGAATGGGAATATCTACCACATCAGGGTCACAATTTGTATCTAACATAGACACAATAGGCAATCCTAGTTTTTCACATTCTTGAACCGCATTATATTCCCTACGTTGGTCTACAATAATCACCACATCGGGAATTTTCCGCATAGTTTTAATGCCGCCGAGGTACTTTTGCAGCTTTGATAACTCCCGACGTAGCATTGAAGCTTCTTTTTTCGGTAATAAATCTAGGGCACCGCTTTCTTCACGACGCTCCAAATCTTTTAACCTATCTACCCGCGTCTTAATTGTAGTCCAGTTAGTGAGCATTCCACCCAACCAACGCTGGTTAATATAATGGGCACCGCAGCGGCTTGATTCTTGAGCAATAATTCCCGCAGCTTGTCTCTTAGTACCAACAAACAGAAACTTCTTGCCTTGCTCTGCTTGAGTTCGCATATAACTATATGCATCTTCCATCAACTTGGCTGTTTGCACCAAGTCAATGATATGAACTCCATTACGGGAAGTATAAATGTAAGGGGACATTTTGGGGTTCCATCTCCGGGTTTGATGTCCGAAGTGAACTCCCGACTCCATCATTTGAGCCAATGAAACAACAGGCATATTTTTTCTCCTATTCGGGTTAAACCTCCATCTAGTCGCATTTCCTTACTGAAAACACCCGAATTCCTAGATGTGCGAGATTAGAAAACTTTTCTAATTTACCACATAAAAATGCTGTCTTTGAGGAGGAAAACCGAATTTAAGTGTTTGTGCTGTTTTTGATTAGTAGCCGACAAAAGTAAGCTCTAATTCTTAATTGTTAGAGGATATTTGAAAAGTATTCGGCGCTTTATTACCGCTACTACACAAGCTTAGTCCACCGTCAGGTGGACTATTGAATTTTCAACGGGTGCAGACGGATTTTGCTTGTGTAGCTGAGATTTAAATCGCCAGATAAGGTATGAAATTAGACCGGAGGCGGAGCATCTCCGGCTCCGCTTTTCAAACATCCTCTTAGTTAATTGTTAGTTAATCTTAGTAAATTCTTAGTAAATTTATACATATGAACATACCACCATTACGTGCCAACGAAAACGATAGGCTTCGGGCACTTCTACAATATAATATTTTAGATACTGAAGCAGAACAAGCATTCGATGACTTAACGGCAATAGCCGCCCAAATTTGTAATACTCCGATTGCTTTAATCAGTCTGTTAGATGCAAATCGACAATGGTTTAAATCAAAAGTTGGTTTAGAAGCACAAGAAACGCCTAGAGAATTAGCTTTTTGCGCTTATGCGATACTTCAGCCAGAAAACTTACTAATTGTACCAAATGCTGAAAAAGATGAGCGATTTGCTACTAACCCCTTGGTAAAATCTGACCCAAATATTAGATTTTATGCCGGCGCACCTTTAGTAACCCCTGATGGATTTGCGATCGGTACATTATGTACTATAGATAAAATACCCCGAAATCTTAACCCAGAGCAAATACAAGCTTTACAGGCTTTGAGTCGTCAAGTCATTAGTCAGTTAGAACTAAGAATGAATCTGATTAAATTAAAGCAAAATATAACTGAACGCAAGCAAGTAGAGCAAAATTTACGCGATACAAATAAGCAGTTAACTGACACTTTAGATAAGTTACAACGAACTCAAGTTCAATTGATTCAAAGTGAAAAAATGTCAAGTTTAGGGGAGATGGTTGCTGGCATTGCCCACGAAATTAACAATCCTGTCAACTTTATTTATGCAAATCTGGGCTACGTTAACACTTATGTTCAAGACTTACTTGATTTACTATCTCTTTACCAGCAACACTATCCCCATCCCCATCCTGAAATCAAAGATAAAACCGAAGCAATAGATACTGATTTTTTGGCTGAAGATTTGCCCAATATATTATCTTCAATGGATGCAGGAGCGGAGCGTATTCAAAATATTGTTTTGTCTTTACGTAACTTTTCTCGATTGGATGAGGCTGAAAAAAAAGCCGTTGATATTCACGAAGGTATAGATAATACTTTATTAATTTTGCAACATCGATTCAATGCTACATCAGAACGTCCCGAAATCAAAATTATCAAAGAGTATGGCAAAACACCAAAAGTATCATGCTATGCCGCTCAAATAAACCAAGTTTTTCTCAATATATTATCTAATGCAATTGATGCTTTAGAAGAAAAATTTAATCAAAAACAAGAAATAATAAATCGAACAAGTAATAATCATCAATGGCCTACAATTCGCATTCGTACTAATATTTTCCGCCAAAATCACCTCTTAGTAAGGATTGCTGATAATGGAATTGGAATTCCAGAAGAACTTCAAGCAAAAATATTCAACCCTTTCTTTACAACTAAACCAGTAGGTAAAGGTAAAGGTTTAGGATTATCTATAAGTTATCAAGTCATTGTTAAAAAGCATCACGGTATCCTCAAATATAGAAGCACAATCGGCAAAGCTACCGAATTTTGGATTCAAATTCCCATTAAAAGTAATTAGTTTTCATCGTAATTCAATTTAGTGGTGCGTTTAATAGATTCTAAATTGTTGGTTTATTCCCAAAACAATGTAGAGACGTAAAATTTTACGTCTCTACAATATATCATTTTACCTCTGTACAATATATAATTTTATGTTTGTACAATATATGTCCCAAAAATACAGCATATTTTCTAAATGCTAAGGTACATTTTCACGGGCAGGGATGCCCGTACCACAAGATTTTTAGAAAATTTTTGCGGTACCTCCTGCAACTTGCCTTCATGCTGTATCATAACTTACGCGATTGTCACAATATCCTGTTGGTGCGTGACGCGGCCAATCTTATTACTATGTTCAAATTTTTTCCAAGAGTACAGCACCCTAGGAGAAAAATGTGCCAGTTGCGGCCATTCCTATGTATATGAAAAATTAACTAAATTTCTGCTCTTTCTTAGCTTCAACATAAGCAGCGTAAACACCTTGAACGTTATACCAATTTAAGAAAATCCGAGCTATTTCCAAAGCCAACTGTGGTTTACCCGATTTTATTAACCATCCTAATAATGGAGCCATTGTTCGCTCATTTAAGGCACCATTCAATGAAAGAACACCCCAAAGTAAACGGTGTAACCAAGTCATTTGAATCATCATTCGTACATCCCAAGTAGGATGCTTTTGATAAAACAAAACTCCCATTCTTCCACGTTGAATTTCTTTATCAATTAAATTAGGAATTTGTTCTAAATTAAATGCTGGGTGCCAATGATAACCCACAGCTTGAGGACATTTAATTATCTGTAAACCCAAATTTTTCAACCGTACACCTAATTCTAAATCTTCCCAACCATAAAGCTGAAAACCAGTATCGAAAAGTTCAGCTTTTTCTAACCAATGTTTAGGAATAGCAACATTTCCCGTCGCAAAAAAAGCGGCGGAATAATCTGTTAATTTATAGGGTTCAGAAGTAGGATTATCAAAATTAGCAGTATTAATTACCGCACCATAAGTAAAAAATCTGTCATTACCTAACTTTTTTTGTCCCTTAATCAATGCATCTGCATGAGCTTGGAGAAAAGTTTCTGTAACAACTAAATCACTATCAATAAAAATAATTGTATCGCCCTTTGCTGATTCTACTCCCAAATTCCGTGCAGCAGCAGGCCCCATATGTTCCTGCTCAAAAGTTCGCACGTGGGGGAATTCATCTTTGTGTGTTGACAACCACTCCAAAGTACCATCAGTAGAACCGTCATCTACCAAAACAATTTCGTAATCTGTTACTACACCCTGTTGACTCAAACTTTGTACCTCTAAAGCTTTGAGGCACTTTTCTAAAATCGGTTTGCGATTGTAAGTTGGAATAACAACACTAAAAAACACAGTTTCACCCCCAACACTATTCCCTTCAGAATAGGACAGTTACAACTATACTGCTGTTCCTTAACTTACTGAGGTTACGGAAATTGTGTAGAAACCGCCATAGTACAAGCATAACTGCCCATACCACAATCTGGTTCAAAGTGTACGGCAGTATATGTATCGTTACCAAGCCCAAATATTGTAAGCTTAATATTATACTGTCCACCAAGGACAGAGCGGCCTGGTAATATTTTTACCACTATTCACTACTCACTACTCCCTGACCGAACCCCGTCAATTTTTGCTTGGTCGAGTACTAGCTTTACGACGATTTGAACCCAAAATTAAACCAGTTCCAACAATTCCCGCAGCTAACCCAAAAGCACTTGTTGGTTCTGGTACTGATTTAGGTGTTTGCACGTTAAATTTCAATGTTGCTGCGCCTAGTGCGGGAGCATTTGGGTTTTCCGGAAGCTCATCGCTCTGCTCAAAAGTTATTTCACCGCTAGCGTTTTCAAATATACCCGTTCCTCCAGTAAGAGTAATAATACCTCCACCACTCATTCTACCTTCAGAGAAATTAATTGTAGCCCTATCAGCGGCTTGTCCAAATAACTGGTTAGCACTGTCACCAAAATATATATCAGAATTTTTTTCTGGGTTGGGTATTCCGAATTCAGCACGTTGGTTTATAAAAGATTGTGGTGGATTTTCTAAACCTAAAACCCTAGGATCTGCATTGAATTCAAAATTTTGAATTACTGGTAATGTATTTCCATTCTCATCGGTAACAGTTTCTTGCGATACCAATTTCCCAAAAGCATTACTTTCAAAGTTAGTTAAGCCGAAAGGAGGATTATCTTCTTGAGATGTACCTGAAATATTAGCAGTAAAAAATCCCGGTGCTTCTTCAATTGGCATCAGCGTAGTTAACGCATCGTATGTAATCTCAAATTCTTTATTTAGATTTGTTTCTGCTTTAGCACTTTGTATATTCAATCCTAAAGCAGCACCAGTTAAAGCCACTGGAATCAGCCATTTCATTTGGGAATGCATCATAATAAGTTAGCCTTTTCTTGGTTAACAAAAGATATTTAATTACTTAATTACGACAAAAAATAAATATTTTCGCTTCATCTATAATTTTTAAACAAATAAAAAAAACTTGAGCGAAATATAAATTAATCATATACTTAATAATATATTTATTTTCAATAAACAGTATGGAAAACTAAATTTTGATAAAAATAATCTAAAAATACTTCAATTTTTGATGATGAAATAGGATAAATTACACTTTATGCTTCATCTTCATCCTTGATTTTCAGTCCTTTAAATTTAAAATACAAAAATAGATTGTTTCTAGTATGTTTAGAAAGTCATAAATAAAATTCGTAAACTTTTAGATCCCCCTAAATTCCCTTGAAGAGAAGAGACTTTAATCCCCTTTTTTAAGGAAAGGGGGGATAATCTGAGATAATGGTAAAAAACAATACTTATTAAACATCCTCTGAGAAAAAATATTTAAAAAGTGGTGAATTTTATCTTTACCCTGGATTTATGGTGAATACTTGAGTAACCACAATATTTAAGTATTGATACAAATTGTCACAGATACTGAAATAGTAAAAATACTGAAGAGAAAATACCTAAATTAATAAGATAATAAACAATCGTCATTTTACAGCATCGGGAAATAATCAATGGGTCGCGCCAAAAAGGTTGTCTTAGCATATTCTGGTGGAGTAGATACATCAGTGTGTATCCCCTACCTCAAACAAGAATGGGGAGTAGAAGAAGTAATTACCCTAGCAGCAGATTTAGGACAAGGTGAAGAATTAGAACCAATCCGTGAAAAAGCTCTCAAGTCTGGTGCCAGTGAATCCCTAGTGGTGAATGTTCAACAAAGCTTTATTAAAGATTATGCTTTCCTAGCCATTCAAGCAAACGCTATCTACGAAAATCGTTATCCTCTAGCCACAGCCCTTGCACGTCCATTAATTGCCAAAGCATTGGTAGAAACAGCCCAAAAATACGAAGCTGATGCCATCGCCCACGGTTGTACTGGTAAAGGAAACGACCAAGTTCGCTTCGATGTAGCCGTTGCGGGTATGAATCCCAATCTTAAAATACTCGCACCAGCAAGAGAATGGGGCATGAGTCGAGAAGAAACTATTGCCTATGGCGAACGTTTCGGTATTCCCTCACCAGTAAAAAAATCTTCCCCTTACAGTATTGACAAAAATCTACTTGGTCGTAGTATTGAAGCTGGTTTGTTAGAAGATCCATCTTACGAACCGCCAGAAGAAATCTATGAAATGACAAAGGCGATCGCTAACACTCCCTCGGAACCAGAGTACATTGAAATCGGTTTTGTAAGAGGCATTCCCACTACTCTCAACGGTGAATCCAAAAACCCAATTGAAATGATTACACAACTCAACCAATTGGTGGGAAATCACGGTGTCGGACGTATCGACATGATCGAAAACCGTTTAGTGGGCATCAAATCCCGGGAAATTTACGAGTCTCCGGCAATGGTGGCATTAATTCAAGCACATCGGGATTTGGAAAGTTTGACTTTGACAGCGGATGTCACCCAATATAAGCGGGGCATTGAAGAAACTTACAGTCAATTAATTTACAATGGTTTGTGGTTTAGTCCCCTCAAAGCCGCACTTGATGCCTTTATTCAAAAGACACAAGAACGAGTTTCTGGAACCGTGCGAATGAAGCTTTTTAAAGGCAACGCTACCATTGTTGGTCGTCGTTCCGAAAATTCTCTGTATAATCCCGAAATGGCAACCTACGGCGCTGATGATAAATTCGATCACAAAGCTGCTGAAGGCTTTATTTATGTTTGGGGATTACCCACTCGCATTTGGGCGCAGCAGAATTAATTCCTACTGATTTGTACAGACGTAAAATTTTACGTCTGTACATTTTGCGCGATAATTTGTGCGATAAATATAATGTTATTCTTCAGTGCTTACCTGCTCAACCTTGCGGGACTCTAACCACAAAGGTATAGCTACCAAAGCAACTAGAATCAGCAATGCTACAATCGCGAATTGACCTACCCATTGCACTAATTGCTCTAAAGACACTATCTTGCCAGCGAAGAAAGCCAAAGAAACCATTACAATAGCCCAAACGCCAGCACCCAAAAAGTTGTACAACAAGAATTTTGCAAAAGGCATTTCGGCGATACCAGCTAATGGTGCTGCAAAAATTCGTAATAAAGCAAAAAATCTACCAAAAAATACTGCTTTGGCAGCATTGTCACTAAATTTTTCCTTAATACCTAAAACTTTAGCTTCAGAAATTCGCAGCAGCCTTGCAAGACGCAGTAGTAATGGCCAACCCCCAATTCGACCAATCCAATAGCCACAAGTGCCCCCAATCGCAGCACCGGCTGCTGCATCTGATAAAACTAACCAGTAATTAAGTTCATCATTACCAGCTAGAAACCCGCCCACCAAAGTTACAGTTTCACCCGGAAGCGGAATACCCAAGTTTTCTAATAGAATTCCCACAAAAATCGCCCAATAACCGTATTGGTGAGCAATTTCCTGAATATTCTCCAATGATATGAAATCGAGAGACATCCAGTTTTACCGTATCTATATAAATTTACATTTCTGTATATTGACTCTTTTCAATGCAAGGTGTCAATCAAGGAAATAGTTGTTAATCTTGTGAAAACAGCCATTTAATTAATTTGTTTTTCATTAAAGACAATTTCATGTTTTACTACGTATTAAATGTTACTTACATTCATGGGATAAATATCATTAATCACTATAGAGAAATGATTCTAACGTAGTTAGCATAATACAACTTTAAGAGTTTAACTGTTTCTTGGCTGTTGATTGCACAGTATTAAATATTACTTATAACTAGAGTAATTTAATACCACAATCTTCCAATTACTAGCATAAAGTTCACTAAATTTATGAAAAATTCATAAAACTCTGATAAGATTATAAAAATTTTGTAAAAGAAGCGGTTGTTACGGAAAAAGCAAATCCCTTATGCCTATACTGAGAATTGTTTGGACAAATTATACGGCATAAATACGGACTAAATTTGTCTCGACTATACTGCCTAAAACCTGATTAAAATATGTAGGTAAATACGGCAAGTTTCTAGTTGGGAAAGGGATTCGTATTTGTGTCTATTTTTGTTTTTCTTTACTATTTCAACTACCCAGTGAAATTTATGACTTTCACACAAGAACGTCAAGTTACTTTGTTCAAGCCTGAAGGACGCATGGACTTACAAGGCGGAAATGCTTTGAGCGAAAAGATTGCTTCGGTAATGCCTCAACCAGAGCAATTCTGGGTTATAGACTTAGCCAAAGTAGACTTTATGGACAGTTCTGGTTTAGTTAGCTTAGTCAAAGGACTTAAAACAGCGCGTCAGTCTAATTGTCGTTTAATTCTTTGTAACGTAGCAGCTCCAGTTCGCTTAGTTTTAGAGCTTACTCATTTAGACTCTGTTTTTGAAATTTTCAATACCTACGAAGATGTTTTGAAATTCGTTTGGTTGTAGTAGGCTAATTTTTTGTTGAGTTGATATCAGAGATGCTCAACTGTAGTTTTAGCCACAAGCTTATTGAATCAAAAAGGAAAAATCAACCTTTTGTTGAAAGTCAAGGTTAGCACAGCGAATATAAGTTTATCAACCGCCGTGCAAAATTCACTTTCCATATAAACCAACAGAACTCAGAAATCCCTAACGAGAACTGTTGATTTGATGGAATTTACTTTAACCTTTGATATATCCCGCTAGCCTTGAAAATGTCAGCGATGGAAGAATTAATTAATGGGTAAAATCGGTAATTATTTGCTTCTTATCATTTTTCCCATATAATTCTTCTTTCCCATATAGTTGTTGACTATCTTACATGGCTTTCGCTGTTTTTTATTTCATGAATCTACGGCTCAACATATAATCTTTTTTTTAGTTTTTTTAGTGATATTTTTTAGTAATATTTTTTAGTGATATTAGTTTTGAAAAAAAACCCTTTATTCTGCCACATTTTTTAAAGATAAGTAAGTCGGCACAAATAAACTCAACTATATAACAAAATGTAAACCAAGTTAAAAGCCTTATTAACACTTACTAAGACTGAAAAGTTACTCATCGGGAAAACCAAGCCACTTGCTACCCTACTCTACGAGAACCCGTGGGAACGGGAACACATAAAGGTGAACAAGTCGGGGAACCCTAGCCGAGCAGTGGCTCCCCAAGACCGCACTTTTCGCTATTCACTATTCGCTACTGTCTTGTCCTAATTACTATTTTCAAAGCTGACCTACTTAAAATCCGAAATAAACTCTCTTTAAAATAGATTAAATCCAATGTACATCTAAAAACAAGTACGATTAATCACTTTTGCTAACCATTTGGTACTGTTGAAATATGCCCTGGTGGTGTAGAACGGGGAAATGTTGGTAAATCAATACCGCTATGAGAAGCCGTGCGAGACTTAAGGGCTAAACGGTAACTTACACTTTGTAATTCTGCTTGTAATTGACGGTTTTCTTGTTGCAATAAAGCTACTTTTTCTCTCACCGGAGCCATTCGTTCCTCGAACTTGTGACGATAAATTTGAGGTAGTTCTTGCACTACTTGCTCTAACATCCGACTGCGATCGGTTAATTCTTGAACCGACTGACGTAATTGATAAATTTCCCCATCGCGATTACTAATCTGCTCTTGGTAAAAACCGACCTGTTCTTCCACAGCTTGCAGTTGTTCTCGCAAAGTATTTAACTCATTCTGATGACGTTGGGAAACTTCTGGTTCAGGTATGAAACCGGTATTACCCTTAACCAGTCGGAACAGCTCTTGAGACAACTGCTGCACTAATTGGTCTCGAAGCTGTAACTCTTGACGCAGCTTCGAGACTTCAGTGGAGAGAGCTTGGATCGTGGAATTATCTGTTTGGCTCACAGTGTCTTACACTTTACTTAATAAATCTTTTTAACCCTTTGAGGAATAACTATGTTAATCAATTAAAGGTAATTATTTGTTAATTTAACATCCTTAGCTGTAATCACAAGGTGTAAAGAAGTATATTTTTTTTACTTTTTTTAAAGATTAAATTTTGGATATGGGGTAGTATATGATTTTATAAAAATACCTGTTACCAAAATTTAATCTTGTGTAATGCCCTTGTTAAAAGATAATTATCTTTCTTGAGCGATTGCTTCTGGCGATGCTTCTTCAGTAGTTGTGGTCTGTTCTACTAATTCCTGTTTGATAGTTAAATAACGAATTACTTCTTCGCTTAAGCGCATAGCACGCTCTAAGGGAGAAATAGTGCTGCCATTGGCAGTGTAGTTCATCTGGATATAGACTCCATCCCGATGTTTGCCTATTTCATAAGCTAGACGACGTTTACCACGATTTTGAATTTGGATATTTTCAGCACCATTTTCTTTAATCATGTTCTCATACTTAGAAATATTTTGCTCGACTTGTTCATCTATCAAGTCCGGTCGCAAAATGTACATCGTCTCGTAAGCTGTAGTCATTAGTTTCAATCTCCTTTTGGACATTTGGCTGCCAATGTTGAAAAATCTTTGCCCGCTCCTAAATTTCAATCGGTCACCAGAGCAAACAAAAAATCTCAGCAGCAAGGATTTATAATCTTACCAGTTTTTGATTTTAATTGACAAAACTTTAAAAATCTGGTTTATGTGCTGGCTTGGTCCTGCTCTTAGCTTATGCTATTAGACAAACGGACAAAAAAATCAGTTATTGTCCTGTTTTACCCCAAAATTTGGGCAAGTTTGATTAGAAGCACACTTTAAAAGCCAATCAAGTAAAGTTGATCCGGCGTGGCTTATGCTATTGATTTACGGTTAAGGTTTACATAGTATAAGCGTTGACTGATTTTTTTTAAAGCAAAGGTATGTTAACTGCTTTTGTGTAAAAAATATTTTAAAGATATCGAAAAGGAAGTTATCAAGCTTATGGCTCAGCGCTATGTGCGAGTTCAAAATACTGAAGGTATAATCTACTATGGTTTGCTACAACTCGACCTTAAAGTCCAAGTACTCGATGCTCCACCTTGGTTGCACGGTCAGCCCACGGGTTTAAAATTGCAACCAGATACCTACGAAATTTTAGCTCCTTGTTCTCCTTCTAAAATTATCGCGGTGGGCAAGAATTATGCAGACCATGCGGCAGAAATGGGTACAAAAGTACCAGAGGAACCTCTAATTTTTCTGAAACCATCCACTTGTGTTATCCCTTCAGAGGCTGTAATCAAATATCCTCATCAATCGCAACGGGTAGATTATGAGGGAGAATTAGCGCTGATTATTGGCGAACCAGCGACTAAATGTACTCCACAGTCAGTTCAAACCAAAATTTGGGGTTATACCATTGCCAATGATGTCACAGCAAGAGATTTACAAAAACGCGATGGACAATGGACTCGTGCTAAAGGTTTCGATACTTTTTGCCCTTTAGGACCGTGGATTGTCAGAGAAATAAGTCCTGGCGCTAGATTGCAAACTTTTTTGAATGATAATCCAACTCCGGTTCAATCTGCTTGTATTGACCAAATGGTATTCTCCCCGGAAATTATAGTTTCTTACATCACTCAGGTTATGACGCTGTTACCGGGAGATGTGGTATTAACAGGTACACCACTCGGAGTTGGTCCATTACATTTTGGCGATCGCGTGCGGGTGGAAATCGAAGGTATTGGTCGTTTGGAAAATACTGTCGTAGCTAGTATATAAAATCTAGTTAAACAGTATAAATTGTGGTACTTAATTAACGTACCTGCATATAAACCGCATCACTAATTGCGGGAATTTCTGCGTAACGACCCATTATTGATTGAGCCACAGAATATACAACAGCTACTACTAAGCCAATAAAAATAGTATTAGCAAGGGTTTCGATCGCAAAATTAGAACCCGGAACTGGATTTAAAATACGTACCAAAAGACCGCATAAAAATATCACAATGTCCAAAAGAATAGCCTGCATTGTATTGAAGCGAATAAAGTGGCTTATTTTCTCATTTCGCACTACCAACATGAATAAAGCAAAGAAAATAATTAGTCCAGCAAAAGGTAAGCTGTTATAAATTTGAATTACAGGTAAAATCGGGATTAAAATCAATCTCAAGGGAGGAAACTGTGTAAATAAATACCTTCCGAAACCAATTCCTTCAACTAAGGGAAGCAAATAAGGTAAACAAGCAAATATTCTATCTTTAACAGTTGTAGACCCGCGCCAAGTCATGCTGCGTTCTCCTTTGTTTTAACTTACTGACCATATGAACCTAGAATAACGCAGTCACTTGGTGATTAGTTTGGTTTTTTGTTTAAATTAGATCATTCTATATTGGCGATGCGAAAGCCCATCATACACTCATAGGAATCTGGTTGTTGTTCGGTAATTTTACTCACAGCTTGAGCGCAGCCCAATTTACCTTTATTCCAGCGTGGTTGACCACTTTGATCGGCAAGCAGGCAAGAGGAGCAAACTTTTTTAGGGGCAATAATTTGCTCTTGAATTAAAATTACTAACATTCTACTACCCTACTCCGTAGTTTTAATTATTACTTATATTTATCTGAATACTAATGAATACTAAAATTTGAAATTAAAATTGATGTATTGTTTAATTTTTCCCAGATAATATCCATGGAATGGTATTTCTGACATTTCAGATAAATGTGAGTGGCAATCGCTTAATTACTTGTATTAAGTTGATTTTAAACATATTTAATCTAATTTTATCCATTGAAGATCAAAATATTACAGATTCTTTGTAAAAAGTCATGCATTAAAATATTTGTGAAGATAAACAGCTGTTATTAAACCCCTTTTACAGTTTCTTTTTCTCAAATGGAATAATCTCCAGATTTGCCACCACTTTTACTAACTAAATGTATTGATTCTATTTGAATCGATTTTTCTAAGGCTTTCGCCATATCGTATAAAGTCAGTGCAGCAACAGAAACCGCTGTTAAAGCTTCCATTTCCACTCCGGTTTCACCTTTAGTTTTGACTGTTGCTTGAATTTCATAACCCGGTAGTTGAGACAAAGGGGTTATTTGCACTTGAATTTTTTGTAAAGGTAAAGGATGGCATAAAGGAATCAAAGCTGCCGTTTGCTTTGCGGCCATAATTCCAGCCAGTCTCGCTGTTGCTAATACATCTCCTTTTGGGGCGTTTCCTGATTCAATTGTGGTGAAAGTTTCCGGTTTCATTCGCACCTTAGCAGCTGCTACAGCTTGTCTAACGGTAGGTGCTTTGGCAGATACATCCACCATCTGGGCTTCACCGCGATGATCTAAATGAGTTAAACCCTGCTTGGTTCGGGTATTTGAGGAATTTTGAAAATCTTCTTGTGTCATTTGGCTTTTATATGCTATTATTTAATTCTTGTAAGGGCGTGTAGCTCAGTGGACTAGAGCACGTGGCTACGGACCACGGTGTCAGGGGTTCGAATCCCTTCTCGCCCGCTTCTCAAAAAGTTAGAAGTTAAGGTTTTAACTTTTAACTCTTATGTTTTAAATATAGATTGATTAGCTTTTTTGCTAATACTCAAAAACTCCATCTGCTTCATCAGTTTCTTTATACTGGCTGTTTGTAGGTGGAACAATTTTCGTTTACGCCTTTTAGATTACCAGAATCTGGTTGCGTTTTTTCCCGATCTTCCCTAAAGCGAAGGTGGCGAACGCCAATCGCGTTCACCGCAAGGTGTTCCCGTAGGGTAGCGCATGCCCTTTGGGCTTATCGCATTTTTGTATGTCAGAATTCGATTCTAATAATAGAAATAGGTCGATTATTTATGAGTGGCAACAAAAAATAAAAGTCGCCAACCGCAATAATATATTGTGCCACTGTCGTAATTGCCATAACGAATGGGTGTAAGATGCCCGGTTGGGATCTAAATTCTCATCCGGGCATCCAAGCGCTCAAACCGCTCATGGATTTTATCGCGCGATAGTTTTTAGTTGTTATAGCAATCCGGAATTATTCCCTGGCGAGTGTCAATAAGCCAAACCCAATGTGGGTGGTTCCGGTATCGGGGGCTTGAGACTGATAGTGAGTATCCGATCCGATTGTAAAAGTTCCTTTCCGCGTTAAGGTAAGTTGGGTTTAAGAATAAAACCCAACCAAATTACTGTAATCTTTTAGACTGAATTATTGAGGAATAACGGTATCTTCTCGGGAAGCCAGATTCTGAATCCGTTCGTCTAATTCCGGGTCAGTATCGGCTTGATTAAATGCATTGGCTGCCGTGGGGAAGGATTGATGGAAGTATTCTGCGAGGGCATCCTGCTCGGAACCAAAGTCAGTAAAATTGGCAACACCCTCGAAGGGTTCCGCGATCGCATTATCTCGGACTCCGTTTTTGTTGAGGTCTTCTTCAGCATCTAAAACCCCATCGCCATTGCTATCTGGCTCACCCAACATATCGATGCGATTGAACAAAGTGGGATTGGCACTCAAGAAGCTGGGGAGGGGATAGCCGTCACCACCATCAGCGAGATAATTGAGAGTGACTGCACGGAAGGTACGGCTGGGTTCGCCGACTAATTCACCATTTTGAGCTACTACGTCTATGGTCTCACCTGCATCGTCTACAACCACCAAAGATAGAACGCGATCGTTAACAGCACGGGTTGCATCAAAACTGAACTTGAGACCACCGACTTGGGGAAATTGACCAGGAGTGACACCAGGAGCAGTTCCCGCAACCCCGTGTTCAATGGTCTGTAATAGTTGATCTGCTGTGATCGTGAACAGGGTTAATCCGTTGTTAAACCGCAGGGAGTTCTTGATGTCGAGTTGGGAAACTTGACCTTCTTCCTTGCCCACTTCTGGGTTAGCTGCTGGGGGTAACAGTTCAAAGTCATCGGGGTCGATGCCACCGTTTGCGGCGCTAATTACCCCTATATTGGAGCGAATACTGCCTCCATTCTTCAAGGAGATAACTGTTGTCCCATCCACTGTTTTAGCGTAGGCGAGGTTAGCATCGGCACTCAGATTACCTAGGTTAGTTTCTTCGGTGCGGACAAAGGCGCGATCGCCATGTAGGAAGACGGCAGTATTACCAAAGACGTTACCATCCTGAGTAGCGATTACGGCATTCAGGGCATCAGTGATTTCTACAATCTCTGGGTCTGGTGTTCCTCCTACAGCATTAACTCCTTGGTCATCAGCGGCATAGGCTCCACTAATGTTGGGGTCAACACTACTGGGAATCAGTATGCCGTTTTCATCAAAGTCTACCACGAGACGACCGACATATTTGAAGTTGGCAGCTGTATTCACAACAGCAATTGGGTTTCCATCTGCATTGGTTTTGAGAATGGGATAAACGCCGCCACTGGTATCTCCAGAACGGATACGATCGGTGGTATCAGATAACAAGGTGTGAGAACCTCCGGCGACTATGATATCCACATCCCGCAAGCGAGGTGCTAACTCATCGCGCTCAATGGTTAACTGTTGCATGTGAGATAGGAGAATTACCTTGTTGATACCTGTAGCTGTCAGTTCATCTACCGCAGCTTGGATTTGTGCAGCTAGTGCGTCATAGTCTGTGGCATTTTCAGGGGATACGGTAATGTCACCAGAGGATGCGATGGTAGGTAGAAGCGGTGTTGTTGCTCCGACAATGCCAATTTGTTCGCTGTTGACGGTGATGACTGCTGTTCCTGCCAGCTTTCCTGGGGAAATAGTACTTACTTCTTGACCATTAGCAGTTACCTGGCTTGACAAGTTGTAATCCGTGGTAAAATCGACGTTTGTGCTGAGATAGGGAAATAAGGTCCCACGGTAAGTCCCTGAAGGTTTAATAATATTTCGCACTTCCTTGGTGCCAAGATCGAAATCATGGTTGCCAAAGGTGGAAGCTTGGATGCCGAGTTGATTGTGGATTTCAATATCAGCGTGACCTATACCAGCTTCTCCCACAGGGGTGTCGTCCAAACTAGGATCGCTCCCTGCAAACAGAAACGGACTGGGAATGTAGTTGTCTCCAGAGGAGAGGATAACGGTGTTGGGGTAGTCATCTTTGAGAGCATTGAGGACGGCGGAAAAGCGAGGAGCATCTTCCAATGCTTCCAATCCAGCTTCAAAATCTGAACTATGGAGCAGTTGCAGAGTAAAAGTCTCTGACTCAGGAAAAACTTGTTTAAAGTCATCTTTGACGCTGATTAGGCTCCAACTCTGAGCCTCAGCCTCATCCAGGGCTTCTTTAACGTGTTTGTCTTCTCGATCTTCTTCATAAAGTTCCCGATCTGGATCATCATGCCTAACCAACATCATTAAGTCGTGGCCTTGATGATCGTCGGTGTACTGCAACATTTGCAAATCACCCGTGGAATTACCGACTGCCATAATCGGTTTCTTACCAATGTAGCGCCCTATGGCTACGGGTTTTTTTTGTTGATCGTTGAAGAAAATCGGTAAACCACGGCGCACGAGAGCAGGTGGATCGTAGTTTTTATTATCAAATTTGGTTCTGAATATGGAACCAATTACGTTTTGGGGGGGAATGCCATAGTATTCTTCGGCATAGGAACGAATGAAATCGATCTCGCCACCGGAACAAATGTAGACTTGGAAATCATTGGCTCGGAGATAATCGAGCAATTCCACCATTGGTTGGTAGATTAAATCCACGTAAGGCTTACCAAACTCGGTGTTGTTTTCGGTGGTTACAAAGTTATGGGCTGTTTCGATGTATTCCTCTGTGGTTTTTCCTCTGCCAATACCATATTTCTTAATAAAAGTTATCGGGGGGGCTTTGGGGTATTCGCTCCAGAGTGTACCGTCGTTGTCGAAAACAGCAATGCGATCCTTGGCTTCTACAAAATTATCACTGTCGGGATTGGTCACATCTGTGACAAAGTCAACGATCGTCGTCTTCGTTTCTCCTTCTTGCCAGGAAGGAAGGACATCTAAATCGGCAGCCGTCGCCTGAAAATTGCTCGTTGTAGCAATCCAAAGTAAACAGCATAAGCTGATGGAGACTAATCTCCTTAAAGTTTTGATTTTCATAAGTGAAATTTACTAATTGTCATAGTCAATTTTATGTCATCGGGTGCGTGAGGCGATACTAAATTTCGACATCCGAAATGACTAGGGCGTGTTTTCGGGAGCATCCCAAATGTGTAAAAACCTATAGCCATTTTCAGTTTAATAAGTATCATTTCTAAGGCAATTCTCGGATGATCCCCCCTTCCCCGCGATGTATTGGGGGGTTGAAGTCCTTTCAAGGGTAGGTATTTAGGTTTTGGACAAATAGTTGTATAAGATTCAAGCATTAAACCTAATTTCAAGGTTTTAGCTAATGATTTTAGTTCCACAAAAAAATAGGTCTAATCTAAAAAACTTACCCATGAGGGGGGTTGAAGTCCCCCTTTTTTAAGGGGAGCCACTGCGTTGCGGAGGTGCCCGCAGTACGAGCAAGTGGCGTGGATTTAGGGGGATCAAAAAGTCTACGAGTTTTATTTATAACTTTTCAAACATCCTCTAAGATATTTACTGCTCGCTATTCGCTGGTAAAGCTCGAACCATTATCAAGCCAACATAGGGCAGATGTGCTTTTAGTTGTTCCTCAACCTTATCCGTAATCCCTTGAGTTTCCTGAAGAGATAGAGTCGGCGGTAACATGATATCCATCTCAACATGGAGTCGATGCCCCAGCCAACGGCTGCGGAGGTTTGCAATTGCCGACTCTTCTATTTCAGGCAAATGATTGACTGCATGGTGGAGTGATTCGAGTATTTCTGGTTCCACCCCATCCAACAAGCGACTAAAAATCGTCTGCCCCGATTCCCAAACAATTTTGAGCAATACTGCTGTGATGATTAAGCCCATCACTGGATCTGCCCAGGGATAGCCCAGCCAAACACCCACAGCACTAAGCAACACCGCCAAACTTACTAAACCATCCGCCATAGCATGATACCCATCGGCAACTAGGGCAGCGCTGTTGATTTCGCGGCCTACCCGAATCCGGAAAACAGCCACAATTTCGTTACCAATTAAGCCCACCACAGCCGCGATCGCCAAGGCTCCCAAATGATTGAGGGGTTGAGGATGGTAAAATCGCTCTACAGACTCATAGGCGGTAATTATAGCGCTCAATAGCACAATTGCCACAATCATCACCCCCGCCAAGTCTTCCAATCGAGCAAAGCCATAGGAAAATCTTGCTGTTGGCTTTCGTCGCGACACCAGGAAGGCCACACCCAAAGGCACAGCAGTCATAGCATCTCCGACATTGTGAATCATATCTGCCAGCAGGGCGACACTACCAGAGAGCCAAAACACCACCCCTTGCAAGATAGAAGTGAGAACCAAGCCCACCAGTGACACTTTGACGGCCCAGATTCCCCGAGCAGAACTGGCGATTTCCGGATCGATCAACCCGTGGGTGTGGCTATGAGCATCGTGGTGGTGATGATCGTGGTGGTGTTTCACCTTTGGTTTGTTGAGTTGAGGGACATCAACATTATCAGTCGCGATAGAGGTAGAAATTTGTGTCATCGTATTTTTTTAGACATAAAATTATTCTTTTTGTACGGAGGTATTATGGGTAATTAACTAAATTATTAATTACATAATTGAAAATGATACTATTTTATTTCTGTGATATTTTTGGTCTATTTTGACTTTCAAGAAACACGAGCCGAAACCCTTATAAATATGAGTTTTTTATTTTCCAGTGTTTACTTCATTCGTACCGAGGGGGTTATTAATTTTGACTATAGCGGTTTTGGGGTTGAGTAGAATACATTCTTGTGGTAAGGGCATCCCTGCCTGTGGCAATTCTACTAATTTTCTTAGCATTACACCCAACTGAAATTCGCTATATACAGGGATGGTGCGTGACACCAAAACCCTTATTACTCCCGTCTCGCTTATCAGATTACCTATAAAAATTATTCCCTCGCTCCCTCCCTCTCTCACTCCGAAACTCAATCCCCACCGGTAATATAACGGTCGGGAAGGGAGTAACAGGTTCAAATTAACTTTAGTGTCACGCAACGGCAATAACGCGGGAAGAAAATCTACACCGCGTTTTGCCTCCCCTAAAAGAAAAATGTGCCTTTTGCGTAAGTATTGTAGTTGTTAAATTCAACACTTACTTAAGTACTTAGGCAAAATTAATTGTACATTTGTCCGCAGCGAGTTGAACGGAGTAACGATTAGCAATCCCAAAGTGTTGCGATTGCTAGCCTACCCTACGGAAACACCTGACGGTGAACGGTACAATATTTAAAGTGGCATAAATTTAAACGTGTTTTTTCTAATTTAAACCGAGATGCAGAGGTATGTAAGGGAGATTATTTGTGGGAAACGTAAAGAAATTAGATATTGGCAAATAACGACTGACCCAGAAGAACTTCCGTCTAATACTACCTGGTACGTTTTGAGTAAATATCCGGATATTACACCGAGAGAAGTTGGCAATTTTTATGGATTAAGAACTTGGGTTGAGTATGGTTTAAAGCAAAGCGGAGCCGGAGACGCTCCGCCTCCGGTAAAAATGAACTGGGATGGGCAGATTTCCGTGTAACTAGTTATCCACAAATTGAAAGATG
This sequence comes from Richelia sp. UBA3308, assembly GCA_002361335.1. Classification (GTDB taxonomy): domain Bacteria; phylum Cyanobacteriota; class Cyanobacteriia; order Cyanobacteriales; family Nostocaceae; genus Rivularia. The sequence continues at coordinate 41,279 of DESS01000295.1, forward strand.
GTGGGAGATTGTTTGCAGTGCCTATCTTTTGGTTAGTCTTCATGGGGAGCAATTGCTTAAACTACCGCCACAATCTGAATCTAAATTTTCTTCACACCCCTGGTGGAATGATAAAAGTGGTTGGAATAATATTCTCAACAATCTTCGTTTAATTCTTCAACCCTTCGTATTTTTTAATTTAATGAAACCTTGGCTAAAAGTTTTTAAAATACCTGAACTATATCAAGGCTTCTTGAAGCTTCAAAGGCTAATTAATTATTTTACCGATTCGATTTTTAGTCAGTTGGATTATTGGGATTTCTATTTTTCCTCTGCCGCTTAGTGACAAAAGAGGGTTAATAACTCTATTCGGCATCGCAGTTCTAGGATAAATCCTCCATTTGCCTAAGTCCTAGGTTTGTAAATTAGACTGTCTATAATCTGCCAAATACACCATTACTCATTTAACTAGCAGCTAACTAGTACAGCAGGCGCGTAAAGGGCGCAACCATTTCTACAAAGTCAAAGCTAGGGAACACAATACTTTTTACTTCCGCGCAGCGGCACTAGCAGCAGCAGTTAAGAAAGCGACTCGCAACTGGTTGTGTGGTATTTGACTATTTCGCTGAGATGTTCGTGTTACAAGATTTATGGATATTCCCACTCCAATAGAATGTGGGCTTTTAGACGACTTGCTATAACCCGTCACACATTGGTGTAGTTCTGTTCAGGATTTTATCGAGTACCTGGAACGTTCACCTTTATGTGTTCCCGAAGGGTAGTGAAACGAAGCAATCGCAAGGTGTTGGGATTACTTCACTCCGAAGAAGGGGCAGTGAATAATGACAAGTGATTAACCGGACATGATATTAATTTTATCCCCAAGCTTTTACTTTAAAACCCTTTGCTAACCAAGGTTTTGGGGTGCTTGTCACCCCTTGAGGATTACGAGCGATGGCGACGTAATAGCCAAAAACGTTCCCAGGCAGGGGATTTTATATTTTTGACTTTTGATTTTTGACTTTTGACTTTTGATATCAAGTCGGGCTAATTATTTAAGTAGGTTGGTGTTGAAAATAGTAGTTAGGGTAAGTGAGTAGTGAATAGTGATGGGGTGAGATTGATCAAGGCTTTGGAGCAAGTTTACCCAAGCTGTAAGTAAGTTCGGGTTTATTTTTGCTGACTTACTTACTATATAATCCCATTAAAAAGATCGCGCCTATTCTACTACTGATGAATACTTATTACTCCTTACTCCTCACTCATTACTTATTACTCATTACTCATTACTCAAATAAAATACGATAACTGTTTAACCGGACATGATATGAATTTTCCCTCCAGGGGCGCTCCTAACTCCTAACCGACTGCTGATTCCGCATTCTTTCGGGACTACCTGTGGGAATAGATGCAATCAACTTTTGAGTGTATTCTTCTTTAGGTTCGCGGTAAATTTCTTCTGCACTACCACTTTCTACAATTTCACCACGATTCATCACCAAGATTCGATCGCTAATAAATTTAACTACGCTTAAATCATGAGAAATAAATATATATGTTAATTCAAATTCATCTTGTAATTCTTTAAGAAGATTTAATACTTGGGCTTGTACCGATACATCTAAAGCAGAAACGGATTCGTCACAAATGATAAACTTGGGATTTAAGGCTAAGGAGCGTGCAATACAAATCCGCTGACGTTGCCCTCCAGAAAATTGGTGCGGATAACGGTTCATTGCATCACCACTCAATCCGACTCTTTCTAATAAATAAACTGCTCGTTGTTGACGTTCTTTCTTATTCTTGCCGATGGAGTGAATTACCAAAGGTTCCATAACTGCTTCCCCTACCTTCATCCGCGAATCTAAGGCACTAAAAGGATTTTGGAAAACAATTTGCATTTCTCTACGCAGTTTTTGTAATGCTTTTCCCTTTAATTTAGTAATGTCTCTTTCTTCAAAAAGTATTTCACCGCTCAAAGGTTCTACTAATCGCAGTAAACTTCTACCAAGGGTTGTCTTACCGCAACCGGATTCACCTACTAATCCCAAGGTTTCTCCTTTTTGCACCTCAAAAGAAACATTATTCACTGCCATGAAATGACTTTTAGTACCGCCAAACATTCCCTTCACCGGATAACCGACGTTTAAGTTACGAATTTTTAACAGGGGCGGTTGCTGTTTTAATGTTGCTAATCTTTGAGCAATTTCTTCGGAAGTCACTTCTGGGGGTTCTGCTGGTTGTTTCTCTTTAATTACTACATCTCCCGTAGGTGATTCTTCTACGTTCATGTAGTCGGAAACAGTTAACAATTTTTGGGGATGACGATCTAATGTCGGACGGCAAGCCAGCAAACCTTTTGTATAAGGATGGTTCGGATTTGTAAAAATTTGTGTTGCTTCACCTTGTTCCACGACTTTGCCTTTGTACATTACCGCGACTTTATCAGCAATTTCCGCGATTAATCCCAAGTCGTGGGTAATAAAAATCATCGCCATGTTGCGTTTCTGCTGCAATTCTCCCAGCAAATCAATTATTGTCGCTTGTACCGTTACGTCTAAAGCGGTTGTGGGTTCGTCAGCAATTAATAATAATGGGTTACACGAAATCGCCATGGCAATCATTACCCGCTGTAACTGTCCCCCAGAAAGTTGATGGGGAAAACGTTGTAATATGGCTTCCTTATGTTCTTTTACTAATCGTAGAAGCTGTTGTTCATCTAAGGCTTTTGGCGATGTTTCAATCAAATTCTCTCGTATCTGCTCATCACTAGGAAGAAGTTTAACTTCTTGTAAACTATCGATTGCTTTTTGTCGTGCTTCTGCCCTACTAATATTCTGATGTCGTAATATTGCTTCTGTTAATTGAAAACCAATGTTATAAACTGGGTTCAGCGAACTCATCGGTTCTTGAAAAATCATGGCGATATCGCCACCCCGGTACAGTTGCATTTGTTGGGGTGGTAATTCCAATAACGGAAATGCTTCGCCGTTTTCCTGGGGACGAAACCAAATTTCACCGCTGCTAACTTTACCTGGATTCTGTAATAAACCCATTACAGCTAGGGATGTCACCGATTTACCACTCCCCGACTCCCCTACTATTCCTAAAGTCTCTCCTCTATGCAATTGAAAAGAGATTCCGTTTACTGCTTTAACTACGTTGTGATCGTCGGAAAATTCAACTTCTAGGTTGCGAACATCTAGGACTATTTCTCTCATGGAAGTCGGGTATGATTATTAACTTTAAATTTACTGGATTTTAACAGCAGGCTTTGATTTGTTACTAGTACTTGATTAATTGGTAGATTGTCAGGTGAGAGTTGTGAGTTGTGAATGGTGAATGGTGAATAGTCGGGCATATAAATTTAATTATTGCCCAGCCTTCGTTGAATTGGTGGACTACTAACAAAAGTATTTTTTTTGATTTTTACATCTAATGTGGGAAAGTTGCGATCGTGCGTTCAAAAAATTACTAATAACATAAATATCTAAAATTTTCAAAATTTCAAGTATTATAGATAGGTTATAACCAATGTTGCAACTTATACGGTAACTCATGTAACGAATATTTGATTTGTTAAATTTAAGTAAGTCAGCACAAATAAGCTCAACTATATTACAGCTTGGGTAAACTTGCTCCAAAGCCTTTAATGTCAGCATCAAGAACATAAACGTTCTTCTGCTTCATTGTATGAAAAATTGCTTCGATTGCGTCATGACAAGAGCGCCCTGGACGAAAGCCGTATGAGTTTGGTTCAAATACCGCTTCCCATTCCGGTTCCAGCGCCAGTTTTACTAATGCCTGTTTCGCTCTATCCCGTATTGTGGGTATTCCCAGGGGGCGTTTTTCTTTGTTTCCAGGCTTGGGTATCCAAACCCTTCGAGTCGGTTGGGGCTTATCATTTAGACTCAAATTTTGAACTAAATTTAAGCGCTGCTCAGGTGTTAGTGCGATCGCACCGTCTACACCGGCAGTCTTTCTCCCACGATTGTCCTGAGTTACCCGACGTACAGCCAACAATTTTGCACTCTGAGAATTGAGCAGTAACCTTTGGAGCTTATGGACAAGCTTGATTTCACCACGACGAGAGGCTTGATAAATCCGATAAAGGCAACTTAAATACATTCTTCTCCAACTTTCGCCAGCGAATTGTATTCAATTTATACCTAAGAAAATCTTGGCTCATAACATTTGTATTGCTACTGACAGCTTTATCTTCCAAATAATCGTGTCTCCGTCTGCTTATCCTTGACGTTACGATTCGGCATTTGCTTCTGAGACAATCCTGCCCTCAAATAGCTTGCGGCTGACTGCCTACTTGAAAAATCGACCTTTCCAAGAGCATATAAGAGGGTTACACCGTTCCGAGTTACTGTTTGACGCTAATTTTAGGCTCCTACTTTCCACCGGGATGACTAGGTAGCTTCGATGTGAATCCGTTCATCATCACACCTCCATTGCATCCTTTACCATTTTGGTTGCGGCGTATCAGTCCTCATTTCGCCGCGTTCGACATAACGATGGGTCAAACGTAGGTTTCTCGCGTAGCCATTACTAGCTTTCCTCGATGGGATTTCAGATGAGGCTTCCGATTACCACCTTTTATCCCATGCTGTACACCTAATTGATAGTCAGTCTCAAGGTGTGGGATATGCTGTCACTCTGAAGCTGAGAGGGATGGAATTTCACCACCACAGTAACCCAGTTAAGCAAATACCACCTTTATTAAGGTTTAATTTGCTCTACTCCCCCCCAATAGGAGTTAGCTTCTAACTCATATGAGTCGCAAAGCATATGACCCCAATTGGTTTTAGAGTAAACGGGTCGCACAAATGGAATGTCATCTTCGGGGATTTCTTCTTCAACCATCGCCGGATAGGTGCTAGGTTCGTAATTTGTAGTTTGGGTTACAGGTTGTGGTTGGGAAAAATTCTGGGGAGGTGCGCCCTCGACTCTATTTCTTGTGGGAGTTGTTGCAGCTACCGTATTTGTTGGAGGTGATTGAGGAGTCAATGGAATTGTGTTTTCTACAGGTGTTTCCATGGCATTAGGAGCAAAATCTCCTCCTACATGCTGAATTTGTTGTACTGTCATTTCCGCACGCTTCTCTTTGAATCCTTCCGGACGTTCAATGGTATTCATTGTTAAACGCCCTACTAAAATTACGCGATCGCCAACATGATAGTTTTGTTGAATTGTTACGGCTAAGTTACCGAAACCCACAACTTTTAAGTTCGCTGGAGGATCGTTATCTCTTAATCCCTCAAACTGTACCAGCATTTGTGTAATCTGTAATTGATTATCTGCTGTATACCGTAGTTCGGGTTCTTGAATAATTTCTGCCATCAATACGCAACTGTTCATTTAATTCTCCTAAATATTTGTCACCAGTTGTGATTTGCTAATAAAAAATGGTTATTATACTTGCTGTAGTTTACATTTATGTTTAATTTTTGCCTGTTTTTCAAACTTTCTTAACAAAAAACACAAAATTGGTTGATAATTTTATGTGCAAGCTATTTCTATGATAAAAGCCAAGCGAAAGCTACGAACATGTATAATAATACGGTTCGGTAACTTTGCTTGACTGTTGATTCTGCATTAATCAGTACTATTGTACCATATTTATGAGATAAAAAAAATAAGGATAAAGAGGCGGAGGGTATTTAACTTATCCATAAGCAACATATACGGTTGAAACCCCTATCAATTTCCTGTTTTGCATGTACTAAAGCCTCTTGAGATGATTTACACCCAACAAGATTTACGCACATCAATTCATAACCTTTCCATATCCGATATCCCCATTGTTTCTCTGGCGGTTGATGACAGTGATAATACAGTTGTATTGCGTAACCTTTGTACTCAGTTACTTGTTTGGTGTTATACATAAAGTGCCTTGACAACTTCATTTGTCTGCTTGGGCACCCCTGAATCTTCCTTAAACGATATCAAATCAACAAGATAGTATTCTTTTTTACACTGTTGACAAAACTTTACATATATATTTTCAGGGAACAAGGCTGATAAAGAAAGCTTGATAAAGTACAAAAAAATAAAGTTTTGCTTAAATTTGATTTATAAACCCTTAGCAACAGTGTTATGATAAGAAGTTTAGTTATTTTTGCCCTACTATCGAAATGCTTAATATAGGTTTATTTACTTTTCTTTAACAAATTCAAGCTGTATTATTAGCGCAAAACATTCTGCAAGGGCCGAATGTCAGTGGTTAATAATCAAAAAGTATCACTATAGTCAGGATTCGTGGCACAAGTTGTTTTAGAAAACGTTTACAAGAGTTTTCCTCTGTCTAAAGGTGAAGGTGTTGCTTCTAAAAATGCTCATCGCACCGAAAGCGTGAATGTATTGCGGCGAATTAGTCTCACCGTCAATGATGGCGAATTTATGGTATTAGTGGGACCTTCTGGTTGTGGAAAAACGACTTTACTACGTTTAATTGCAGGTTTAGAGGATATTACCGGAGGTCATATTTGGGTAGGGAACCGGCTTGTAAACTACCTTCCTCCTTCGCGAAGAAATATTGCAATGGTGTTTCAAAATTATGCTCTTTATCCCCATATGAGTGTGTATGACAATATTGCTTTTGGGTTGAGATTACAAGCAAATAGGGGAGAGGAAGAGAAATTGAGTGGCACACAGAGGGAGAAATTATTAAATAAGTTATCAAAAATAACAGAAAATTTACTGGTAGCGGCGACAAGAAAGTTACCAAAAGGTTTGCACTACATTTCAGATAAAGAACAGGTAGTAGGCGAGCAGGTAGGTAATGTAGCGCAATTATTGCAAATTGAACAGTTGTTAAATCGATATCCCAAGGAATTATCTGGGGGACAAAGACAGCGAGTAGCCTTGGCACGGGCTATTGCTCGCAATCCCCAAGTATTTTTAATGGATGAACCGCTTTCTAACTTAGATGCAAAATTACGGATGCAAACCCGCGCCCAGATAGTCAAGCTGCAACGTCAACTAGGAATAACTACAATTTATGTTACACACGATCAAACAGAAGCAATGACAATGGGCGATCGCGTGGCGATTCTCGATCGAGGTCAAATAATGCAGGTTGCTGCTCCATTAGAAATTTATAATCGTCCTGAGAACCGTTTTGTAGCAGAATTTATCGGTTCGCCACCAATGAATTTTATTGACGTGAAATTTCAATCGCCATGCTTGATAACTAAAGGGGATTTTCGCTTAACTTTACCAGAAAATTGGGGTAGTGCTTTACGAAAATACAACGGACGAACTCTAATTTTAGGAGTTCGTCCGGAACACTGGAATTTAAGCTTACCTGCAACTAAGAATTTACCAGCAAAAGTGGAATGGGTGGAAAATTTCGGTAACGATAGTTATGTAGCAGTGAAACTGATTGAAACAAGCTTTCAAAAAGATTATTTAACAACAGATTCCTTACAAGTACGAGTACCGCCAGAAAAATTGGTAAATACAGGAGAAAAAGTATGGTTATCCTTAAACCCAGATAAAATTCACTTTTTCGATCCAGAAACCGAATTAACCATATTTCCTAAAAGCAATTCCCCATCTTTACCATTTCATTGAAAATTATCATGCCCTTCGGGGAATTCAAAATACCCTACGGGAACACATAAAGGTGAACAAAATTCAAAATTCCGGCATTATACTTTTGACTTTTGACTTTTGATTTTTGACTTATTACCTTGATTCCCCCATCTTCTCTAAACTTCGGCTGCTACCGGCTCTTGCTCAGTTTCCACAAAGTCTTGAACGCGGGCACGATATTGTCTTAGGGATTCATCTGCCCAGTCGCGATCGTTGCTGTTAACGTAAAGATGCACTAATGGTTCGCTAGCGTCTGGTAAAACTAGTACCCAGCTATCATCGTAAGGTTGACAAATTTTCACCCCATCAATTAATTCCAATTGTTCTTGGGGATGAGTTTCTACTAAGTGACGCATTAATGCACCTTTCACTGTCCAAGGACAACGGGTTGTATAAGTTTTGTGAATCACACGGGGTAATTCGGAACGTACTGTAGCAAGAGAACGTTCTTGAATTGTCAGCATTTCAATCAGTTTGGCAATACAAAACATGGCATCAAATCCCGGATGTAGTTCTGGAACAATAAAGCCGGTGTCACCGCTACCACCTAAGACTACATTGGGATTCTTTTGACAAGCTTCCATTAATGCTGTGGGATTTGCTTTGGTGCGAATTACTTTTCCGTCATGACGACGGGCGATTTGTTCCACAGCTGAGGAAGAATGAACTGGTACTACTACACTTCCTCTAGGATTGGCGGTTAACATCATATCCACCATCAGAGCAGTGAGCATTTCCCCTCGGATGGGAATACCGGATTCATCTACTAATATCAGTTGTTCGCCGTTTGCCGTTACTTGTACGCCAAAATTAGCTTTGAGTGCTTCTACCACATGACCTAATTGTGTTAAGAAAGCTTCACGATCGGTTTCTGAAGTGGCAATTTTATTTAAACTGGCATTCAGTACTACTGCATCAGCACCAAATTTGTCTAGCATTTGGGGTAGTACAGCCCCAGATACGCCATAAACGTAATCAATCACCACTTTTGCACGACTGTGGCGAATGGTGTCGATATTCAACAGATTTTCAAAGGCGTTGCAATAACGCTCAACTAATTGGCTAGGATAAGAAACATTACCAATTTCATAAATTTGCACCCTCCGCATATCTTCTTTAAAGTATGCGCCTTCGATTTTCTTTTCTTTGGCTTTGGGAATATTGATTCCCTTGTTATCCATGAATTCAATCAGAAGGTAGTCGGGGCGGTTGGGATGTACGCGCACGTGAATACCACCAGCTACTCCCATATTGGGTATAATAGTACGGGCAATTGGTAAAGCTGTTGCATCTAGGTTTTGAATTTCAACACCTACGGACATTAAACCAGCAATTAAAGACCGAGTTACCATACGGGAGATAGTTCTTTGGTCTCTAGAAACTGTAACTTGACAACCTGGTTTTAATGTGGAACCGTAAGCGGCACCTAATTTCACCGCAAATTCTGGAGTGAGATCGATATTTGCCAATCCCTGAACGCCCCGCTGTCCAAATAAATTACGTTGAGCGGTGTTACCCCAAATCAAGTTTATATTTAAAATTGCCCCAGACTCAATCTTTTTACTAGGCCATACCCGCACCCCAGGGCTAATTTGAGCTTCTTCTCCCACTGTAGAAAGCGAACCAACTACCGCTGCTTCCAGTATGTGAGCGCGACGGTCTACACGAGTACCCCGAGAAATTACGCAGGCACTTAATTGAGCTTCGTCCCCAAGTATTGCTCCATTCCATACAATTGGGCGTTTCAAATTGGCATCAGCACCAATGGTAACGTTATCTCCAATTACGCTTCCGGCTTCGATATGTACTCTATTGCCTATACGACAGTTGTCACCAATTAAAGCAGGTGTTTCAATTATTGCCGAAGAATCGATGTGAGTATTTTGACCAACCCACAAACCTGGAGAAGTTTCTGTATAAGGAAAATCAGCTTCAACTTTATGGTTAAGAATATCATACTGAGCTTGGCGGTAGGCATCTAAATGTCCGACATCGCACCAGTAACCCGAAGCAATATAACCATACATTGGTTCCCCTTTTTCCAACAGTAGGGGGAATAACTCCTTGGAAAAGTCCGATTCTTGGTTCGCTGGGAGATATTCCAAAACTTCGGGTTCTAGAATATAAGCGCCGGTATTAACAGTATCGGAAAAAATTTCGCTCGTGGAAGGTTTTTCTAAAAAGCGCTTGATGCGTCCTTCCTCATCGGTAATAACTACTCCAAATTCGATTGGATTGGGAACGCGGGTTAAAATTAAAGTCGCTTTGGATTTTTTTTCTTTGTGATATTTTATTGCTGCTGTTAAGTCAAAATCAGTAATACTATCTCCACTTATCACCAAAAATGTATCATCTAGTAGTTCAGCAATGTTCTTTACGCAACCTGCTGTACCTAAAGGTTGGTCTTCTTCCACAGCATAAGTCATCTGTACGCCGAAATCGCTACCATCTTGAAAATAATCTCGCATCGTATCTGGTAGATAGTGCAAGGTAGCAACGATTTCTGTAATGTTGTGACGTTTGAGAAGATTGATAATATGTTCGGCAATTGGTCGATTGAGGATGGGCACCATGGGTTTAGGTAAGTCACAAGTTAACGGACGAAGCCGTGTTCCAGAACCTCCAGCCATAAGTACTGCTCGCATAAATCCTCCATTTCATGTTTTGTCTAACAGTCGTAGCTTTATTACTGGCATTGAATTCAAATACTAAGTACTAAAATACTATCTTTGTGAAAATTACCGATAAGTTACTTGGATAAATAACTTTGAGTTCTCAGTTGATAGTGTTTTATTGCCAGTGAATGTAATCAACGTATCCTTTACTTGATAGATAAAGTTATGCCTTTGTCCTATCTAGTTTCCTATGGATGTTGAAATTTGAGGAACTTCCTCAAGATGCATATGGTCATAATAAGATTATCTATAAATTCGGTGCATCTTAACAAAGAAAAGATGTGATGCATTTGGTTCGAGGAGATGGAAATTCAAGAAAAGACGTTGTTTAATCAAATGTGGCTGTAGAAAATTGAGTAGATCTAGCAGTGCTACGTCTCTACATAGATAATAGTGATTTAACCAACAAATGGGATGTATTTTCAGCAATGCTTTAGCCTAATAATTGATGCTGGCAGCCCGAGATATCCAAATATTATGAACATCTTCTGACATTGGCAGTAATTTCAGAAAATTTTGTAACGATTCCAATTTCCATTCTAGAGGTGCATGAGGTGATATCTCAGATCTACTCATAGCATAACGAAAAATTGCCTCACACAACGCCGCGGCTTCTACAATCGGTTGTGAATCAAGCCAAACTGGAAAAATACGAGCTTCAAAGGTAAGTTTATCAGGTATTGGATGAATTAAGTTTTTTAAGTTAAAGTCGCAATATTTTGTGATTTCAAGTTTCGCAACTCGCCCTCTGGCTTCTTTCCAAGGTAATTCTCTAAAGCCAGATTCATTAACTAATTTTAATAAAGCCATATCCCAACTTCCCAAACGCCGACATTTAGGGTTAGTTCCCACCAATCTTTTCAGATTTTGCCCATGTGTATGAAAAACATTGACTATATTGGCAAAAATATTTGCAGAACATAAAGGTAAACCATCAAAATGTATATGGGTTGCCCCTTCAATAGGGATAGTAAAACCAAGTAAACGTGCTGTTTTTAAAATTACTTCTAGTTTCGACCGGTGATTTCTATCAATAGGCGGTGAAATTAGCTCGCAGGGACGCTCTCGCTCTCCCGGTAACGGTGCTGTGATTGCCTCCGGCACCCTTTCGTTGCTGATCGCAATGGGATTACCTGTATTATCGGCAACTCGTATCATGCCTCCCTCTCCTTCTTCTATAGAAGTGCCAAATAAATCCGCAATCGGTTTAAGAACTTCAGTTTGACTTTTTTCTGGGTTTGCTTGATAAGTGATTAATTGTAAAAATCGAGTATCATCGCTAACAATTCGATACCATCCCGGCTTGGATGGATGGGATTTGTTTAAATCATCTTGAAGAGTTAAATCATCAACGCATTTTGCAATTAAATTTCCTTGGCGATCGATAACTTCAAAACCTAAAGTCAGATTGTGAAATAAAGGTGTTCCCCGAACCTTACTTGTTTCGGATTGAGGATAAAATATACGACGCACTAAACCATCGGAAGCTTGTGCGATCTACTCAGCTAAATCTTTCCGACTTAATCCTTTTGGCGCTAGTAATTCAATTTCGCAGCCGATTTTCCAGTTTAATTTAGACATAAATATAATTAGTTGTTAGTTGTTAGTTGTTAGTTGTTAGTTGGAGCGTGCTTTGCGGTGTAATCAGTGTAATCCATTCTTACCGTGATAGTTGTTAGTTGTTAGTTGTTGGGTTTTAAATATAAAAAAGAGGTAGGTTAGAAGCCTACCTAAAAATGCTTACATAGCGTCACAGCACCCTACAAGAAAAATATGCCAGTCGCGGGCCGTCCTATATGTAAAAAAAAGCTGCTTTTACAGTCATAAAAACAGCAATATTTCGTAATTTATTGATAGATATAAATTGTTTGTTTTGTACGAAAATATACTTTTTAATTCAACATTTCAAGATTTAAAATCTTGCTGTATCCATTGCAAATGCTTCGGTAACAACTGCGCTAAATCATATTTTTGTAAAATTGTTTCTCGTGCTGTCTCTCGAATTAAAGACATTTTATCAGGATTATTAAGAGCTTCCTCAACGCGATCGCATATTTGTTGGGGTGAAAAGAAATCTACCAATAAACCATTGACACCATCTTTAATTACTTCAGTTACCGGGGCAGTATTTGAAGCGACTATTAAGCAACCAGTAGATAAAGCTTCCAACATTGACCAAGATAAAACAAAAGGACGAGTTAAATAAACATGAACTGAGGAAGCTTGCAATACTTGTAGATATTCACTGTAAGGCAGCAAACCTGTAAAATGTACTCTTGTTAAGTCTAGCGGTACTTTTTCAAGCATCAAATCTTTGTAAGTTTGACCATCGGGAAGCTGTTTTCCATAAGCTACCCTGTTTTCTCCAACAATTACTACATGACAATTCGGTCGTTTTTGTTGAAGTAGTGCAACAGTTTCGATAAACTGCGGAAAACCTCGATAAGGTTCCATACCCCGTGCAACATAAGTAATAATTTCTTCTACCCCGGAAAGATCGAGATTAATCCGTGGTAAAACTAACTTTGCTCCTGGCTGTGGTTTAAAATATTTTGTATCAATACCATCATGATTTACCGTAATTTTACTATGATATTCTGGGGGAAACTGCTGACGCTGCCAATTAGTTGGAGACAAACCGCGATCGCAGCTGTATAAGTCAATTAAAATAGGAGCATTCTTGATCCGAATCCGAGCTTCATCATCGGCAGTTAACGAATCTGTAGAATCGAAATCAGCGTCGGAACCATGTGCTTGATAAAACCATTCAAAATAACAAAGTAAAGTCGATTTAGGAAAAGCATCTTTGATAAATAAAGTTGGACCCCAACCCGAATGACCGTAAACTATATCTGGGATAAAACCTTTTTGCTTCAATTCATCCGCTAAACGATAAACACCTTGTCCTTGCAGAACAGCTTTTTCTAAAGGCCTAACATAATGGTGAGTTTCCGGACCTACTTCTCGGCTAGAATTATACATAACTTTGAAAACACCAGTTAATGAACCTTCACGACGATTAGTTCCAAATACAACTTGATTATTGGGATTTTGCGCCAAAGCTACAGCCAAATGACGAAATTGAGCCGGGAAATTAGGATGTAAAAATAAAATACGCATTTATTCAATTATCAATTATCAGTGACTAGTTTTCATCCAGATAGTGGACTTAATCAATTATTAATGTGGGTATAGTGCAGCCGTATATTAAGTAGCGTTTAATTGTTCTTTATTCATTGTATGTCCTAACGTAAATGCTGCGCTAACATTATTAACTGTTAATTATTAATTGTCAATTGTTTATGGTTACCAAATCTAATTTTTGACCAATTAAACTTAAAAATGCCGTACCAAAATGTTGAATTTCTAAAAAATTTGCTTGTTCGGATGCGGCTTTATAAACTCGAAAGGTTTTCATAATTCCTAAAGTCGCAGCACTTTCAAGAGGACTAATAAAACTCGTATCGCGATCGAGAAAATAAGGTTTTTTAGCCCAATAATCCATTTGTTCTGCATTGAGAAAATAACAACCCGCATGAGGATTGAGAGCGCGATTAAAAGTCACTGCTACATTCATTACTTTGCCTTGAATTATTGATTTTTCCTGCGGGTTTTGAAAAGGTGCAGTTACTCGTGGAGCCAAATTACCATGGAAGGAGAAGATACTATTTTTGCTCGAGAAGGTGATGATTCGGTAACTGGTGGAGATAATGATGACAAGCTGAATGGAGGAGATGGAAACGATACTTTGCGTGGAGAAGCAGATAATGACTTTTTATTAGGTGGAGACGGTTTTGACTTCCTTGATGGTGGGGAAGGTAACGATAATCTTTTTGGCGGAAATGATGTTGATGAGATCTTTGGGGGAAACGGAAACGACACCTTAAATGGGGGTGATGGTAACGATTCTCTTGGGGGTAGCGAAGGAGATGATTATCTTTTTGGTGGAAGTGGTAGCGACGTTATTCTTTCTGGTGGAAGTGGTAATGATAATCTCTACGGCTTTGGGGGTAATGATAATTTCGATGGTGGGGAAGGTAATGACAATATATATGGTGGGGAAGGTAATGATACTTCCTTCGGTAGTTTAGGTAACGATAATATTTTTGGCGGAAATGGTAATGACTCCTTAGTTGGAAGCAATGAAGCCGTGCGTAGTGTAATTGACGACGATGACCGCATCTTTGGTGGAGAAGGTAATGACACTCTAAGAGGTGGAGTTGGTAATGACACTTTAAGAGGTGGGGACGGTAATGATTTTATTGATAGCGGTATCGGTAATGATTACTTAAGCGGCGGTAACGGTGAGGACAATCTACGTGGGGGTGATGGAATTGATACTCTCAAAGGTGGAAAAGGTATCGACCTGCTATTTGGTGAAGCTGATAACGATATTTTAATTGGTGGTGAAGACAATGATTCTTTGTTCGGTGGAACTGGTGATGATAGTCTATTGGGCGGAGATGGTGATGACGAAGTTTTAGATTATTTTGGTGGTAACGATACTCTCTTTGGTGGAAAAGGAAATGACAACCTCGAAGCAGGTATAGGTAATGAACTTCTCTTTGGAGGGGAAGGTGATGATGACCTTTCATCGGGAAAAGGTAACGATACTCTTACAGGAAATAGGGGTGCTGATAGATTCGGATTCTCTACGGGAGATACACCTTTTGATACAAGTAACTTAAGTATTGATACTATCACTGACTTTAAACCTGGGATTGACAAAATTGTCTTATCTCAATCCACATTTACTTCTCTAACTGTTACAAATAGCGGCTTTTTGGAACCCAGTCAATTCTCTATTGTTGATAATGATACGGATGTAGGTAGTAGTAGTGGTTTTATTACCTATAGTTTAGAAACAGGTAATTTATTCTATAACCAAAACGGTGCTACAGCAGGTTTGGGAAGTGGAGGACAATTTGCAACTTTACAAGGTATCCCACCCTTAAAAAATACAGATTTTACAATTTTTTAAGATTTTGAATTGGAAGTTAAGAGTTGGGACTGAGGAGTCAGGAGTTAAAAATTAGATATAATGTATTTTGATTATGCGCTTCCCATCCTCCTACCTCCTCTTCTCTTGTAGGGTGTGTAGTTTAGAAAAATTCTCTAGGTAATAACATTACCCAAACATCTTTACCCAAAACAATTATTGACAATTTAACAAAAGGTAAAGAAAAACAAAGTAGCGGAAAAGTTGTATTTACATCCTCCACCGGAACACAATCATCTTGGATTCGCAGCGATGGAGAAATGAGCATTTATACTTATCATTTCCTCGAAGCATTACAAGGTGCTGGAAATCAACCCGGAGATAAATTAGTTAAAGTTTCCCATTTAATGAATTACCTCAGCGAAACTGTTCCGAAAACGGTAAAGAAAGAATATAACAAAGAACAAACACCATTCTTTGATTTCGCTACAGAAGACTTTCCCGTAGCATTATTACGAGGTGGAAAAGGTTTACCGGAAGCAGGATATGAAAGCGTCAAAGCAGAAACGCAAGAGAATATTCGCAACATCAGCAATCAAGTTAATCATGGCGTGGGAATAATTGGCGATATCCATGGAAGTATCATTGTAAATAATTCCGGAGATGGAAATATTGATATAAATTGATATTCGTGATGTTTCTTCTAGCTGAAATTTCACTGATAATCTTCGATACAAATCTTAATACATCAAAACCTAGGGCTACGTTATATAATTCCTTTATAAAGATGCACCAAATTAAGCCCATAGCACATGGGCTTCGTTTCTTTGAGCCACTCTTATATCAAGTCTGGCTAATTACTTACTATATTACCCTATTGAAAAGATCGCGGTTATTATCTACCACTCATGAATACTCCTTACTTCTAAATTCTAAATTCTAAATTCTAAATTCTAAATTCTAAATTCTAAATTCTTACTCCTCCATATCATCCATCTCCAAATCTTCATCCGTAAGAGTTTGATGGGGAATCGCCGCAATAATCGCGTCTATCACCTTGGCAACAGGTAAAATTTCAATATCTAACTCGGGAAACTTCTGTCCTTTAGGAACGATCGCCCTTTGAAAACCTAACTTCGCTGCTTCTTTCAACCTTAATTCCATTTGGGATACCGATCGCACTTGTCCCCCTAAACCGACTTCACCAATTAATACGGTACCTGAATCTACAATTCTGTCTCGGAAACTAGCAACGATCGCGATCGCCACTCCTAAATCAACCGCTGGCTCTTCTACATTTAAACCCCCTGCCGAAGCAACATAAGAATCCAACTTCGACATGGGAATCCCGACTCGTTTTTCCAATACCGCCAAAATTTGTACCAGACGATTGTAATCTACTCCCGTTGTAGAACGACGGGGAGAAGAATAACTTGTGGGACTAACCAAAGCTTGTAATTCCACAACAATAGGACGAGTACCTTCGCAAGCTACCACAATCGCAGTACCTGGTGCAGGGTCATCGCGACTACCTAAAAATAATTCGCTAGGGTTGGGAACTTCCCTTAAACCGTGGGTTACCATTTCAAAAATACCAATTTCATGGGTAGCGCCAAAACGGTTTTTAACAGTTCTTAATAATCTATGGGAAGCAAACCGATCTCCTTCAAAATACAATACCGTATCAACCAAATGTTCCAGAACTTTAGGACCGGCGATCGCCCCTTCTTTAGTGACATGTCCTACAATTAACATCGTAATATCTTCATGCTTCGCCACTTTCATTAAAGCCGCAGTACATTCACGTACCTGCGCTACGGAACCGGGAGCAGAAGTTAACGCCGGGAAAAATACCGTTTGGATACTATCAATCACCGCTAAATTTGGTCTGAGAGATTCAATTTCTTTTAAAATCTCTTCTAAATCGGTTTCCGGTAATATATATAAATTACAATCAACATGGGCAGATTTGGCATTTGTTTCACCTTCTTGAGTATCTTCTGCTACAGGAACTGTGCCATTACCGTTACCTTCTTCATGTTGTTGTTGAGCAACACCCAAACGCGAACCGCGTAATTTAACTTGTTGTCCGGATTCTTCCCCCGAAATATAAAGAATGCGATATCTTTGAGCTAATTGATTTGATACTTGCAATAATAAAGTAGATTTACCGATACCGGGATCGCCACCAATTAACACCATAGAACCCGGAACCACCCCACCACCTAAAACTCGGTCTAATTCTCCATAACCAGAACTCCAACGTTCAACTTGGCGATCGCTAATTTGGTCTAATCTTAAAGAAGCTCGTGGCTTAGCTGGTTTATTAGCAGTTTTCTTTTTACTCATTTGAGAGTGCCAAGCACCGACACCCCGAGAAGGTATGTCAGTAGAGGATTGTACGGCAATTTCCTCTTCCAAAGAATTATAGGTCCCGCAAGCAGGACACTTACCAAACCATTGAGGACTTTCGGCACCACACTCAGAGCAAACGTAATAAGTTTTTGGCTTCGGCATTCTTAATAGAGATAAAATAATCTTAAATAATCTTTATTATCTTTTCAGTTTTTTACCTAACAAAAATCGAATAATAGTAATAGTTGTAGGTTTTTACGAGTGAATAATTGGAATGATATCTTAATAAGATGGTATTAAAAATTAATCTTGAAAAATTTTAGTTAAGGAGCGTTGAGAAACTTGGAGAGTCATAAAGAAAAAATCCTAGTGGTAGACGACGAAGCCAGCATTCGCCGGATTTTAGAAACGCGCCTTTCAATGATTGGCTACGATGTAGTCACGGCTGGGGATGGGGAAGAAGCTTTGGATACCTTTCGTAAAGCAATTCCTGACTTAGTAGTTTTAGATGTAATGATGCCGAAGCTAGACGGCTATGGTGTCTGTCAAGAATTACGTAAGGAATCCGATGTTCCAATTATTATGCTAACAGCTTTGGGAGATGTCGCAGACAGAATTACCGGGTTAGAACTGGGTGCTGATGACTACGTAGTCAAACCATTTTCCCCCAAAGAATTAGAAGCTCGCATTCGTTCAGTATTACGACGAGTAGACAAAACCAGCGCTTCTGGAATACCCAGTTCAGGAGTAATCCACGTAAGTACCATTAAAATCGACACAAACAAACGTCAAGTTTACAAAGGTGATGAACGGATTCGATTAACAGGAATGGAATTCAACCTGCTAGAGCTCCTAGTAAGTCGTTCAGGAGAAGCTTTTTCCCGTTCAGAAATTTTACAAGAAGTGTGGGGATATACACCAGAACGTCATGTAGACACCCGTGTAGTAGATGTACATATTTCCCGTTTGCGAGCAAAATTAGAAGATGACCCTTCAAATCCAGAGTTAATTCTTACCGCCAGAGGAACGGGATATTTGTTTCAACGCATAATCGAACCAGGGGAGGAATAAGAATAGTTAGGAGTTACTAGTTCCGGAGTGAGGAGTGAGGAATTAGATTTAATACCATACTTTTGTGTGAAGCTTTGAGTTATGTGAAAATCTAAAAATCCCACACAAGCAATTAAAACAATATCTCTTCAGGAGCATAACTCATAACTCATAACAGGCATTAGAAGCATGGCTAATCCAGATCCCAATCGCGTTTTGAGGCGTCTACCTATCGTTGTGGGTGGGCTAGGCGCTGTACTTTTGTTAATCAACCGCTTGCAATCGCCACAATTAACTGATTCTCAAGCTCGTGCTGATGTACTTGGTGTAATTTTAAGCGCTGTTTTGATACTAACGGGTTTAATTTGGCAGCAGATACAACCGCGAACCCCTGATAGCGTCAAATTAATCGGCGAAGAAGGTTTTTTTCTCGCGCCAGATTTACCTGAAGCCACAAAAACAGAATTAGCTTGGGCATCTCACTTATTATTGACGAATACAGTAACTAGTTGCGTAGTAGTTTACTATCAAGGCAAAGTTTTATTGCGTCGCGGAATTTTAGGAGAAAATTCTTCTGTTACACCAGGAGCAATATTAAAACGAGTTTTAGAAAAGTATAAGCCAGTTTATTTAGTAGATTTAAAAGTGTATCCCGGAAGAGTTGAATTTGATTATTTACCGAGTAATACTCAAGGTGTAATTTGTCAACCAATTGGTCAAGAAGGAGCTTTAATTTTAGGAGCACATGCTCCACGCAGTTATACCAAACAAGATGAAAATTGGATTGCTGGAATTGCCGATAAATTAGCTGTTACTTTGAAGATGGGAATAGGTTAAAGGTCTGCATGGTAAAGGTTAAAGGTAATATATTTACAAACTTTAAATTCCTAACTGCTGCCCTCCTAATTCACAATCACTAACAATTAACTACGTTCTAGCTAACTCCTATAAATACTTAGGCAAAATTAATAGTATATTGTCCTAAGGGACGAAGGTTCAGCAATCCCAAGAACTTGAAGCTTTCAGAATGCAAAATTAATTTTGTAGGACAACTTACTTAAATTAATAATTAAAAAATATGCAAATTACTTACTGGTTACTGATTGCGTTAATGCTTGTGGGTGTGATTGGCGCTGTAATTCCTGGAGTTCCGGGAACAAGTTTGATTTTAGTTGCGATTATTATTTGGGGATTTTTTCAAGGTTCCTTGACGATGATTGAGGTACCTTTGATTGTTACCGGAGTCATTTTGCTACTAAGTATGGTAATTGATTTTTTTGCTGCATACTGGGGAGCCAAAAAAGCTGGTGCTAGCAAATGGGGACAAATTGGGGCGATGGTTGGTTTCGTAGTAGCATTTCTTGGATTATTACCACCTTTTTTAATTATTGGTGGCCCGTTGATCGGAATTTTTATTGGACCACTTTTAGGAGCTATTATTGGTGAATTCATTTATCGACGGAATTTAGTAATAGCAATTAAAGCAGGTTTGGGAATTGTTGTAGGTAGTTTGATTGGAAATATCATCCAGGCTTTTTTAGCTCTAGCAGCAGTTATAGTTTTTGTTTTGACAACTTGGTCCCAGGTATTTATAAGTTAATATTTTATCTTAATTAACATTCCATAATAATTGAAAAACCCGGTTTTTTAGCCGGGTTTCTGTAAAAAGACAAATTATTACAATTTAGTACAATTGGTATTTAGTTGGAATTAGATGCACTCACCACAGTTACCATGGGAGTGTATCTTAAACATTATTGTAGATAGGGTATTAAAAGAAGCTGTTAAAAAGCATTTAATATGGTTTTTTGGAAAAAGAACCTACTTCTTAAACTTTTGACGCTTCTTCACACCGAACATACCAGCCACCGCTAAAGCACCAAGGCTGAAGGTTGTTGTGGGTTCGGGTACAGATTTAATCCCTGACAAGATTACACCATCACCAGTACTAAAGCCATTAGCTTGTGGCTCACCTAATTGTAGGACAAAAGAACTTACGTTTGTTAAGGTCAATGTTTGGGTCTCACCATCTGCTCCTGCGTCTAAGAGCATATTTTCGACTTTCTGTCCGTTAACTTCCAAAATACCACTGAAGCCAGACGATTCTACATCAAATAAATCTAATACAATTTTGTCATATTCTGTGTCGAAGTCAAACTGGAACCTACCGATCTCTAAATTTCCGTTTTCTTCAGCAATGTAACTTCCATCTGCTTGTTCTCTGTAAGCTACACTACGGAACCAATACTCACCATCTGTTTCATTCGTTCCTGCATCTGTAGTAGAAAACTTAATACCGGAACTATGATCGTTACTAGTTTGTTTCGTATCTACAAATAGTCTGCTGAGTCCATACTGTGGATCTTTATCATCTTTGTCGTAGTCTAAACTGGTAACTGAAAAACCATTTATTGAAGTGTCAATACAGTTGTCAGCTATACATTCGTAATCTTCGCCGTTAAATTCTGTATTTTCTAGTAAAATTTCACCTTCTTCTTGAGGTATAAAGGTACCAGCATGAGCTGCAGGTGCACCAGCAACCAATCCTAAACCTAAACCACAAATTGCAGCAATAGCCTTAAATTTTCCCATGATTTGCCTTCTTCTCTTTATTCAAGTGAGGCGGTAATGAATTTGTTTTGTCCGCCTCCAATTACTCACTAAGTTAATAGACTAACTTGCAAAAATGTAAGTCCTTGCGAACATAATTAACCCAAACTTTATTTTGAGATAAAAACAGAATATTATTCCGAAAAATTGCGATATTTCGGGTGTAACTAATTATTGACAGTCAATTTGTATTTATTATTTACACCGAAGAAACACTCTTATTTCTTGCTTTTTAAACCTTCAACTTCAAATTAATCAACAGCTTTTCGGTAATAACTAGGATATTTAAGCCTTAATCCTTAAATTTTTCAGACAAAAAATTGAGTAGACAGATAATTTAACACAGAAAGGTTAGATTATCTATCTACTCAATGAAGATTTAAAGTGAAAGGAAATTTTTTAGGACTTAGCAAAAAGGCAGATTTTTGCTGTAGGTGTAGGGTGTGTAGTCTGAAAAACTTGAACCTAGTAATAAGGGAATGAGAATACGGCACCAACAACCAATTGTCACAATATCGTAAGTCCTGTTTTTATAATCTCGATGTGTATATCCTCATAATATACTGACTAATATTCAAATTAATTTAGTGATGAAATGCGATCCTTTAAGGGAATAAGTAAGCCTAAGCACTATTTGGATTTAAGCTTTTGTGAAGCTGTTTTGCGGCGCTTGAGTGTAAGCATTCCAGCTACACCTAGAACGCTCAAGCCTATACTGGTTTGTGACTCCGGTACGCTGACTTTTAAGTTAACACCATCACCAGTATTGAATTTGCTGCTGTGGACGTTACCCAATTGGACTACAAAGCTTTTTACATCTTTCAAAACTAAGGTTTGGATGTTGCCGTCTTCTCTCCCTTCTAATAGGAAATCGTCGGTATTGGTACTATTACCGTTGACTTGTTCAATAATGCCTGTAATATCACTATCCTCTACATCAAAGAAGGCTAGTCTTACTTCATTGGCAGTTTTACCTAAAAAGTCGAACTCGAACCTACCAACTTCTAAATTTCCTCCTTCAACAGCTTCACCATCTTGGAAGGCTGCTGGGCGTAACCAAAATTTTCCAAACTCTGGATTTGTTCCTCCGTCTTCATCCCCGAATGTAATTGAATCGATTCCAATTCCATAAGTATTTTTAGTAGTTCTGTCATCAACAAACAAGCGGCTTAAATCAAAGTTTTCGTCGTATTCTAAACTCTCAACTGTGTAACCAAATTCCTGCTGGGTTGTATCAATACACTGGTTATCATCTAAACAACCAAGATTAGTAGTTTCGATTTCTCCCTCTTGTGTAGGAACTAATGAAACTGCTTGTGCTTGTGAGATAGATCCGGTAGCAATACCTAAACCAAGAGTGGAAACTGCGATTGTTTTTACTAACTTATTGAAGTTTTTCATCGTTCTTTTCTCCAAAAATACTGATTTTTTTTAAACTACTTAGTAGATACTGAATTTATGTGTTTTTTCGTATCCATGTCTGTATAGTATTTCTGTCTATGTGAATATGTCATCCCTTACCTCTAAGATTTATGACAACTTTATCTGATGAGTAAATTTAGGTAAATTACGTAAAAATGCATAGATTTTTCATACATCGAATTGCGTATTTGTTGCCATCAAAATAGCTCTCCACAAGGTTAGTTTGAGGGTATCTCGCTTAAATGAACATCCCTGACCGTGGGAATCTACCTCCCGACAGATGACATTTACAGTATATGGTTTTAATAATGCATCAAATGATGTTGAATCCAGCGATTTGATTGCAATGGTGCTATGGATCGTTTATTATCAGCACTTAAGTAGATGGGCAGAAAAAAACAAGCTATGTAACAGAATCTAAAATAATCGAAACCCCTGGGATTGCTTCACTTCGCACTTAGGGGCATTCACAATCACATAGTTATAAATTTTTTCGCCTACCTACTTACGCAAGGGAGATTTACCGTTGGTGACTTCTAGGGAAGCAATCCCAGAGTTTTTGCAGTCTTGGGAGCCTTTCCCATAGGACATATACTTAGCTATCCCTCGTAATCAGGTAATTACCTTGCTTTTGCCTAAGTCCTATAGTTGATAAATTTAGCGCTGGTATAGTCGTCTACTTGGATTTTTCTGAGTAACTCTATTTAATATTAATGTTGTTACTGATGGATAATAAGAAAAAATACTAAAAAAGAAAATTCTTCAGATAAGCAAATTCATAGGCAATATACAATCAAACTAAATAATTTTTGCAACAAAGTAAATACCTTATTTGAGTAGCGATCTATCAAAGATGAGATTTAGCAGACGTGTGCTTGTAGTTGAAGACGATGTGAAATTCTGGGAATCACGAATTCCTGCACTACTTCCCGATATTGACTGGCAAGTTAAATTTGCTGCTACTGTTGAGCAGGCAGAGCAAATATTCCGAGAGCAGTGGGATTTCGATCTGCTAATTGTAGATTATCAGCTTGGTTCAAGAACAGGGCAGGAGTTTCTAGAGTTCGCCAGAAAAATTGATCGAAATATCCCCATATTACTATTCTCAGATCAACGATTCGGGAACACCTTTGATATTAGGGACATAGACACTTATAAAACACTTCCTTTCATTGATAAAAGTGATTGTCTTACCTTACCCGAGAAAACCGCTGCAAAAATCAAAGAGTCATATGAAAAATATATGGTAATGATGTGTACTCCGCAGATCCAGAGCGAATATGGTCAGTTGCGGACAGTTTTGGTACACACGCCATCTGATGAAATAGATTATATTGAGCCAAACGATCCTTGGTATTTGATTGATTCTCGTCCTGCTCTGCATCTAGCACAGCAACAGCACATTGGTTTAATTCGAGCAATCAAAGAAAATAGCTTGCGTCCAATTGTCTTGGATATTGGACTTTTGTTGTATGATGTAATTAAATCTCTTCAAGGTGAAGTACTGCGACAGGTAGTAGAAAATATTCTATTCGATCGCGAATTTCAGACCTTAACAAACCGTTTCGCTAAACACAATCTTGAATTAAGCCCCTTGTTACGAGTTCATGTTGAAGAAATTTGCAGTAGCGATCCTAAAACAATCACGAATAAGTTGATGTGCGGATTGAATATTGCTGATTTCCTTGGTAAGGATGCAGAACATCCGATGCGAAAACAGCGAGACTGGCAAATTGTTGCACCGGTTGCCAATTTGTATTTTATGCGCGACCCTGGTTTTGTACTAGGAGAATCACTGGTTCTATCGAGAATGTATTGGCCAGTGAGACGGCGGGAACCGTCAATTCTTCGCACGGTGATTAATTATCATCCATTTATGAAGAATGTTAAATCTCAAGCGATTGACTGGGATTTAAATTCAGGAGAAGAATTTTTTATTGAGGGGGGAGATGTAATGGTAATTGCTCCCAATAATTTTGCGATCGCTTTGAGTGAGCGAACTAGTCGGCAGGCTGTGAGAAGAGTGGCGGCCGAATTACTTGACAGAGGAGCAGAACGGGTTTTTCAACCAACTATTCCTGTTAAACGTGCTTTCATCCACTTGGATACTGTTTGCTCTGTTGTCGGTACCGATCACGTTGTGGTTCATTCCGAAGCAGTCAGCGCCTATGCGGATACTCTCTGTTGGAATGATAAAACCTTTAAATCTGGGGATGAACCGGAGTCTCTGAAGATGGATTTTATCAGTGTTCTTCACAATCAATTCAACAAAAATATTATTGAAATTAGCGATCCTTCCGAACAATTCGATGATGCAGTAAATGTTTTCACGATCAATCCTCATACAGCAGTTACTTATGACCGGAATCCAAAAGCCAACAAGGCTTTAAGGGAAAACGGAATTCATGTCGTAGAGTTTTCCGGTTCAGATTTAGTAGTTGGGCGTGGCGGAGCCAGATGTATGACTATGCCTATTCGCCGAGATTAGAGTGGCAGCAACGCGATGCAGGTGAAATCAACCAGTTTTATCGCCATAGGCGCTTGGCGCGTCGGCGAAGCCTATCGCTAACAACAAACATCAGTAATAAAAATACAAATCATACATATTATTAAAGTAATAATACTGTGACTGTGTGAGACAAGAGATGTGTGCCGCTTTGCGGCACACATCTCTTAGTTATAGATATAAAGTCAGCAAAAAATACCTTGGCGGAAGGGTGCTGATAATTACATAATACCTATTTTTTAGTACTAATTAACTACTTCCGTGATCAGATTCATAGGTATTGTTAGCTGACTTTAATCCAGATGAGAAGTAGCTTTGTAGGTAGCTTAAAGAGAACCGTTTAATTTCTGCGAATAACTGTTGCTGAAATCTTTCCTCTTGACTAAGCGCAATCCATATTAGCTGCCCGCTCACTTTGGACAAAACAAAGGCAATCGCTTCATAATCTACTTCTTCTTGAATTGCCTCTCGTTGTTTGAGCAACATTGCAAATTCTTGAATGAGTTTTGCATCAGCGGCATCTTCGATTTTCTCGAGTTCAGGCATTAATCCTTGAACTTCCATAAAAACCTTATAGTAACCCGGATGCTCTAGAAAGAACTGGACACAGATGTCAGTCAATTTATCTACAAGAGTAGACAAAGGCAATTCTGCTAGTTCTTCATGATTAAAAAGTGCTAATTGCTGGTGAAGCAAATCGTTATAACGCACAAATAAAGCTTGTACAATCGCTGCTTTGTTTGGAAAAAACTGGTAAAGCGACCCAATCGGTATCTGGGCCTGGATCGCGATTTCCTTGGTTGTTGTGGCAATGTAGCCTCGGAGCGAAAACAAGTCTTCTGCCGCATCTAGAATTCGGTTCACCCGTTCTTGACTGCGGGCTTGCACCGGTTTTCGCGGCATTCTGCTGGTTCTTGATGAATCGGTAGACATGGGAGTTTTTTACTCTTGAATTTATTAAATGAGCATAACTCATATTATTGTTGACAAAAACATGAGTATCGCTTATTTTTCTAGATGTCAGTTATAGTCATGTTTTGTGCCGTGAGAAAGGAAAACCTTAAAATGAGTCGAGATTTAATGTCCCTTCCCCGTCCCGATGGGATTACCGCCCTTCGTGAAATGAGTCTAGATCGCTTGGGATTCCTACAGCGTTGTAACCAACAGTATGAAGGTATCGTTCCCTTGCAATTAGGTGATGAGCTAGTTTGTGTGTTAAATGATCCTGGTTACATCACTGAGGTCTTGAAGCGTCCACGTGTGTTTATCAAAGATAAAGAGACACAAGCGTTGGACGGATTAGTAGGCAAGGGCTTAGTCACCAGTGAAGGGGATTTTTGGGCGCGGCAACGGCGACTTGCTCAACCTATCTTCCGCCAAAAGAATATCGATGCTTACGCCAATGTGATGGTGGAGTACACCCAGCGTATGCTAGAGAGCTGGCAAGATGGAGCGATTCGTGATGTGAGCACAGACATGATGCGACTCGCTCTCGATATCGTTATGAAAACTCTCCTTGGTCAGGAGGTGCAAGATGTAGCAGCACAGCGAATCAATAATGTTTTAGAGATTTTTCAGGATTGGTTAGATCACAATTCAGCCGTAGCGGTTGCGGCAACCCTAGCAGAAATTGGCGAACAACAGGCTCAGATATCTGTTGCGTCTTCTGAAAGCATCGATAAAGAGTATCAAGATGCGATCGCACTCTTTGATGAAACTGTTTATGACATCATCAACTACCGACGTGCCAATGGCCTAACGGGTAACGATTTGCTGGGGTTATTGATGCAGGTAGAAGATGCTGATGATGGTACGCGCATGACTGACCAGCAATTGCGAGATGAATCAGCAACGTTTATTATGGCCGGACATGAAACCACTGCAAATTTGCTCTCCTGGACCTGGATGCTATTGGCCCAGAACCCCCAAGTGCGAGAAAGGCTTAATACAGAACTCAAGACTGTGTTGAATGGCCGCCCCCCAACTGTGGCAGATTTGCCCCAGTTGACTTATGCAGATTGGGTGCTCAAAGAATCCCTGCGACTTTATCCACCAGCTTTTGAATTCGCGCGTGAAGCTGCTGAGGATTATGAATTAGATGGATACATCATTCCAAAGGGGACAACCGTAATTGGCAGCCAATGGTCAATGCATCGCAATCCACGCTACTTTAACGAGCCGGAAACGTTTCAACCAGAGCGCTGGGCTAACGATCTAGAAAAACAATTGCCCCGTGGTGTGTATTTCCCGTTTAATGATGGTCCTCGTTTCTGTATTGGTAAGAATTTTGCAATGATGGAAGCGCTCTTACTGTTAGCAACCATTTCCCAGCAGTTTCAGCTAGATTTGGTTCCTAATCAGATTATTGAACCTCGAACCTCGATTGCTTTAAAACCTAAATATGGTATAAAAGTTGTCTTAAAAGCAAACTCATAGTCAGTTTTTTTTGGGTGTCGTAGTGGGTGTTAGCCGATAATTTATCGTCTGCACCCAAGTAGAAAAAATCTTCTCTTTACTCGAAAAGGTACGAAACAATTCATGGCTAATACATCTCAAGACTCAATTGTTATTGTTGGTGCAGGAGCTGCAGGTCTGAGTGCAGCAAGATATCTCAAACAACATGGACAAGATGCAATTATTCTAGAAGCCCGTGATTGTATTGGTGGACGGGTTCGGACCATTCATGATTTCGGTGTACCCGTCGATTTGGGAGCTGCCTGGCTTCATAGTGGTCCGGGTAATCCACTAAAGAAAATTGCAGAAGAGATTTCCTTAGAAAAAAGGGTTTCAGATTTTTCCAACTTAGCAATTTATGGCATTCAATCTGAGAGTGGTTTTATCGATCCGCTGAAGGCTGGTGAGAACTTGTCTGCTGAATTTGAAGCATTCGAGAAAGCAATGAAGTCTGCCAGTTTGTGGCCTTATTTACGCACCGTCATAGGACGAAGCGTTGGTCTTGGTGGTTCACCCATGAGTGTTGCCGATATCTTGGAGCGGGCTGCTGCTAAGTTAAAGGGAAGGCAAGGGAGTTTACAATACCTCAGGCTTTTGAGCATGTTCCTTGAAGGTCTTTATGCCTCACCCACTGAGGAATTAGGTTTTGCAAGCTTACTAACAGAATCTGCAACAGAACCCGAGGGAGGGATGCTACCTACAGATGACCAATTTGTCACTGGGGGGATGGAAAAAATTATAAATTACCTGGCCCAAGATATTGAAGTACACTTTAATCAGGTCGTCAAACATATTGCCTACGATCAACATAGAGTTGAAATCCAAACTCAGAATGAAACCTTTAAGGCAAGAGCGGTTATCGTCACTGTTCCCATTGGTGTTTTGCGTTCTGGACAAATTACCTTTGAGCCAGATTTACCTCGTTTGCATCAACAAGCACTGAAGTATATGGATATGGGATTAGTCAACAGAGTAGTCTTGCAATTTCCCCATATTTTTTGGCCAGAGTCCGTGGATATTTTGGGAATGTGTAATAGTTCTTTGCGACCCATGTTCATAAACTATGCCCATTACAAGCAGCTCCCCGTTTTAATTGGTGTTGTGGGGGGACAGGTGGCCCACCGAATTGAGGCTCTTTCTGATACGGCGATCGCGCAAGAATTTTGCAGTGAACTTCAGCGAATCCTGCAAGTGAGTGTTCCAGAACCGACAAAAGTTGTTGTTCAACGCTGGAAACAAGAGGAGTTTGCAGGTGGATCTTATCCAAGATATTTGGTCGGTGCTACCGGGTTAGAACCCAAGCATCTCGCAACTCCGATTCTAAACCGAGTGTTTTTTGCAGGTGATGCGACTAGTTTGACCGAGCCTGGATACCTCCATGGAGCTTTTTGGTCTGGAGAGCTGGCTGCACAGCATCTTTGTAAAATGTAGGATCAGCTGGTTAGTTAACATTGGAGAGCGAAAAAAAGCGGGGGGAGATCGCGACAAATTTTACACAAGGGATCTCGAAGATTAGATTTATCTTATAGTATAGTAATTCATTAATTGGTTGAAAATTATTACATTCTTGCCTTTTAAGCTAAGTTCTTTAACAGTTACTAGCTCCGAATCCGCACAGAGAAAACTCTTGCAATGCAAGATTTAACCTTTCCATCTTCTAGATCAAATAACTTTTCAATTGGTGATATATAGTTATTTTCTGTTGAATAGAATACAAATTATTAACCTCACCCCTCTCCGATGCTTTGGAGAGGGGAAGGGGTGAGGTTGCCTGCATTGTATTGCACTAAGGGTGAAAACCGCTATAATTTCCCAAGGCACAAAATGCAGGAGACTTTTGATAAATTTTGTCATATGTGTTACAACACCGCCACAAATCTAAGATTAATTTGTAATAGTGTCTTGATTTAAAAGTCATTACTCTGCTAACTATAGAGAATTTATGGTCCCCTTAACAACCTGTTAATTCTTGAGAATTGCTACCAATTTTGAACCGATTAAACCGATTGAATCTCTGCAAGTCAAAATCCTAAGCAATCGGAGGATAAAAAAGTATATCGCTCAAATCCACAGGAGCTTTAATTATGGCAAAAATAGCTATTTTTTATGGGAGTACTTCCGGTATCACTGAAGAAGTTGCTACGAAAATACACCAGCATTTTGGTGAAGAACTGTGCGATATTTACAGCATGGAAGAAGATTTCACCAGTGTTGATGAAATGCTTGAGTATGATTATTTACTCTTTGGTTGTTCTACCTGGGGTTCTGGTGAAGTCCAAAATGATTGGCGCGATCCTTTATTTGAGATGGAAATGGACAAACCAGATTTTACAGGTAAAACCATTGCGCTATTCGGTGCGGGAGATTATGCGAGTCATGGGGAACAGTTTGTCAGCGCATTAGGAACTTTGTACGATCACTTCAAAAAATTAGGTGCAAATTTTATTGGTGAGTTTCCTACCGACGGTTACACCTATGAGTATTCCTTTGCTGTGCGCGACGGTAAATTTGTCGGATTACCTATTGATGAAGTGAATGAAAGTGATAAAACCGATGAGCGTATCGCCCGTTGGTTGGAGGTATTGAAACCACATTTTTCTATGGCATCGCTGGAAACTGCGTGAATTTTTAACTACAACGCCCGCATCGGACTTAATTAATATTAAATTAACGAACTCCTAGCTTAGTTACTAGGAGTTTTTACTTAATTAACTTGGGTTTCGAGCAGCTAAAACAGTTCCTTTTTACAGATATTATTCAGGGGTTCTGAAACTACTTCACTTAAACCAACAGAAGTTAATAATTGATTCCAATTAACCATGGCTTTTGAGTAATAACGAGAACTACAGCGTTGTTGAGCTACATTCGCGATCGCTTCGTGCCAAATACCAGCTTCTGCATAAATTTTTGAACGGTATTGCGGTGCTAATTTATTTAACTTGATCCGCACTGCCAAATTAGGTTTAGTTCGTTCTACCCAGCCTTCAACAGTTATAGTGTCAAATGATTCCTCTGAGCCACAATCTACTGAGAGGTACCAATGATACTGCTTGCCAAGCTTTAAAGCTGGAGCCTCAGAAGGAAGAGTAAATGCAAAAATTCCTTGTTGTTTAGGAAGCGTAAAATTGGTTTTATAAACTAAATCATCGTTATCATCGAGCAATATAAATTCGGCTGTTTGTACATCAGATTTAGCGACTTTCCAGAAAAATGTTGGACGTTCGTTAAAGGTTAATCCCAATTTTTCTTTAGGCATTAAAGAAACTAAACGCCGTTCTTTTTCCGCACAACCACCACGAGTTGCTCCTCCAGCTGTTCTCGAAGGTGTTCCCCGATTTTGTGTTTTAAAAGCCTGGCTAATTTTCCATGTCTTGGCTTTCTGGGTGCTTACAAATCCAGTTGGAGAATTAGCTCGCACTGAAACTACCGAAACAATAGACAGTGCCAAAGATATGGGAATTGTTGCAATATATAATTTTTTTTTAATCCAAGTCATCAGCAAACCTCTTGTAAATTCTCTTCTTAATTAACTTGTTAATTAGTCAATTAATATTATTTGGCTCCTAAGGGCGATTATTTTTTGATGTTTTTGTTAACCGATAAATGAGGTGCGAAGACTACCCCTGATTTTTAGTATTCCCACACTCAACCCGAAACTCTCAGATTCTAAATTTAATGAAGCCCTTCATCCTCCCATCAACTCCCTCAATCGTTGTTTTTAACTCTTAGAGATCGAGTGGTTTCAACTTTTAAACTTGATTTTTTAAACTTCATTGTAATTTTAAATCCCAGAATGGGAACACTAAGAAAGGTCAATCAATGACCGACATCATACATAATTTTACTTAGATACAGTGTTTTTATTTTATGGATAACGAAAAACTATTTAGGAAAGAATCTTTAGAACGGTTATCTTCCCCAGAACGTTTAGATCAACTGATGCAGTTAGTCAATCCCAGGGATTGGTTACCATTGAGTACTTTAGGTGTTTTTGTGGTTATGGCTGTGATTTGGAGCATTTTTGGGCGCATCCCGATCGCAGAGAATGCACCAGGGGTGTTAATTTTACCTAAGCGGGTAGTACAGTTTCAGTCACCAATTTCTGGACAGTTAAAGTCAGTGAATGTTAAACAAGGGGAGTGCGTGGAAAAAGATCGACTATTGGCAACTATCGATCCTTCACAATTAAAGCAACAGCTACAACAACAACGTGCCAAACGCATGGAATTGTTAGCACAAGCATCCGATAGTGGGAAATTACAACGTCAGCGCAGTCTCTTAGAAAAAGAGGCTTTAATTTCTGCACGAGCAAGTATACAACAACGGTTGCTGACTGCACAAGAACTTTCTCCGATCATCAAAAATCAAGACTTAACAGCTATTACCCAACAACGCCAAACTTTACAACAGAGGTTGGAGACTGCACGCGCTCTAACTCCTGTTCTTAAAGAGAAAGCATCTAATGCCATCGCCCAACAAAAACAGAGCATCCAGCAACGCTTGGGAGATGCACGAAATTTAATTCCAATTCAAAAAGAAAGATTAGAAAAGCGACAAGAATTACTAAAACAAGGAGCAATTCCCAAAGATGCAGTGTTACAAGTACAACAAGAATACCGTCAAGCACAGCAACAAGTTGCTGCATTAGAAGCAGAATTAAAAGGATTAGATTTCAATGAAATAGAAATACAACAGCAATATTTAGGTAATCTCAACAGTATTAGGGACATTCAAGTTCAATTAAAAGAATTGAGGGTGAAAGAAACCCAGGCTGAACAAAGATACCTAGATAACCTTAATACTATTTCTGAATTACAAGCACAATTACAAGATATTAATAGTAAAAATAAACGTATTGAACAAGAAAACTTAAACATAAACAATAGCAGAATCAATCAAATAAAAGAAGTTGAGCGTAATATTGCTCAATTAGAGCAAAAAGTAGCTAATAATAGCAAAATTGTTAGTACCCAAGCTGGATGTATTTTAGAAATTACAGCTACTAATGGACAAGTTGTTAACCCCGGTACTCCCATTGCCAGCATAGACACTCAGGCTACAGGTGGAAAAATGGTAGCTATTACTTATTTTCCAGTAAAAAATGGGAAAAAAATTAAACCAGGAATGCCAATTCAAATTACTCCCGATACAGTACAAAGAGAAAGATTTGGGGGTATTATTGGCAAAGTTGTTTCAGTTTCTCCCTTTCCCATTACTCCTCAAGGAGCAGCCTTAGAATTAGGAAATCAAGAATTAGTAAATAAGTTAATTGCAGGGGAACCAAGAATTGCAATTACAGCGGAATTAGAAACAGATGAATCGACTTTTAGTGGTTATCGTTGGTCATCTTCTAAAGGACCAAAATTAAAAATTTCACCGGCTACTACTACTACAGTTCGCGTGCGAATTGCACAAAGGGCACCGATCACTTTTGTGCTACCAATTCTTAGAGAATGGACTGGTTTTAGTTAATCATTTATGTTGCTCAACGAGTAAGAAGTAAGAAGTAAGAAGTAAGAAGTAAGAAGTAAGAAGTAAGAAGTAATGAGTAATGAGTAATGAGTAAGAAGTAAGAAGTAA
>DESS01000295.1:74567-88592 GCA_002361335.1 Richelia sp. UBA3308
GTAAGGAGTAATGAGTAATGAGTCATTAGTATTCATGAATAGTAGATAATAACCGCCATCTTTTCAATCGGGTTATATAGTAAGTAATTATTCGGAATTGATTTCATATAATCGTAAATCTAAAATTCAAAATTATAAAATGATAAAAATCATACAAATAAAATCAAAAATCTAAAATCTAAAATCAAAAATCAAAAATCTAAAATCTAATGACCAAAACTGATACTAAACCTAAAAATTTCAAGCGAGCTAAAACTCCTACACTATTGCAAATGGAAGCTGTAGAATGTGGTGCTGCAGCTTTAGGAATTATTCTGAGTTACTACAATCTTATAGTGCCGCTTACTGAATTGCGTCAAGAATGTGGTGTATCTCGTGATGGTAGTAAAGCTTCTAATGTACTCAAAGCTGCCAGACGTTATGGAATGAAAGCTAAAGGTTATAAAAAACAACTTGATAGTTTACAAGAAATCAAACCCCCTTATATTGTTTTTTGGAATTTTAATCATTTCCTTGTTGTTGAAGGTTTTGTTAAAAATAAAGTTTATTTAAATGATCCAGGGACGGGACCACGTACAGTATCTTTACAAGAATTTGATGAAGCTTACACTGGTGTTGTTTTAGCTTTAGAACCAGATGAAACATTTCAAAAAGGAGGCAGAAAACCTAGTTTAATTTTAGCATTAACAGATAGATTAAAAGGTTCTGTAGCTGCTATTATCTACTGTATTTTTGCAGGTTTTTTATTAGTAATACCCGGATTAATTATACCTGTATTTAATCAAATATTCGTAGACAATATATTAATAGAGCAAAGAACGGAGTGGTTGCGTCCACTGCTTTTTGCTATGGGAATTACAGTATTTTTACAAATGACTTTAAGTTTTTTGCAAAGACGTTATTTACGACAATTAAAAATCAAATTAGGCATCGGTATGTCTAGTCGTTTTTTATGGCATATTCTGCGTTTACCAGCTAGTTTTTATGCCCAAAGATTTGCTGGAGAAATTAGCGATCGCGTCCAAATCAATGATAACGTTTCTGATGTACTTTCCGGTCAATTAGCAACTACTATTATTGATACAATTATGCTAATTTTTTATGCAATCGTCATGTTTACTTATGATTGGGTACTGACAATAATTGGTATAGTTTTTGCGATTATAAATATTGTTACTTTACAGATGGTATCCCGTCAGCGTGTAGATGCCAATGTGAAATTAGCTCAAGATATGGGTAAAGCTGCTGGAACTGCAATTTCTGGATTACAAGGCATAGAAACTCTAAAAGCAGGAGCTTTAGAATCAGATTTCTTTTCTCGTTGGGCTGGCTACTATGCTAAGGGAATCAACTCACAACAAGAACTAGGACTTAGTAACAACACTTTAGGAGTTTTACCACCACTTTTGAATTCTTTAACATCTATGCTCGTATTAATTGTTGGCGGTTTGCGGGTGATGAACGGTTATATGAGTATCGGGATGCTTATTGCTTTTAGTAGTTTAATGGAAAATTTTCAAAGACCAGTAACAAATTTAGTAAATTTTGCCAGTCAGTTACAGGAATTAGAAGGAGATATTAATCGTCTTGATGATGTTTTAAGCAATCCTACTGACTCCCAATTAGAGAAAAATAACAAGCATGAATCAAAGCAAATCCCATCATCAAGCACAAACATAACTTACCGTCTCCAAGGTCATGTAGAATTAAGAAATATCACCTTTGGCTACAGTCATGTGGAAGCGCCTTTAATTGAAAACTTCAACCTGACTCTTAAACCTGGAGAAAGAGTCGCTTTAGTTGGTGGTAGTGGTTCTGGTAAATCTACTGTTGCCAAAATTATCATAGGTCTTTATCAGCATTGGCAAGGAGAAATATTATTTGATGGTAAATCTAGATCGGAAATTCCTAGGTCTGTTTTAACTAATTCTCTTGCTGTTATTGAACAAGATATCTTACTTTTTTCTGGAACGGTACGAGATAATCTCACCTTATGGGATTCAACAATACCTGATGCTCAGTTAGTTAATGCTTGTATGGATGCAGCGATTCATGATATAGTCATGGCGCTTCCAGGGGGATATAACGGTCAATTAATGGAAGGAGCAGCTAATTTAAGTGGTGGGCAAAGACAGCGTTTAGAAATTGCTCGTGCTTTGGTAAATAATCCTTCAATTGTAGTTATGGATGAAGCCACTAGCGCCCTAGATAGCGAATCAGAGAAAATTATTGACCAAAATATCCGCCGCAGAGGATGTACTTGTATTATTGTTGCTCACCGTTTGAGTACTATCCGAGATTGCGATGAAATTATTGTCATGGACAAAGGTAAGATAGTACAACGTGGCACCCATGAACAATTGTGGGCAATGGAAGGTTACTATGCTCGTTTGATTCGTTCTGAAGGAGCAGACGTTAAATCAGTAATAACCGGGTGAAAGGTCGTAATTCGCACAAGCGATCGCAGCTTAAAGGATGTTTATAAAAAAAATTATTGTAGGGTGTGTTAGACCAAAGACAATATATCAGTTTAAACGATAATTTCTGTGAGTCTAACGCACCAAGTAGTATGATGCATTACGACTAATTTTCATTTTATGATAATTGGGCTAAAAAGCTTCTATAGCGGTTTTCGGTTGAGTGGAATACAAAGATCTGTGGATTTAGTACGGGCAGGGATGCCCGTACCACAAGACTGTATTTTACCCAAGTGAAAACCGCTATATTATCTGCTTTGTTGCAGCTTGTCATCTCTTCAGATTATTGAGAATAAGAGTATAATTAATTACGAAATATATTACGAATAAATCATGATATTAAGTTTTGAGCAAAAACGCGAAATTCAATTTCGGGAAACATTCTCTACCGGAATTGCCAGAAAGATGTTGAATCCCAGCAACACTCAAATGAAAGCCATGCTGGATTATATGCGGATGGTAGAAGAATGCTCATCGACTAAAGATAAACAGGATACCCACGAAGAAAAGGACAAACTGAAAACTGGTGATACCTTTGGCATGGCTAGTATACATCAGACAAGGGAATTTGAGTGGCTGACAAATGAAATTGAAGCTTTCGTATTTGAGTACCTTGAAGCCAGCAAAATTAAATACGATAAACTTTCACTGTTTCACCAAAAGTCTTGGCCAATAATTACCAAAACTGGAGGACATGTCAATAACCACAATCATCCCAATGCAATTCTCAGTGCAGTTTTCTATCTGCAAACGGAACCAGAATCAGGCGGGGAATTGATTTTCCACAATCCGAATGACTCACTAATACCAGGTAATATTAATGACAAATTACCAGGATTACCTTCAACCCATTTATATGGATTAAAACCGAAGCCCAAACTACTTGTATTATTCCCCTCTAAACTCGATCATCATGTGGAGAACTATCGGGGTGAAATGAGTCGGTGGAGTGTCTCTTACGATATCTCCATTACTGCAAATCATTCCCTAGGCTCAGGGCAAAGTGAAAATATGGTAGTTCATCCATCACTTTGGAGAGAGTTTCGAGGAACTAAAGACACTTCTACAGAAACAGCGAAAAAAATCTATTTTACTCAAAACCAAGCTATAACTACCCAAGAAACTATAACTAACACTCCATGCTCAGATTACGAACGGTTTGATACAGATGGGTATTTAGTCAAAGAAAAAGTGATTCAGCCACCTGTATGTCAAGCTGTTTTTGGGCAAATTCTAGAAAGCTGGAAACAGGGAACATTCGACTACATACACCGCGCTGACATGAGAATTCATACTCCCCTTGAGTTATCGGAGACAACTACTTGGGTGATGAAAAATATCTTAAAGGAATATTTACCTGTTCTAAATACCTTTCTCCCCGAACACAAGATGCGCTACTTAGTTGAATTTAGTTCTATATGCGTATTTCCTGGAGCTAAAGCCCAAGAACTTCATCCAGATCAAAATCATCAGTATCGAAAACTCGTAACCATTTTTGTTAATCTGTTTGAAGTAGGGGAGCAGTGCGGGGCTTTAATCGTTGTTCCCCAAACCCACAAGAATCAGAGCAAACAAATAAAGGATAGTCAAAAACAGGTTATCAATAAACCACAAAAAATGATATTACCTCCTGGCTCTAGTGTATTGATGGATAGTCGGCTTGTCCATGCAGGAACCGAAAACACGACAATGAACAGCATTCGTCCGGTATTCTATTTTTCTTTTGGTGAGATTGATATTGAAGGTCCTACATATAGTATTCTTCCAGATTATCGTCAAAAATACACTCTGGATGATTTTGTAGATAATGCGAGCTTGAAAACCCGCAGTCTTGTAACTGTAGAATAGAAACCGTAATCACAATCAAAAAAGCG
The DNA here is from genome assembly GCA_002361335.1 of Richelia sp. UBA3308. Lineage (GTDB taxonomy): Bacteria > Cyanobacteriota > Cyanobacteriia > Cyanobacteriales > Nostocaceae > Rivularia. The sequence continues at coordinate 78,919 of DESS01000295.1, forward strand.
GGAAATAATATAATTTTTCCTCGCTTTTTTGTTATTCAAATTTAATTACAAAATCTGCTTATATAGTTATTGGTCTATAGTTAAGAGTAATTTCTCTCTCACTCCCTAAACAAATTCAGAAATTTTACAGCGATATGGGAGTAAATTGTGCTTCTTCGTCAAAAAGACCTTTATTGAATAGCATATTAAGATAATAAAGTGTATTAGCCTCTGGCACACCAAATTTATTCAATAAAAGAACAATTTCTCTTGTTGTTTTATCTCCTTGATTAATTATCTCTCCTAACTCTTTCAAATAAGGTTGATTTCTAAATTTACTAGTCAAATATCTTGTAGAGACTTGAAAACCATTAGATAGACTCTCATACTTTAGGTCATGACGAAATCTAATTATATCGTTATACCTAACGCTGGTAGGCATATACTTTTCTATCATTCTTTCTAATAAAGATTTTAAGTCATTTGCATCAGAAAAAGTTCCTTCGTCGTAAATAATATAGCCATCTTTCCAACGCTCGTTGGCAGGGCATGGACTAATTAATTTAACACTACGATCAACCATACTAAATAAAAATCCACTCACGCAAGCAATAGTTGTTTGAGGTGAATCCTCAACAGAGTCAGGATTTTTTTCTACCTTTTTTTGCTTGCGATCGAGGGAGCGTCCAGAATCAGCTTTAATTGCAATTGCTTCTGGATTTTGAAGTATTAAATTAACTTGGGCTAATTCTTCAGCAGTGAAATTCTCATGAAGTTTGTTAAAAATACTTAAGGAAAGAATCGAAAAACGATTCAGTTCGCAATTCTTTTCCTGTGAGAGTTTTAGTAAAGCTCGGGTTCGTTCTACATCTTTCAGTGCTTGAGCTGTAGTGGTTTGGGGAAAAGTACCAAAGATTTCGTGAAAGACATTACAAAACTTTTCGTAGTCTGGATTATCTAATGGATCGGTAGCCCAATAACAAAAACCTCTACCAGCAGTTTCTGCACCAAGTATCTCTTCTATCACCTGGAGTACTTCACGCCATAGCTGAGCATTGCGATCGTTGTAAGTAAAAATATCACTTAGACTCGGAGCAGAAACACCACAAAACCAGCATCCAACAGAACATCCCTTGCTCAATTCAAAAGATATAGGAGCGTGAACAATACTATCATGAATAGACTTGTTAAGTTGACCCAAATTACGAGCAATCTGTCTTTCTCGCCATGCTTTATAGTTATGATTCTTTATCAAAAATAAATAATCATCAAATTTCCCTTCTACTTGATCTTCCAGATAAACATTATTGAAAATCTCTAGAGCCCTTGAATTTGATGTTTGTTCGCTATCTTGTTGAATATATTGTTCATCCCAAATAGGTCTTAATTCCTCTGGATCGACTTGTAAATTATAGCGTTTACAAGCACCATATGGGTCTACAGATAACTGTTCTCTAAATTTTCTATCTGCATTGTATCTGTCATAAAAACGCTTAATATTAATTATATTATTTTCTAATGCTTTATCCTCTAATAAAGATGCAAGATTATGAGATAAATCCTGTTCCTTAAGCTCATCGTATTTAGATATTTCTTTTGTAGGCAAGCTCATATTTTGATTCCGGATTGCTATATTTTAATTCAATTAATTACTATTTTCTAATATTTCACGGCAGCAAAATTGCCGGGTTCTTTTTTGGAACTATATATTGCTGAAACTGAAAAAATTATAAAAGGTTCAGTAAACAATAAGTAAGTCGGTTCAAAAAAACATAACTAAGTTTAGTTTTGTAAATAAGCTTGGATTCCATATAAATCAGCTATTCGAGTGCTATTTACATTCTGTCACATAGTTCGGTTTATTTCCGCCAACTTACTTATGTGTCAATTTTTGACCTTACCTAATTTAACGTGAGTTCGATGAATTTCAAAGACTGAAAAACTTGCTCAGCATATCTTATAAGAAAGAACATTTTCTTATTTCTTATAACTTTTGAGGCGAACTCACGTTAATCTATTTATCCAATGTAGCTATTAAAGTATTTAGTTAGATTTATTAATAGCCAACAATTACATACACACCTTTTTTCTTCTTATACCATTTCTTTATAAAGATGCGCCGAATTCAGCCCACCTTACGGTGGGCTTTGTTTGAGTAGCCCCAGCCTTACAGGCTGCGGGCAATTTAGCGCAATCTCATACAGAATTGGTATTACCAGTCAACAAGTACATAGACACCACCTTTTTTCTTCTTGCCGCCGAGAAAACCACCACCTCCAGCAACAGTCTCTAAAGCTTCATCAGATAACTCTTCGGAACTATCTACATCAGGCTTGTTAGGAATTACAAAATAAGCCTGCTTTGGGGTTTCTTCAAGAACATTGATTTGAACATCAGCAGGAATTTCTTTTCCTGTTTCTCTTTGGATTACAGCCTTAGGATTGCTGATGAATTCATTCTTAAAGTTATCATCTTGCCAAGCTTTAGCAACTAGTGAAGCTATAATTTGCTCTCTAGTTTGTCCTTGATTGTCAGGCATTTTTACTTTCTCCTTCAGTATTTTTTGTTGTATGTATTACATCAACTATTTAATATTAGTGACTTATAAGCGCTTATGACACTGTGGTTTTTACTGAAAATTTATCAACTTTACATATTAATACTTATAGTTAACCGTCATTAGTATTTTCACTGATATTGTTAATTCAGTAATAAAACGTAATTCAAAGATTTAGTGTTTACAAGGACATAAAAAAAGCCCCGAAAAAGGAGGCTGTCTTATTTATTTTGCAAGAGTTTATGGTCAGCCCTATTCATTAACACAAATCATTGAGATTGCTTAATGCGTGGCGATAAGCCCAAAGGGCATGCGCTTCGCGATCGCAGAAAATCTAATATATTCTCTTGTGCATCATCAGTAGCTAATTCTTCTAAAGTCATGTTACACAGAGCAATAAGCATCATATCTGGTTTAATCTTCTGATTATGCTTATTTTCAAAATATTTGAGGTTTTTAGCCGCATCAACAACTAAGGATTGCAGAATTTTAAAGCTATTATCTGAAAGATTACCACGATAATTTTCTAATCTAGCTCCCTTGCGATAATTAGGAAAGCACTCCAAACCCATAAAGCGTAAAAACCAATCATCCCGGTAACATCCTACAGCAGAAACAATTCCCCTGTAATCGGCAATAAACTCATCTAGTAAATTATTATGCATAGAGCCAAAAATACGCTTAGTAAAATAATGGGTACATTCATGCTCTAAACGAATTATAAGTGATATATAATGCCATTTATTTTCAGTTAATTCCACATGTGTAGCTGATACATTACTGTAATTACCTTTACTTAAAATAATAAACCGATCTTGATATAGTTCTTTTTGAGGAATTAGCCGTTTAAACTCACCATTCCAATCAGCTTCTGTCGAATCAGGATGATTGTTTTGCCATTGTTGGCGATATTGACGAATTCTATCCCAATTATTGTAGCCACCTACCATACAGGCTCCCATGGAAGCAGGAACATCTTTGGGTTGGTTACGCATTGTTATTGCTTGCACTAAGGATACAAAATCGGCTCTGTTGTTTACAATAATTACAGGTATACTTCCAGCTAAGCTTTCATGGATAATTAACTCTAATTTCTCTGGTTCTTTTAATTGCAAACTAGTTGTTTGTGTTGTGTTATTGACTAACTTTCCTTTGCGAGTAGCTTCTCTATAAACCTCTGTTTCGCTAATTGCTTCCTGGATAGGAAAACGCAATTGTACAAGTTTGTTTTGCAAAGTAGGGAATACTCCAATTTCTTGGGCTTGGGTTAAATATTCTTGCCAAGTAGCCACATGAGTTTCCGGTGAGAGTGGTAATTTTAAAGGGAAATCTAAATGAGAATTTTCAAAAAGATTTTCGTTGTAAGCCAGTAATTCTTCAATTTCGGCAGCGCTAGCACTATAACTAGCAAGCACATTAGCTCGATATTCTTTTGATTTCATTATTTTTAGTTGTTAGTTGTTAGTTGTTAGTGGTTAGTTGTTAGTTGTTAGTTGATAGTTGATAATTCTAAATTCTAAATTCTAAATTCTAAATTCTTATTAAGCCATTTGTCTAGCCATGAGACTAGCAAATAATCCTTGTTGTTGTGTTAGTTCGTCAAAACTTCCTTGTTGTACAACTCTACCAGCTTCAATGACATAAATGCGATCGGCATTGCGGATAGTACTTAGACGGTGAGCAATGACTATCCGGGTTACACTCAACTGTTCTAAACTTTCACTGACAATTGCCTGAGTGCGGTTATCTAAAGCAGATGTCGCCTCATCAAAAATCAAAATTTTCGGCTTTAAAACTAGGGAACGAGCAATTAATAACCGTTGACGCTGCCCTCCAGAAAGGTTACTACCACCTTCGGAAATTACAGTGTGCATACCCATTGGCATAGATTCAACATCTTCAGCAAAACCTGCCATGCGTGCTGCTTCCCAGGCTTCATCGATAGTAACTAAAGCACCACCCGATATATTTTCAAATATCGAGCCAGCATTAATCCGGCCATTTTGGAGTACCACACCCATCTGACGGCGTACTGCTGATATATCTAATCCTGATAAATCTTGACCATCATAGTAAAGTGTCCCTACCTCGGGTGTGTCAAATTCCAATAATAATCTAATGATAGTAGATTTGCCACTACCACTAGGTCCAACTAAAGCTATAAATTGCCCAGGTTCTGCCTTAATGCTAACATCATCTAGAATCAGTGGACCATCTTCTCGATAGCGAAAACTTACGTGTTCTACTTCTATTTTGCCCGTCAACTTTCCTGGATCTGCTTTGTTTAAATCAATTTCAGGTTTAGCTTGAAGAATTGGCTGAGTGCGTTCCCATAAAACTACAACATCTAAAACACTTACGATAGTATTACTTAACAGTGTTGCTCCATTAATAAACGTTGCAAAAGCAATATTAAAAGCTAAAAAAGTTCCAGCACTTAAGGCAGTTTGTCCTCCTGAGCTAGTTGAATTTGCCGGTGTCATGAATTTAACTGCTACCGCAAAAATTATCATTGATGAAATAGTTGGCACCATGACATTAAATACTATCAAAAAGTCTTCTATCAACTGATTACTAAATAAAAGTTTCATTTGCTGACGATATTTTTGTGCCCAGTAAGCAAAAGCACGATTTTCCGCACCTGCAATTCTCAGTTTAGAAACACCTCCGATAATTTGTACCATTAAACCAGAGATGTTTCCCTGTACTTCTTCTAGAGGACGAGTTCTATTACTTCTTAACACACCACAGATAATAGTCAATACTATGATTACTATTGCGATCGCCAAGGCTACTAAAGCTAAACGGAAATTGTAGTAAAACAATAAAGCTAAATTTAGTAATGAAAAAAAGCTAGTGAAGATGGTTTGTAAAGTTGAACCACTAAGAAGTTGACGTATTTTAAAAATAGCCGAAGCTCGTGATTGTAAATCACCAATAGAATAAGCACGAAAAAAAGACATTGGTAGGGTTAATAACCGATCCCAAACTGCAGCTTGTGTAATCGCATCGGTACTACTTTCTAATCTTAAAGAAGCAAAGCTTTGAGTTAGTTGAAAAATCGCAGTACCAAAACTAGCCCCCAATAAACCCAAGCCAATTTGTAGTAATAATCCTCGGTCAGCATCGGGAATCGCTTTATCTATAATAATTCCTGTAGCTTGGGGAGTTAACATACCCAATAAACTACCTACAATCCCAGCTAAAAATACCACAATTAAGTCTTTACTTCGACCTTTAATTGCAAATTTAATTACCTCTAAAGCTTTTAATGTTTTGTCAGGAAAAGACCGATAAAACATATAAGCTATAGGCTCTAATTCATGTTTTTGAATAAATTCCTGTACAGGGATTCGTTTACGGTTTACTGGATCGAATATCTCGTAATTACCACTTCCTACAGGTAGTAGCGCTACAGGACGTTTTTCCTCACCAGTATAACCCACAAGAGCACCAGCATCTTTTTTCCACCAATCAGGGGTGAGGATAACCCGACGCATCCGAATACGAGAAGCCCTTGCAATAGCCTCAATCGGTTCTTGAATGCGGTTTAAGTCTTCTGAGCGGGCGGGTGGTAGAATCTTTATTCCTAAAGCCCTTCCCACTGCACCAGCAGCCATTAATAAATCGCTGTCTTCTTCAACAAAACCTTGATTTTGAGGTTTAATAATAGAAGCGAGTTCACCTAGAGCGCCAACGGTAACTCGCTGGTTAAGTTTTTCTCTAGCTTGAAATTGAGCAAGTTTTTGTTCATATTCCTGTTCTTCTAATTGGTGAAGATAGCGCAGAAAATCTCTGTGTAAATATCCTAATTTTTCTGACACCCTCTCCCAAGTATGTAAAACTGAAGCATCATCCCAAGAGTATGAAACCGAAGTATCAAAAATTGTTGAAGGATTGACAACACTGGGGAAAATCGAAAATTTCTCAATCCAGTTTTCTGCTAGTTGAATAAATTCTTGTCCTACAGCCTTCGGTATTAAACGACTTGAATCGTTATTCCTTACAACTTCAAAGTCAGCTTGAGTGATTTGACTTAAAGATACTTCCTCCAAAGGAACTGCCAAAATACCGTATTTTTTCGGATGGTCATCGTTATCATTTGATGTAACTATCGATTTAACCTTGGTAGAATCGATGGCAAATAATGCCTCTCCAATAGTTGAACTAAATAGGTAACGACGTTCGCTTATTGGTGTCCTATCTTGTATGACAACTGCAAAAAGGGCTACAGTGCCCGATTCAATCATCCAAACAATAGAAGAGTCGTCTAGAAGTAAAGGTTGATTAGCTTTAAAAACAAATTTAGTTTTGGGTGTGTTCTTATTGTTGTTCATTTTTAGCGAGTTAAATTTATGAATACAGTATTACTTGATTCAAAAATAATCAGACAACAAACAGTAAGTTCTGAATTAGTTAATTCAGAAGCGGTAGAATTGTTATCGCGTCTGACAAGACGGAAACTCCATCATAAGCAAATAACTCATGAATTGATATTTTTAGCATCATTAGTCACTATGACTCTTGGGGTAATGTTTGCCGATGGAGTGGTAAAAGAATCGGAAACAGAGTTATTAGAAAAAACCATTGAACAGTTAGTTCCATCAAAAGGTGATGTAACTGTGTTAATTCAACAATTAATTGATGGCAACCGCGAAAATGCGGTATATCAAAATCCATCAGAATGGTTGAAGCTGACAGCCAGTTTATCACAACAAGAAAGAACTTTATTGATGAGTTTTGCTTACGAAATGTCAGTAGTAGATGGAAAAATAGCTATTAGCGAGAAGGAATATTTAAAAGCAGCTGCCAATGCTTTAAAAGTTCCAACTCAATATACGGAAGTTTTAGAGGCTTGGTATGGCGGTAAAGAAGTTCAAGAATCTGCTTGGAATAATTTACAAGATTTTATTAATCCACATAATTTTAGTCATTTAAATTTGCGTTTTGTGAGCTTAGATGCGGTAGAATTGCTATCACGTCTTACTGAGCGGCAGTTTGTTAAAACCGATATTAATGATACTTTAATTTTCTTATCAGTTTTGCTAATAATCACTTGGGGTGTTATTGAAGCTGATGGGATGCAGGAGGAAGCAGAAAAGAAATTGTTAGCAAAAACTATCAAGCGTTTAATTCCTCGTAACAACAATCAAATTCGGGAAATTATGGAGATTCTACTCTATAAAGTTCCCCAAACTGGCATTTATCAACATCCTCAAGAATGGTTAAAACTTGCCACATCTTTAACGGAACCAGAAAAGATATTAATGATGAGCTTTTGTTATGAAATGTCAGCAGTAGATGGAGACATTTCCATTGAGGAAAAAAATTATTTGCAATCAGCAGCAACTTTATTAGGTATTGAGCTTAAATATACAGCAGTTTTAGAAAGCGGTTTTGGTGGTGATGGCATTGACGATACAACAACTTTTGATGAATTACAATCGTTAATTCATCCGGATAAATTTCAGGAGATGGATGAGGTATTTGTTGAAGCTGCTAGATATATTATTGATAGCTTGGAACTTTTAAGTTTCTGAGTATAGATTAATCTAATCTACGACAAACAAGCCCGGCTATACGGGCTGCAAGAAGAATGAAATTATTTATCAAAAAAATATCACTAGAGTTTTCACAAATATTGCAAAATCCTGTTTTGAACATAGGACAAACTTCCATATCTTTAGCATCACTATTACAGTTGATTTTTTCATTTGTAATAGTGATTATTATTTGCAGAATTTTTGATAATTTACTCAAAAACAAAATACTTGTAAATTTTGGCATAGATGAGGGTAATAGAGAAGCACTTTCCACAATATTTACTTATATTTTTGGTACACTAGGTTTTTTAATTGTTCTAGAAAGTACTGGTTTTAATTTAGCTTCTTTAGCTGTATTAGCTGGGGGCTTAGGTATTGGACTTGGTTTTGGTATTCAGAATATAACTGCAAACTTTTTAAGCGGACTAACTTTATTAATAGAACGTTCTGTAAAAGTTGGTGATATTATTGAGTTATGGATATCAGAAGAATTTAAAACTCTCCAAGGCAAAGTTAAAAAAATAACTTTACGTTCTACTATTATTCAAACTATTGAGGGTAGTAGTTTAATTATTCCTAATAGTGAGTTGGTTCAAAAGCCAATTCTTAATTGTACTTATAATAATACTGATATACAAATTTGTATTCCAATTAAAATCGACTATGGAAATGATCCATTAGTTATTACAGAAGTATTGCTAGATTCTGCCTATATGGAACCATTAGTTATAGTAGATAATCCTCCAAAAGTAATTTTTAATGGTTTTGCTAATGGTTATTTAGATTTTGAATTGAGACTGTGGATAAATCAAATTAATGATAAAAATCATGTAAAAAGTATTTTAAATTATACGATAGAATATAATTTACGTCGTCAAGGTATTTATTTTGCTTCAAATAAACATAATAAAGCTAATAGTTTCTCCTTATATTCTCAATATAATAAATTTGAAACACAGCAAAAAAAATTATCTTTACGTACTTTATTACGACAGGTGACTTATTTTCAAAATTTTAATGATTTAGATTTACGAAAATTAATAGAAATTGGCTATCGCCGACAAATAAAAGCGTCACAAATTTTATTTCATGAAAATGACCCAGGAGATGCTTTTTATATTATTCTGTCTGGTAAAGTAGAAGTTTTTGTGGAAAAAATTAACAAACATCTTACAACTCTTGGAAAGGCGCAGTTTTTCGGTGAATTAGCTTTAATGTTAGCAATACCACGTACCGCTACAGTTAGAGCTTTAGAAGATACAACTTTATTTGTAATCAGTAATCAAGCATTTGAACAATTTTTAAAGGGAAATGTTGAGTTAGCTGAAGATATTGTCAATGAATTAGCAAAGCATCAAGAAGAATTAACTTCTCGTCAGCAGCAATTGCGAGAAATGGGTTTAATAGATGAATCAGAAGATGATGTGAATCCAGTTGTTTGGGTTCGCAAACGTATTAAGAAAGTTTTTAATCTTTAGTATTAAGGGTTGATTGTATTAATTCTGATATATTCTAGAGACGCAAGGGTATCATATCATGTCCAGTTAAACAGTTATCATATCTGTGAGGATCAATGAGTAACAAGTAACGAGTAA
>DESS01000295.1:88676-89952 GCA_002361335.1 Richelia sp. UBA3308
ATATAGTAAGTAATTAGCCGGATATCATATCACTTCTCTACATATTTTATAGGATTAACCGAAACTGATATTATTAATTGTTGTTAAAATCTTCACAAGATACAGAATCAATTCCGGAATCTTGGGAAGTAATTTCAGGTTTTTGTGCAACAAAATGTATATTACCATCAGCATCAACTACCCATCCTGTAGCTTCTATAATTTGTTTTTTTTGATTATCAACATTAACATCACTTAAATCATTTTTAATATTAGACGGTGCTGCCGAATCTGTTGGTACTAAATCAATTAAATCAACCAAGGTTGTGTTTCCATTAAATAAATCATTGGGGCTTTGTGGCAATCCACCCCTACCGCTGATAACAAAGTTATTTCCCGCAGAAGCAGCACATCCAGCCTTAATTTTACCTGTCTCTACTAAAGTTGATGGTAATTCTATTAAACCAGAAGCAGGATTTACGTTAAGCTGGTTTACTGTTACATGTCCGTTAACGCCAAATTTTGAACTTGCTGTAATATCACTATATGATGTTTTGCGATCGCGAAATTCTAAGCCAAAAATATTCTGAGTGGTGATATCAATATTACCGCCATTACCAATAGTCGCATTGGCACTAATATCGCTATTTTCAAACTTTAACCCGATGGCAAAACCTTCGGAATTATTTATAGTAATATTACCACCATTAGCGGTATCAAAAGCTTCGGCAGAAATTAAACTATCATTTTGCATCCACAATAAATCTTTGATATCAAGGGTGATATTCGCACCTTCTAAATTTTCTCCAACTCCTGTTTCAGCAGTTAATATACCTTGATTTAAAAATAAATTATCTGCTGTAATCTCTAAATTTCCTGCTTGCCCTGAGCGACTACTAACGGTTATTTGGGCGCGATCGTTGATATTGAATTGACTAGTATTAACTGTTACCGAACCTGCGATTCCACCTTGAGTGGATTGTACGGATAAACCACCTTTTCCAGTTAATTCTATAGAGTTTGCGGAGTTTATAATTATATCACCAGCAACACCATCAGTTGTAGTTGCAGAAATTTCACTATTATTCAGGGATAGAGTTGTTAAGTCATTAGTGGTGATACTACCACCAATGCCAGATTCTGTAGTTGCAGATATTTTTGCTTTCTGGGAAAGATTTAGATCCGAAGCAGTAATTAAAACATCACCAGCAATTCCATCTTGTTTACTACTAACATTTATTTGGGAATCGGCGATCGCAAATTGATTAGTAGCAATATTTAATTCCCCTGCGATTCC
>DESS01000384.1:0-1084 GCA_002361335.1 Richelia sp. UBA3308
GTAAGTAGTGAATGGTGAATGGTGAATGGTGAGTAGTGAGTGGTGAATGGTGAATGGTGAATGGTAAGTAGTGAATGGTGAATGGTGAATAGTCGGGTGTCTAAATTGAATTATTGCCGAGCCTTTGTTGACTACTAGTAAATACGAAACTAATTTTCACAAGACGAATAGGATTGATCGTTGCGGGTCTAAACTAGAATTAATAACAAAAGCCAATAATTTCTATGACGGCTGCAAAGAATTCTGAAGTGCTGGCCCAATCAGCTATACAAGGGAACCCGGAAAATATTATCATTCCACCATGTGACTTGTGGAGTGATGAACCGCCATTGGAAAGCGACTTACACCGCGAACAAATCGAGTTGTTGTTAGCTTGCCTCAAATGGTTGTGGCGGGAACGCAATGATTTTTACGCTACTGGAAATCTAACGATTTATTACAGTGAAGAGAATATTACCACGCGAGATTTTAGAGGACCAGATTTTTTTGTGGTTTTAGGTACACAAAATCGTCCCCGTCGAAGTTGGATGTTGTGGGCTGAGGAAGGTAAATATCCGAATGTAATTGTGGAGTTACTTTCAAACAGTACCGCGAAAGTTGATAAAACTACAAAAAAAGAACTTTACCAAGATACCTTTCGCACACCTGAATATTTTTGGTTTCATCCAGAAACTTTTGAATTTCAAGGCTTTCGTTTAATGGCTGGTAAATATCAAGCTATAGAAGCGACACAGGAAGGATGGTTATGGAGCGAACAGTTAGAGTTGTTTTTAGGAATTAATGATACAAAGCTAAGATTTTTTACTCCAGACAAACAATTGGTTTCAACACCGGAAGAAAGAGCAGCTTTAGCTGAGCAGCAAGTTGAGGAAGAACGGAAACAGAAAGAACTGGCGCAGCAACGAGTTGAAGAATTGCTGGCTAAGTTGAAAGATTTAGGTGTGGATGAACAATGAACAATTACTAACTAATAACTAATCTGAGTAATGAGTAATGAGTAATGAGTAATGAGTAATGAGTAATGAGTAATGAGTAATGAGTAATGAGTAACAACTAACAAATAACAACTAACAAATAACAACTA
>DESS01000384.1:1258-2877 GCA_002361335.1 Richelia sp. UBA3308
CTAATATCTAATATCTAATATCTAACAACTAACAACTAATAATTTCAAGTGAAGAATAATATTATATTTAAAATTATAAGAATAGCTAAAAGTATTCCGTTGATTAAAAAATCTTGTTTATGTTGTTTAAATTTTATTTCTAATAAAGTACCTCCTTTTGCGAATAGGAAACCCTTGATAGGTTTGGGTATTTTGTCATAATAAGGCTTATATCGCAGTAGATTTTTGATTAATTGAAAGCTGCCATAAATAGTGTTTCCAAAAAGCACTAAGCGGAAGATAGTGTAGAAATTGGGGTGGTGATCCATTAGATGTTTTTGAGGATTATTTTTACAGCGATCGCCAAAATTGCAGCGACGATACTACCAATTAATGTGATTCTGACGATGCGATTATATTTTCGCACTTCTATATCAGCAAGTTCCTGAGCCATTTGTACTCCTTTATCAATTGATTGTTTTGCATATCGGCTCAATTCAAAGGCTAAGACAGAAAAAACAGAAACAATCAAAGCAGCATCATCTGTGAGTCCAGCTATAGGAATTATATCGGGAATGGCATCGAAGGGAGATATTAAATAAACCAGGGAACCGATTGCTAATGCTTTTGATGTCCAAGCGGCATTGGGATCTAAAACCATCTGGAATAATGATTGAATTTTAGGCCAAATTTCCTTAATTGGACCACGATTCATTTGAGGTAATTTTTCAGTTATTTTCTGAATATCTTGGGGATTGGCAGATTTTACAAGTTTATGGAATATATTTTTAATTTTACCGGAATTCCTGGTATTTTCTAAATTTTCTTCTACTTTTTCAATGGCTTTTTCTGTTTGAATTTCTTCTTTTTCTGTTTGTTTTTCTTTTTGAGTTAACTGATTAAATAGCTGTTTTAATTTGTTTGGATTTGTTTTTTCTCTTTGTTCGTCAACTTGGGGTTTTACCTCTTCAATGGAAGCTTGAGTTGGTGTTTCAACTGGAAGATCCGATTTTTTTCTGAATAATTTTTGTAGAATTGATTGGAATCTATTTTTTTTATTAGTTTCTTGATTAGTTTCTTGATTACTTTCTTGATTACTTTCTTGATTAGTTTCTTGATTAGTTTCTTGATTAATTTCAGTTTCTACTTCTTGATAAATTGGTTCAATATCTGTTTTATTTACTGTTTCTGCTTCTAATTTTGGTGTTTGATCCGAATGGGAGTCTTTGCCGAATTTATTCCATATTCCCCGGAAAAATCCCTGTTTAGCTTCGGGGGTTGTTTCAGCTTCCGGTGAATACTGGATATCTATAGTCGGTGGATTATCAATTTCATCTGGTTGTTTTTTCGAGTTGCCAAAAAATCTTCCAAAAAATCTATCCTTAAATCCCATATGCATCACCATTAATTCTTTTTCCTTTTCTAAATATAAGCAAATATTCTGCCACCAGACATCAAATTAGATGAATAATGCAGGGAACTACGCCCCATCTCCTCTCCAAAGCATGGGAAAGAGCTGCCGGGAGGGCGGGGGTACTTATATCATGTCCGGTTAATAAGCGCCCAAGCTGTGGGGGTGAATGAGTAACGAGTAACGAGTAACGAGTAATGAGTAATGAGTCTTCATGGTTATGTTGGTA
>DESS01000384.1:2953-4112 GCA_002361335.1 Richelia sp. UBA3308
ACTTCTTACTTTACCCCCACAGATATGATAACTGTTTAACCGGACATGATATTACCTGTTGTATTGGAGCGTGATATTTGGCTGGCTTACATCCCCATCTTCTTTAAAGATGGGGTATTACGCCAGATTGATAAAAATTTAAGCCTATATTTGTGTCGTAATATCAACTAAGAACAAAAACATACATTCCCAAACCAAACGTGGTTGTGCATAACATAGTAAAGCTTTACGACTTTTTTCGAGCTGTTGAATAACAGTTGGTTGTCGCAATTGCGGCCAATAGGATTGTTGCAAATAATCAATCAACCATAATTGGGCTTCATTATCTAAAGCTTTATCAACTTGTTTCGCTAATTCTAATGCAGAACGATAAGATAACGGTGGTTGAGTACAAGAATCTAATAAATCTTGGGGAATATTTTGCATTTGTTCGTAAGCTTCAATTGCTTTACCCGGACTTCCTGCTGCTATACTCAACACTGTCGGATGATTCAATATTTCCCTATGTCCGGAGGATGTCAATACTTGAGACATAACGGCTGTATTTAAGCAATAAAAAGGTATCTTTTGACAGCGAGAAACTAATGTTGTCAAAATAGAATCAGGCGTTGGTGCAATCAAAATCAGTGTGGCTTTTCCTGGTTCTTCTAAAGTTTTAAGTAAAGCGTTTGCTGCTGATTCTGCCATTGTTTCGGCTTGTTCTAAGACTACTACATTTCTCTGACTTTCTAAAGGTGGACGACTGAGAAATTCAGTAATTTGACGAATTTGTTCTAAGCGAATAATAGGGGGTGCTTTGCGTTTTAATCCTTTTTCTACAGCTTCGGAAACACTGAGTAATTCTCCTTGATGTTGGTAAGTTGGCTGCACCCAAAGTAAATCAGGATGGTTTCCTTTTTCTAGTTTGCTTTTGACAACAGGGATATTTCTATTATTTTGAGTAAATAGCAATTCTAAAAAGCATCGTGCAGTTAAACTTCGTCCCACCCCAGAAGAACCCACAAACAAATATGCTGGAGCAATTCTATTTTTTGCTACTGCTTGTGTTAATAATTCTACTGCTTGTGTTTGTCCTATGACTGGTGCAAAAGAATCCATTTTTTTAAACCAAGGAAGAAGTAATAACTAATAAATAATAACTAACAACTAACAACTATCA
>DESS01000002.1 GCA_002361335.1 Richelia sp. UBA3308
CAACTAACAACTAACCACTAACAACTAACAACTAACAACTTATTCAGCTAATTTTTTAAAATACATTTGGCATCAAGTACGACAAAATCTTGAATTTTTGCGGCGGTGCAATTTGATATAGTTTTGGATAAGGCTGGGATATTCCCTTGTTGTAAACTTTGAGATATATTTTTGGTTATTTTGACTAATTTATCTTGATTAAGATTACTTTTATAATATTGTTTGAGTAAAGGGTTATTTTGGATATATTCGGGGGAGAAAGCTCCAGATTCTAACAGCCAGAAATCGACTCCATATTTTTGAATAAAAGTTTTTACATCCGCTAAATTATCACTATATTGAGCTTGAGTTAAGTCTATAACTCGTTGACGGAATTTACTGTAATAACCAAAGTGATAGGGAATTGCATATTCTCTACCTATTAGAATTGTACGTTGTGAAAATGTGGGTAAATTATCTACTTCTGGTGCTGTTGAAGCAATCACAATATCTTTTGGTTGTTGCTGAAAAAATTTATATAAAGCTGGAAAGTTACCAATCTGATAAGATGTTTTAGGAAAATTTTGCAAAAAGACAGGATAATAAAACACTAGTGCAATAAATATAATAGCTGTAAATAATATTGATAAAATTTTTCGTAAATTATTAGAAATCTTGTTTTGTCTGTAATTAATAGAAAGAATAGCTTTCAAAATAGCTGTTAAAGTAATAGCTGCTGATATAGCTAAAATAATTCGTAAATTATGCTCCATGTAGCGGCTAGGAAGATGAAGTCTGAATAGTAAAAGATGAGCGGCAATAAACATCCCTATGGAGACTAATAACATTTGAGACAACAGCATTATCTCCCCTGTCAACTTCCGCAACAAAGAAAACTGGGAACGAAATAGCATTAAAAAAGGTAACAACAAGCCGAAACAATAAGTTACGGGAGTCAACAATGATGGTGGAAATATTCCGCTACGCCCACGCCAAAAATAATCTAATAAGTCTTCCTTAAAAAAAGAACTTCTTCCTCTCGGTAAAAATTCAGGTAATTGCTTTGCTTGAGCAACGCTGATTATTGGTGCATATTCAGATATTTTTAAAGCGTAGGGTAACATTACTAAAAATGCTACTACTACACCAACTACACAGAAAATATAATCGTGTTTTCGTTGGGAAAAACTAAATTTTCTACCCTGCCAATCCCACAATCGTACAACTAGAATACCCGCGCAAATAAATACGTACTGGAGATAAAACAATCCTAAAAGTACAATTACAATCAAACAAGGTAACAAAGATTTACGACATAAATAAAATAAAAATGCTAATAATAATGGATATGTGAATGCTCTGGGGGTAGCGGAAATTAAATCATCCTTCATCCAAATATTTTGATTAAACATTAACGTTGCCATAAATCCGGTAATCGGCAAGGGTAAGATTTGCAAACACAAAGCAAAACAGTAGCCACTAGCAATTAATCCTAATACTGATGGCAGCAGTTTATTTAAAAATAATGGGTTGATGCCCAAAAAAGCAAATACCCGATAAATAGTGGAGTATCCCTTAGGAGCTACCGATTGGAAATAGTCAGCAATTAAATCGTTAGGAAATAGATTCGGATCGATAAATCTTAACATCCAAAATACATGCTGACGTGCATCATCCTGTACCACATACTCGCTACTGAAGGCTTCTTGCAATGCCAAGATTCCATAAGCAGCAGCAAATACCATACTTAAACTAAACCAAAAAAATATTTGTTTTTTAGGGATTTTTGTATTTTGAGATGTTAAATTTTCATTTATTTTTTCATTTATCTTTGTTCTAAACATATTTAGATTTTCGCTAATTAATTTATAAATTTATTTTGATAATTTGATTTTGGAAATTTTCACTTAAACATATGAGTATAATTCTCCGACAACCTAGGCTATTTGAATGGGGTTGGGCATAAAACGTCATCCTAATTTCAGCCAAATTCTAACTTCCTTCTTCCCTCTTATTTCGGTTTAATTTCCACAACCAAGATTGATTTTTTTCAACATGATATTGTGTTTGAAGTTTTTCCAATAATTGATCGGAAGGACGATAAATAAAAACTTGTTGAAAATCACTCGTAATTTCAGGAATATTTACTGACGATACTAACTGAAGATTAACTGTATTTTGCAGTAAATGAGTTAAGCCCAATAATTCTCCAGGTCGAATATCGCTAATAACTAAAGGATTTTGTGACTGATTAATAATGCGAGCAACTTCGGGATTATGGCGAGTTTTAGAAGCACTTTTACTCCACCATGTAGGAATTTGCGAGCTAACTGTACAAGATAAAATACCACTCCAAATTAAAGCAATAACAATATAACGCCATTTTTTTAATACTTTGATATCACCATCTATTTTTGTTAATTTTTTAGTCAGTAAATATGAAACTGCAATTTGAATTCCTAAATAACAAGGAAATGCATAACGAGCAATACTAGAACGACGACCTGATAAAATAATATCTGGAGCAATTAAAGCTATGCCAATAACTCCGATTAAAGTAATAATAAATAATCCAGCTTTTGGCGCGGTTTTACATAAAAAATATAATGCATATCCGGCTAAAAATGCACTAAGATAATGAAGGGGACTAAAAGGACTAAAACCTTGATTCACATCTATAAAAATCCGACTGAGATTTTGTCCCCAGAATAAAGGTAAAAATCCCTTGCGAACCAGGTTAACATGTTCTGTATTTTCTACAAGGTTAGAAAAGTTAGCGATAACCACTAATAACCAAGGAAGAAACAACAATATTCCTAACAAACTAGCAAATACATAGTTTCTAAAAGTTTTATTGAATCGCAAATTTTCACTAACTAGAACATATATACCATGTCCGACAAATACGAATGCAGAAAATGGATGGGTATAAAGTCCAAAAGATACCGTAATACCGTAAGTAATCCAATGAAGTATGGTTTTCTTTCTAATTGCCCAAAGTAGTGCCGCAGATGAAAGTAAAATACTTACAGTCCATAAACTATATTCTCGCGCTTCTTGAGCATATAAGACATGAAAAGGGGAAATAGCGATTAAGCTAACTGCTACCCAAGAAATTAGTTTGGAATTAAATAATTCTAAACATAACCAGTAAATTGCAGGAAATGTTAGCAAACTTA
Organism: Richelia sp. UBA3308; assembly: GCA_002361335.1. Lineage (GTDB taxonomy): Bacteria > Cyanobacteriota > Cyanobacteriia > Cyanobacteriales > Nostocaceae > Rivularia. The sequence continues at coordinate 3,159 of DESS01000002.1, forward strand.
TTAAAGCAGATAATAATCTAATATTAAATATTGAATTTCCCAATCCTTGTAACCAGAATCGAGCCATTATATAATACAAAGGTGAATGTTCTGGATGAGCAGCTAAAGCTTGAATGCTGTTGTTGAGATTTTTTGTATCATTGGGATATTGATAATTTTGTAGCAAGTTTCCAACACTAATAACCTCACCGTTATAAACTTCATTTACTAATTCCGTGCTTGTGTATCCAGAAATACGTAGAGAAGTCATCGTTTCATCGTACCAGTAAACTTTCTGCTCTAAGTTGTAAAACCGGAAAAAGATTCCGATAGCAAGAACGATCGCAATAATTTTACGACTATTAAGTTTTTTTTGTTTTTGAGATGGTTTTTTTAATGCAGTTAGATTTGTCATTAAACAACCCTGTGATATCTAAGTTTTGAACGTGCCAATTTGTATTGATATATGTTCTTTTTTTGTTTTGCAGCAATAACTTACATAAAGGATTATTGTTTCTTATTATCCGTTCTCTATCTAAAAGATTTACTGTAAAGTTAAGATAAATTGTATAAATAAACAAATGCCCCAACAGTTTCAAAGTAATCTATTTGTTTACCAATTTGATCTAGATAAGATTTCATCATTTTATTTTCACTGCTAACATGAGCATGAGAAAAAATCATCCATACTCGTTCATTTCCACGTAGTTTATTTAAATCTTGTTTATATCTTTCCTCTTCTGCTGCTGATAATTTTCTACCATCATATTTATCTAAATCATCTATCCCAATAATGTAATCATCTGGTTGATAACCATATTTTTCTGCATAATACAAAAATTGATAATGCCCTCGTTGAAATATATACAGAATATCTTCGGCTTGCTGATTTGATTTTACATAATTAAGAACTTGTTTAATTTCCTCTCGTTGTAATGGTTGGATCAATAAATTGCTTGCAGTAGTTACTGGTTGAAAAAGTAGCGCTGTTAAAAGAATTATACCTGGAATAAAGGTAAATTTAAAACGTTTTTTTTGAATTAAATAATCTATTCCCTCTGCAATTAATAAAATGAAAAAAGGAGTTAAGAATAAAACTAAACGATTACGGAAAGGAAACTTTTGTAAAAAAGATGCAAATAATGTTGCGATCAATGGAGAAAGTAGTAGTAATAATTTTACTTTTTGACGCTGAAATAATGAGATACAGCCAACTATAAAGGCAAATATAGCTAATCCATCGGTTATTCCCACAAAACCTAATGGTCTATAGAAAAATTTACCTAATGCATTAAACATCCAATTAATATCATAAAATGATGATGGAAAGCCATTTTTCCAAGATGTCATTAAATCTTGATTATTATTTAAACTCTGGACGGAAACAAAATAAAAGATGACAAAACTTATTAACCAAGTAAAGTATATTAGTAAAGTTTTGAATATTCTTGATTTTCTTTTCCTTTTAATTATATCGATTGCTAATACGCTGGCTCCTACACCCGCTAAACTAAAAACGGCTGGATGAGAAAACCAAATTGTTAAAGCTCCTAAAAATGAATAAACAATAATTTTGAAAATATTTAGTTTTGAACTAGCGATTTGTATTACTATCAAGCAGGAAAGTAAGGCAACAAAAACATCGCTTGAATATTGTTTTAATTCAGTTGCAAAGTAAACTAAATAATGCAAGCTAACGAAGAAAGCTAGTGCGATGGGTACTGCTTGTATTCTCAGAAATCGTTTTGCTAATTCATAAAAGATGAATATAGAGATTATGCTTGATAGTAACGGAAATAGTCTCAAGGCATATTCGTTATTACCGAAAATTTGAACTGCTAACTTTTCTATCCATAAAAAACCTATGGGTGCTCCTTGATCGTAATCTAAAGGTTGTAGTAACTCTAAATAGGAACGGTTGACTATATTTAATGCTAATACGGCTTCGTCAGCCCATAATGAGCGATTGAATAAATATTGAATTATTCTAATTAGGATACCAAAGCAGATAATTACTAATGATATTTTTTCTGGTGAAAATAATTTAGTATTTTGATTTTGATTTTGATTTTTATTGATTTTTTGTTTGTCGCGATCGCAGAAATTATTTAAAATATTTTTTTCCATAATTAAATAGGTAGATAATACAGCAAATTTAATCGTTTGGGAGATACATTCTTACGGGCAGGGATGCCCGTACCACAAGACTTTTAAAATATAGTACTGTAATTAATTTATCTGAAAACTGCTGTAATTTTTAAGAACAATAAAAAACATTATCAAAATTATCTTTTTAAACGCAAAGGGGCGCAGAGGGAAGCGCAGAGGAATGAAAGATAAGATAATTATATTCTTGAATATTCAAAATTTATTTTGTGTTTTACGCATATTCTGAATGGTTGTTAAATATTGACCTAAAAAAGGAATTCCTCCCAGTGCTGGTAATAAATATCGAGAAGTACAAAGTAAACCTAATGCAGCAGCAGTAGGAGCATTCATATATGGTTGATAAAAGGCTATTAAAGCAGCATCTCGCGTACCGACTCCGGCAAAAGTTAAAGGTAGTAAACCTGCTAATATAGCCAGAGGTGCTAATGCTAAGTGAGCCAAAAAAGGAACCCAGGCTTTAAGAGTAAGGGTAAAAAACCATATTTGTAAAAGATGTCCAAACCAAATAATAATTGAAGTTAAGGTAATTTTTAAAAGATGGCGTTTGTCTCTCCAAAAATATTTATGCATTTCAGTCCAAGAATCGCGCAGTTTTGCTATTTTTAAGCGGATTTTCTTTGGTGCTAATTTACCCACGAATTGAAATAATAAATTAGCAAATTGACGGGAAGTGATTAATAACAAGCCAATGATTAAACCAAACACAACGCTAGCTGTCATTATCCAAAATAGCCAATCTTTTTCAGGATAAAGCGTTAATCCAAAGGCACACCATAACAGCAGCGATAGCATATCGCAGGCTTTTTCAAAAACTACTAAAGATAAAGACAGCGAACCTTCTAAATGTCCTCTTTCTCTAATAAAATAAGCTTTAACTATATCCCCCATTTTTGAGGGTAAAACCATATTTAATACGCTAGCTGTTAAAATCAAACGATTTGCTTCACCAAATCCCAAACGGGTGCGACTTGGAGTCAGTTGTTGCAAGCGCCAAGCTGTTAGCATTGTTAAAGGTACAACCATACCCAAACTAATTGCCATCCATAATTTATCAGTATTTTGAAAAACTTCTATTAATCTAGGGAAATCGATTTTCCAGTAAATTACGATCAAAATTGTCAGACTGACGGCGATAGAAATTAGTTTTTTCATAATTGGCGTTTATATTTGGCGCTTGATTTCTAATGCTTGAGAAGGAGCCAGTTTTTTGACTTCCGCAGTTAAATCTAGCCAAGGTTGTAATTGACTTTTTTGGAATGTTCGACTCATGACAACATAAATAGAAGTTTGATCGCAACCAATACCGGCAGAAATTACGTTATCCCAAGTTTGGGCGTGCAGTTTATCGGTTATGTGCCATTTTCCATTTTGCCAGCGCAATGTACGAATAAAATGAAAAGGCGCGTCGTTTTTACCAGTAATTAAAATACGTTGTAGTATTTTGCGAATCAAGTTAGGAAAAAATCTTCCCACAGTTAACATAACTATTCGCAATATAAGTAAATTTAGCGGTGTCATTTGTTTTTGTTTTGCCCATCCAAGTTGTCCGCTAACTGTAATTTCGTCATCACTAATATTTAATTTATAAGGCGCAACTAAATGTCCGACTGCATTTTTTATTTTTCCTTTGTCTTGCACCTGTAAAGAAATTTGGGTATCGGCTGTAACTATTTTATTATTACGAAATAACTTAAAAACTCCGCCTTTATTTAAAGCTAAATAAAGTTGTGTATTTTCTCTACGATCAATTAATATTTTGGCATTTTTTAACCAAATCCTATGATTTAATTTATTTAATGGTGTATTTATTGATAATCGTTCGTCAACAAAATCCTGCCAAGCTAATAAATAATTCCAGGTATGATGTCCGATTATATGATCGTCAGCGTAACAGGGAGATAATCGATTTTCTAAACCTTGTAAAAAACAATTATTAATTTGTAATGCTTCTGGCATCCAATGCCCTACTAATTCAAAACCGTGGGGAAAAAAGTTATAAGTGTTACGGCTAGTATATTCACCACCATAAGAACCATCGGGATGTACAAATTCGGCAGCCAACTCTACAGCTTTAATTAATGCTTCTTTAATGCGTATATCTGGATTAAACTGATAAATTCTTGCTAAACACGAAATAGTTAAAGTATGATATCCAGGGTCACATCCTTCGTATTCTATAAACCAACCTTCTTCATTTTGCCAGGATAAAACACGCTCTAAGCGTTGTACTTTAGCTTTATCCCATCGGGAAGTATTTAACAATTGTGATAATCTTTCCAAACACAAAACAATTAATGCTTGATGGTTTGTTAATTGTCCGCTTTCATGATGGTGCGCCAACCAGTCGGCACGTTTTTCAAAGAAGTCTAATACAGTTTTATTATCTATATTTTTATTTTTTAAACTATCTTCTAAATTTAAAAGTATATAACTTTCAATACAAGCTAATAGAGAAAAAGCCGCAGCCCCCGAAGCTCGTTCAAACGGAAAATAATCATCACAAGAACCATCTTTATGAGCGCTACGAGCCGCATACAAAATTCCTGCTTCTACCCAATCTTTAATTACTGGCTGATGAAAATATGGATTATTAGGTATATCAGTATCGTAAATTAAGGCTAAAGGAAATACAAATTCCTGTGACATTCCGCTGGGGAAATCAATGATTTTATAGTGCCAAAAATTTCGATCGAAACAACCATAAGTTGGACTGTGGGGATTACGATCTAATAATGTCAGAATTTTCGGAATTTGAGCTAACGCTTCCCTAGCAAATAAATTTTTATTTGTCATTTAGAATATTGGGCATTGGGCATGGGGCATGGGGCATGGGGAAGATGGGTAAAGGGGTAGATAGTTTTTAATACTAACAACTAACAACTAACAACTAACAACTAACAACTAACCACTAACTTTTACTCTTTCTTCTACATCCATTTCTTGACGGCGAATTCTTAATTGAGTTTCTTCAAGTAATTGACGATTTGCTGCCATTAAATCTGCTACTAAACCGAACATCCATAATTGAAAACCAATTAATATTAAAATCGCCGTTAAAATCAAACTTGGTATGCGAGTACGTTCGGTTCCCATAAAGAAAAATATTAGCCAGCGTATTCCCAACATTACCCCTAAACTAAAGGGAACGCTACCTAAAAGTAAGAAAAAACGCAGCGGCCTGTAAAGCATAAAAATGCGAAGAATTGTAAACAGCGATCGCACTACATAAGAAGCATTACTTTTAACTAAACGTGAAGGGCGGGCAACAAAGTTAGTTCTGATGGGTACGGAAACAATTTTCATGCCTTTTTGTCCCGCTTGAATAATTGTTTCTAAAGTATAGGTATAACGATTAAATACATTAAATCTTAATGCAGCTTCGCGATTAAAGGCACGAAAGCCGCTTGGAGCATCAGGAATATTAGTATTGCTAGCACGACGAACTACCCAACTACCTAATTTTTGTAATAACTTTTTTATCAAAGAAAAGTGTTTTGTCTTCCAAATTGGTCTGGCTCCGACTACAATATCTGCTTGTTGATAAATAATTGGTGTTATCAGTTTAGGAATATCATCAGCACAATATTGATTATCAGCATCTGTGTTAACAATGATATCAGCTCCCGCTTTTAATGAAGCTTCTAAACCTGCCATAAATGCTTTTGCAAGTCCTTGATTGTGGGGTAATCTGACAATATGATCTACACCGTTGGCTTTGGCTACTTCTACAGTTCTATCTTTACTACCATCATCAATTACCAACCATTCGATAGAATCAATATCATGCAATTGCCGTGGTAATTCTGCAAGGGTAGCTGCTAATGTCCCTTCCTCGTTATAACAGGGAATTTGAATAATCAATTTTGTCATTGATTTCTTTGACTGATTTTGTCATTTCGATTTACAATCTGTTTTTTTAAGCTTTATTATCTTGAATAATTATTCATCTGTTACTCCCATTTTTTACATTAATTATCCTGGTTATCCGGTGCTTCCCACAAAATTTTAATTAAGCCGCTTAACACTTGTTATTAAAAGTTTGCACTCTGTATTAAATAGAAAATTCTTATAGTTATATATTGTGTTTTTTTATTTACTTCAATGAGTTGATTTGTCTATCAATTACGTATTACATATACTACCATAATTAAGCTCGTAAAAGTTTAGCTTCCCTCTTCTCTGTTGGTATGTATATTAAAATACTTAAAATCTGAGTATGAACGGAAGAAGATTATAGTTATCTGGGGGATTTGATTTAATAAACTTATGGAAAAAGATTTTTACTTACAGTATGCATCAGTGGAAGATAAACATTGGTGGTTTGTAGCGCGTCGCCAAATAATAGAACAAGTAATTGCTAATTTGAATTTACCAAAAAATTCTCTAATCTTAGAAGCGGGTTGTGGTACTGGTGGTAATTTACAAATGTTATCTCGTCATGGAAGAGTTTCGGCAATGGAGTTAGATGAAATTGCTTGTCAACTTGCCAATCAACGCCAAGTAACTCCAGTAAAACCGGGTAGTTTACCGGATAATATTCCTTTCGCTTTGCAGTATGACTTAATTTTGATACTAGATGTCATCGAACATCTTGATGATGATTTCTCTGCACTCAAAGCTTTGTATTATAAACTGAAGCCTGGAGGTTATTTATTAATTACGGTTCCAGCTTATCAGTTTTTATGGAGCGAACACGATGAAATCAACCATCATAAACGCCGCTACCGATTAAAAGGTTTAAAAGAAGTGGTAAAAAAGGCAGGCTATCAAATACATTACGGAAGTTATTTTAATACTTTTCTATTTCCCCTTGTTGCAATAGTGCGTGGTTTAGGAAAGCTGTTACCAAAACAAAACAACAATCAACTTAGCAGCGATTTGGTATTACCATCAAAACCAGTTAATCAATTTTTCAAATGGTTATTTGCTAGCGAACGTTATTTTATCGATAGATTTTCTCTACCTTTTGGTGTATCTATTTTATTATTAGCACGAAAACCAAATTAATATTTTATATAGAAACAGCCTATGTTCACAGACTATTAGCTTTTTCGCAATCAGCTTCGCTGGTGCCGGAGGCAATCGCCAAGCGCATGCGTGAGCGGCTTATCGCAATTTGGCAAAGCACCTACTGGCAGCCAAAAAGCCTGTCTTCACAGGCTTTGTAAATCTAGCGATACCCTTATAGGGTATTGTGAAAAAATTACGGTTGCTGTAATCATTCCTTAACAATTGATAATTGAACATTCATCCTTCAGATGACTCAACCAATAGTTTCTATTGTTATCCCAATTTATAACGAAGAAGAAAACATTCCCGAACTTTATCGTCGTTTACAAACTGCGATCGAACAATTAGATGGAGAAGCAGAATTAATTTTTATTGACGATGGTAGTCGGGATAATTCTTTAAATTTGATGCGTAAAATTTATGAGCGCGATTATCGGTTTAACTATATCAGTTTAGCTCGTAATTTTGGTCATCAAATAGCTGTAACTGCTGGTTTAAATTTTGTTCGCGGTAAAGTTGTAGTTGTAATGGATGCCGATTTACAAGATCCACCAGAATTAATTTTACCAATGATTGCCAAATGGCGACAAGGTTATCAAGTCGTTTATGCTCAACGTCTCTCTCGTAAAAAAGAAAGTTTTTTCAAACGGTTTACAGCTTATACTTTTTATCGTATTTTAAGACGTTTAGCCGATGTAAATATACCTCCAGATACTGGCGATTTTTGTTTGATGGATAGGGAGGTAGTTGATATTCTTAATGCTATGCCCGAACGCAATCGTTACATACGCGGTTTGCGTGCTTGGGTAGGTTTTCGACAAACAGCAATACCATTTGAAAGAGAGCCGCGTTTTTCTGGAAAAGTCAAGTATTCCTTTGCTAAATCTTGGGCGTTAGCTATTAATGGAATTATTTCGTTTTCAAGAGTTCCTTTAAAGCTTGCTACTTATTTAGGAATGCTTTCAGCAGGAGTCGCTTTATTCATGATATTTTTAGTTTTATATTGGCGTTTGTTTAATCTTGCTTCTCCTTTAATTGGCTACACTTTGATTACGATTGCACTGTTTTTCTTGGGTTCGGTACAGTTATTTTGTATTGGTATTTTAGGTGAATATATTGGTCGTATTTATGAAGAAGTTAAAGGTCGTCCTATTTATACAGTCAAAGAAATGAGAAAATCTAATAATAGGACAAAAGTTAATTTGTAGAGGCTTTGCACTGCAACGTATCACTATCCACAATCTTTCTACAAAAATCACGTTTCAATAGTATTCTTTCGTTGATAAATTATTCTCAATAAATCCACAATCCAAAATCTAAAATCCTATGTCTTGGCAAGAATTTTGTTTGCTGCTATTATCAGTTTCTGCAAGCGTAACCGGACAATTATTTTTAAAAATAGGAGCGGGAAAGTTAGGGAGAGTTGATACAGCAAATGCTATTAAACAAATTTTGGGAATTATTACAACCCCGGAATTATTAATCGGTTTAGCTTGTTATGGTATTGGTGCTATTATTTATATTCTTCTGCTAACTAGAGTTAATTTAAGTGTAGCAGGACCTTCTGCATCTTTAGTTTACGTTTTTTCGGTATTATTGGGCTATTTTATTTTTAAAGAATCTATTCCCTTTATGCGTCTTGTAGGTTTAAGTTTAATTGTTTGTGGTGTGATATTCGTCGTTTGGCAAAAGTAAAAATCGCTTAATAACTATTTATCAATAAGGTAGCAAAACAGCTATGAATTCAAAAGTTGATACCAGAGAAGATTTAAATTTAGATTTTATCGGGCATAAACAAAATCAATAAATTCAATAAATTGTTGTTAATTGGTTGATTGCGATCGCGACTTTAATTTTATTTACTTGTAGCAGTTTGCGACATATATTATTTCAATCTACTGCTTTTGATTTAGTCATCTTTGCTGGAACTCTTTATTTAATTAGTCAGGAAGAAGCCCCAATTTCTTGTTTCCTAGTATAATTTGGTGATTTATTGCTTTTTTAGCTTTGTACAAGCTGCCTGAAGGCTTTTTTGAATACAGGGGATGCTCCCTCCATATCGAGTGATTGAATTTTCACCAACAAATAAGCGATGATGTTTACTTGTTTATCAAGCCCTAGTTTTTTACAACTCTAATCCATGACTCAATCTAAGACAAAATTTAAATATATTTTAGATAATGGTTTAGTTTTCCCGACAATAATGTGGCTTTTCAGTCGGTTGCTAATTATTGTGGCAATGTTGTTGATTGCTCCTTCACTTCCCATCCCCGAAAATGCTCAACCTCCTACTTTCGGTTGGGATGTTTTTTACGCATGGGATAGTGTATGGTATCACAGAATTGTTGTTGTTGGTTATGAATTTATCAATGATGGCAAACAATATTCTGTTGCCTTTTTTCCGCTTTTACCTTTGTTAACTCGTATTATTATGTATTTTGGCTTGCCTTTTAAAATCGCAGCCACCTTATTAAATAATTTCGCGTTTTTAGGTGCTTTAATTATTCTTTACTCTTGGGTAAAAGAAAATTATGGTAGAAGTGCGGCCCGTTGGAGTACTGTTGTTTTAGCTTGGTTTCCTTATTCTCTTTACGGAACCGTAATTTATACTGAAGGATTATTTTTATTATTTAGTACGGCGGCTTTACGTGCTTTTGATAAAAAACACCATACTTCGGCGGCGATTTGGGGAATTTTATCTACAGCAACTCGAATCACTGGAGTCATGTTGATTCCCGCTTTTTTATTCGTTTCTTGGAAGCAAGGTAGAAATTTAAAAGCTTATCTGGCTAGTTTCGCTGTTGGTATTGGTGCCTTTCTATATAGTTTATATTGTCTAATTAAATTTGGTGACGCTTTAGCATTTGTTCACGTACAAAAAGGTTGGCGAGATTCCACGGGATTCGCAGCAGAAGGTTGGTGGAATATGTTAATGCAAATTATTTTAGGTTCTCCGCTATTATTTGGTTTAATTGTTATCAGTGGTTTTTTACTATGGCGTTTTCGTCAACAATTAGCTGATATCAAGTTGCGCTCTCTATTCTATTTCTTATGGTTATTATTATGGTTCTCTATAGGTGAACCCTTGTGGTTAGCTGATTCTAATCCATTTATAACAATTCCTTTAATTAAAATAGTTATTATCTTCGGTGGACTTTATTTATTGTGGTATTCACGAGCTAAAATTCCTTTAGTGGCTACAGTTTACGGCTTTTTTTCCTATGCTTTAATACTCAATACCGGACTAACTCTTTCTGTGGAGCGCTACGCTTATGGTATTGTTTCTTTGTCTGTGGCTTTAGGATTGTTGTTAAAACGTTATCCTGCTTGGGGGTATGCCATAACAGGATTTTCTGCTATTTTACTAGCAAGTTTAGCTGTACAATTTTCTCACAATCAGTGGGTGGCTTAAAACGAAGTAAGAAGGAAGAAGGAAGAAGTAAGAAGGAAGAAGACTGAAATTGGGATGAGGATTTCAAGTTGGAAATTTTAACAACTCAACCACTTTTAATTACCGCTAAAGGCTGAGGAAATCGTAAAATGTCTATTACCTTCTAATACGGATTTCCAACCAAACATAGAGCCACAGCCAAGATTTATTTTGGATTTCAAACAGGTGATATGGTAGTAGTCTTTTTCATTAGTTTTGACGGGTTAATTTATTCACTTTTCTCCCCCTGCTCCCCGAGATGGAGCCTTAAAAAATGGGCAGGCTTGTTGTGAAAGATACCGGATGCTCCACTAATTAATTGGTTTATGAAGCCTGCCCATTTTTTTTACGGAAATTGTAACCCTGCTCCCCCTGCTCCCCTTGCTTTCTCCCCCCCTTTAGATAAACCCTCCAGAGAAATAAAATTTCATATGTATTTTGGATTACAAGAATCTTGCTTCTAAAATGCTTAAATGATTTAACGATCGAATCTCAATCTACAGAAGTATCTTCAGATATTAATCAATTCAGTATTTATACTGTCTGCATTCAAATAAGTATTTGTCATTATGAAAATGTTGTAACTTTAACTAGTTATCATTAATAATTAATGTATAAAAAATAGTTTATTCATTTAAACTTTAAAAAGAAGATTGATTAGTTTCAAGTATAAACTACATTAGTACTAAAGTATTGTTTCGGCTGATGCAAAAAATAACATTTCTGGATATAAATTGCTTTGCGAGCATCTAGAATGCATGCAAGCTTACCTTTTAACCTGATGAAACCAATTAGTTCACCGTAGCGTCTTATCAAGGTATTGCGCTTATAAGGTAAGCATAGTAAGAGTGAAAATTTTAACCTTTTTTTAAATGGACAAATTATTCCTAGAAGGTAAAATAAACTCTACCGCCAGTAAACAGTACAGCCATGTCTAGTGCATCAGGGATACGCGTAGCTGTAGAAAATGTTTCAGAAATTTCAGATTTAGAACCCCTGAACGTAAAATACATCCGCCTTCCAAAGGCAAACTTCTGTTAACCTGTGTTTAATTTTCCAGGATTACTAGAAATTAATCCGGTAACAAAAAAATAAAGAAACTATGTAATAACTTACCGTCATATCCGTGAATGACGGTTCATGCATGAAGGAGCCGTATCTGGTGGAAAATAAGAAGTCGTTAGCTTTACCTCAAGGAATATTAATTGGCCTCACCGCCTTGTGTGGTAGTTTTGCCTTTGGGTTAATGTTGCCTATCAAGCGGGATAGTATCAATGCAAGTAGTCACCAACAAATAAAAGTCGAAAAAATTAAAGCTGCATCTGGTTCACTTTCTCGTATAAAAGAATTTCAGGGGGCAATGCTTGCCACTTGGCAACAGGAAGCCATATCTAAAGGTGTCTTTCATACAGTGCCGTCTTCGTTTCACGGCAAAACAATCAAACAAGCAAAACTTGCTCCCAATGATAAATTAATTGCCCTTACCTTTGACGATGGACCTTGGCCGAAGTATACTGCTCAGATACTGGAAATATTAAAAAATAATAACATTAAAGCTACGTTTTTTGTTGTTGGGCAAGTATTAAAAAACCATCCCGACTTAGGAAGGCGAATAGTAACTGAAGGTCATACTATTGGTAACCATACTTGGCATCATTGGTATCATTTCTTTAACAGACAAGCTGCGGCATTGGAAATTGACCGTACCTCAGACCTGATTTATAAAACTACAGGCACGAAAACTACATTATTTAGACCTCCCGGTGGAATATTGCATAATGGCTTAGCAGCCTACGCTAGAAGTAAAAATTATACCGTGGTAATGTGGTCTGCTGATTCTATTGATTATGCCCTTCCTTCCCCTCCTACTTTAGTAAATAGGGTCGTCAGGCAGGCTTCTCCTGGTGGTATCGTTTTATTACATGATGGTGGTGGCCCCCGTAAAAATACTGTTGCTGCTTTACCAACAATGATCAGCAAGTTGAAAAAGAAAGGTTATCGTTTTGTGACTATTCCACAATTGTTAGAACATCAGGAAAAGCGTCAAAAGACGTTGACAGCACAAAATAAATAGTTATTAGTTATTATCTGTTACTTATTATTTGTTAGTTGTTACTGATAAATGATATTGAATCCCTATTAATTGATTTTTACTTCTAGAATTTAGGTTAATGACTAAGAAATGAAAGGGTACGGCAAGATACGCCGTATCCTTATTAATTTAGTTGTTAGTTGTTGGTTATTAGTTGTTGGTTGTTAGTTGCTAGTTGTTAGTTGTTAGTTATTACTTATTACTTATTACTTCTTACTTATTACTTATTACTTCTTACTTATTACTTCTTACTTCTTACTTCTTACTTCTTACTTAAAAAAATATGTTTGTAGTAGCGCAGCCTAGAGGGCGCTACTACGAGTCATGAATTAGAAATGTTTCACCACAAACGATTTAACAACTAAACCTGACTAAATTGCTTTTTTGGGAATCAACTTCAGGAGAATCAGCTTCAGAAGGGGGTACTAATTGCCAGAATTTCGGTAGAAACTCTTGCCAATTATCTAGAATCTTTTTAGCTTTCGCCGATTCGGTACGCTCAAAATGACTAGTAATCAAATTCTTCAATTGCTCTTCCCCAGCCTGGGTTGTCACTCGCATAATGCTAACAATTTCTAGGTTGACTAATTGAGGGAACTTACCATCTTCATCTAAGAAGTAACCCAATCCCCCTGTCATACCCGCTGCCACATTACGTCCAACATTACCCAAAACTACTATTACACCGCCAGTCATATATTCACAACAATGATCCCCAGCACCTTCAATTACTGCCGTACCTTTAGAATTACGTACCCCAAAACGTTCGCCAGCTTTCCCCCTGGCAAATAATATTCCACCAGTGGCACCGTAAAGACAGGTATTGCCAATTATCACGTTTTGTGTTGTGTCATATTTTGCATTTGCTGGGGGTTTAATAATTATTTCTCCACCATTCATTCCTTTGCCGACGTAATCGTTAGCTTCTCCTAACAATGTCATTGTCATTCCATTGAGCAAAAATGCACCGAAACTTTGTCCGACGCTGCCGGTAAAGGTTAAATTAATTTGCCCACCGAAGTTGCGATCGCCATATTTTGATGCAATTACTCCGGCGATACGTGCGCCTACTGTTCTATCGGTGTTAACGACAGCAATTGTTTTATTTATTGTAGAATGTCCTTGAATGGCACTTTGAATTTCAGTATCTGCCAACAAATCATCATCCAATACTGCGCCGTTGCTATGAACTTCCTCGTGTTGCAACCAACTGCGATCGCTTTTGGCATCGGGTAATTTCAATAAGCAATCAAGATTCAATGCCCGTGTCTTAGCTAAATCAACACCGGAACGCATTTTCATTAAGTCAGCTCGTCCAATTACTTCTGATAAGGAACGATAACCAAATCTTGCTAACAAACTGCGTACTTCTTCAGCAATAAAGTAAAAGAAGTTTACCACGTGTTCTGGGGTTCCGGGAAACCGCTTGCGTAATTCTTCCTTCTGAGAAGCTACACCCACTGGACAGTTATTAGTATGACATATCCGCGCCATAATACAACCTTCGGCAATCATGGCAATGGAGCCGAAACCAAATTCTTCTCCCCCCATCATTGCTGCCATCAATACGTCCCAACCGCTCTTTAAACCGCCATCTACTCGCAAAATTACGCGATCGCGCAGACCATTTTCGATCAAGACTCGATGCACTTCACTTAATCCGAGTTCCCACGGCGATCCTGCGTGTTTAATCGAACTTAATGGAGATGCTCCTGTACCCCCGTCATGACCGGAAATTTGGATAATATCGGCGTTGGCTTTGGCTACACCGGCTGCAATTGTACCAATACCGATTTCTGCTACTAGTTTTACGGAAACTTTGGCTTCGGGGTTAATTTGGTGCAAGTCAAATATTAACTGCGCTAAGTCTTCGATGGAATAAATATCATGATGTGGTGGTGGCGAAATTAAAGTCACTCCTGGTTTGGAACGCCTTAAACTGGCAATATATTCGCTGACTTTTCTACCCGGTAATTGTCCCCCCTCACCAGGTTTTGCACCTTGAGCCATCTTAATTTCAATTTGTTTGGCGCTCATCAGATACTCTGGAGTTACGCCAAATCGTCCTGATGCAACTTGCTTGATGGCACTTGATACTGTATCGCCTTTAACTAAACCGTTTAAATGAGGTAATGTTGGCGAATGTCCATTTTCATCAACATCATCTAAAATTCCCATACGTATGGGATCTTCACCACCTTCACCTGAGTTCGATTTTCCACCTAATCTATTCATGGCGATCGCCAAGGTTTCGTGTGCTTCTCTTGACAATGCTCCTAGGGACATTCCCCCAGTACAAAAACGTTTAACTATTTCGCTAACTGGTTCTACTTCTTCAATGGAAATCGCCTCTCTATCGCTTTGAAAGTCCAGTAAATCCCGTAACGCAGTTATAGGTCTATTTTGCAAATGCTTTTGATAAACTGCGTAGTGGTCGTAATTTTTACCTTTAACAGCTTGATGTAGGGCTTTGGCTATTTCGGGGCTGTTCATATGGTATTCGCCACCACGACGATATTGCACAAAACCTAAGTTTTCTAGCTTTTTGGCGGTTAATTCGGGGAATGCTTTGCAGTGAACTGATAATACTTCTTGAGCCAATTCACTAACAGTAATTCCACCAATGCGGGAAGTAGTACCATAAAATCCTAAATCTAATAAATCTCTACCAATACCAATAGCTTCAAAAATTTGCGCTCCTTGGTAACTACTCAGCAGAGAAATTCCCATTTTAGAAAGGATTTTTAGCAAACCGTTTTTTACAGCCTTGACATAATTCCCTTCATATTGTTCTAAACTTAAAGCAGCTATTTTACCACGCTGTATAAACTGTTGAGTTTTAGGATCTGACCACCAACTACGCAAAGTATCCAAAGCCATGTAAGGACAAACAGCAGCTGCACCAAAACCAATTAAACAGGCAAAATGATGAGTACTCCAACATTGAGCGGTATTAACCACTAAAGAAGTATTCATTCGCAACCCTTCCCGGATTAAATGGTGGTGTACCGCACCGACTGCCAGCAAAGGAGGAATGTAGGTATTATCTGCATTTATGGCTCCATACTCTTGCCATTCCTGGGAATTACCAGAAATTTTATCGCTCAATACCAAAATTGCAGCACCATTACGCACCGCTTCCACAGCTTGATTTTGCAAAGATTCTACAGCCGCTTTTAATCCTTGGCGCCCCTTGGCAATCGGAAACACTGTAGATAATTCAACTGCATGAAAATCCGACTTTTCTATTTCAATTAATTGAGCTTCAGTTAATACTGGCGAATCTAACTTAAACCGGCGAGCATATTCCGGTTTAGGATCGAGTAAATTACCGCGATCGCCCAATTCTACTTTCAACGACATCACCAACTTTTCCCGTAAAGGGTCAATGGGTGGATTTGTTACCTGAGCAAATCGCTGCTTGAAATAGTCATACAATAAATGTGGTTTT
This sequence comes from Richelia sp. UBA3308, assembly GCA_002361335.1. Lineage (GTDB taxonomy): Bacteria > Cyanobacteriota > Cyanobacteriia > Cyanobacteriales > Nostocaceae > Rivularia. The sequence goes on from DESS01000002.1 coordinate 19,290, forward strand.
TCTGAAAGTACCGCTAGAGGGATATCATCACCCATACAGAATGTCGGTTCTTTAGCATCAATTGCCATTGGTTGAATCACCATTTCCACATCTTCTGTGGTGTAACCAAAGGCTATTTGATGCCGCAGTAAGGCTTGTCTGTCTATTGGCTTAGTTGTTAATTGTTGGTTGTCGCCGATTAATTGTGGGCTGTTAGTTGCACTATGTCCATTGCTATTAACACCATTACCATTTGCACTACTACCATTAACACCATTAAAATCATTGCCTGTCTGGTTAAATTCTTGCCGATACTGTCGCAACCATTCTCCATAAGGGTACCTTTTGGCAACCCGTTCCTTAATATGCCAATTTTTGAGAATTTCCTGGTTTTGCAAGTCCACAGCAATCATTTCTCCTGGACCCAACCGACCTTTCTCAATGATACTTTCTTCGCTGAACTCTACCACACCAGCTTCGGAAGCTACCACAATATAATCATCGGCAGTTATACAGTAACGCGCCGGTCTTAAACCGTTACGATCTAATGTTGCACCAACTGTATTACCATCACTAAATACTAAAAGCGCCGGGCCATCCCAAGCTTCTTGCAATCCACTATAGTATTCATAAAAATCCACAATCTCCGGATAATTACTTAAAGCCGGTTGATTTTTATAAGCCTCGGGAACCATAATCATCAACGCTTCCAAGGGATTACGTCCGGAACGTACCTGTAACTCAAAGACGTTATCTAAGGTAGCAGAATCGCTATTTCCTATACCGACAAAGGGCTTTAATTCTTCCAACCGCCCTTGCCAATTTGGATGACTTAAACTTGCTTGTCTAGCCCTCATCCAGTTAATATTACCCAAAAGCGTATTTATTTCTCCATTGTGACCCAAAAGCCGCATCGGTTGCGCTAATGGCCATTTGGGCATAGTATTTGTACTAAAACGGCGGTGGTAGACAATAAAACTACTTTTATAAGCAGGATTCTGTAAATCTAGATAAAAATCCCCCAACACCGCCGATCGCACCATACCCTTGTAGACTATTGTCCGACTCGATAGGGAGCAAACATAAAATTCCTCTATCCAGTCGTCATCCAAACTACTAATTGTATTATTAATGCGACGGCGGGTAATATAAAGCTTTCTTTCTAACTCATCCCCACTAACATTTTCCCCCTTGAGAAAAACTTGTTCAATTTGCGGTTGATTTTCCCTGGCTTGTACCCCCAAAACTGTTGAATCAACTGGAACTACCCGCCATCCCAATACCGTCAAATTTTCCGATTGCGCTACCTGCTCTACAATTGAGCGTGCAGTATCAGCAGCTTTTTCGTCAAGCGGTAAAAACAGCATCCCCACAGCAATATTTTCCTGCACTGCTGCTTCTATACCCCTAGCTTTCCCATCTGCCTCAAACAATTCCCAAGGTATGGCGCTTAATATTCCCGCACCATCCCCTGAGTCGCGATCGGCACTACAACCACCTCTGTGTTCCAAACAAGTTAAAGCCACCAAGCCTTTCGTGATGATTTCATGACTTTCTTGGCGCTGACGGTGGGCAATAAAACCCACCCCACAAGCGTCTTTTTCTTCTAGCAAACTGTTTTGCTCCAAAAAAGTATTTGAAAAGGCTGTGCTTTTGACTTGATTCATCTGCCTGTTATTCATAGAATGTCACCCGAAACGGATAAATTGTGATCGTTGCCACGTTCTTGTTGATAAAACTTGCTTCACAAACAAATCGAGAAAACTGAGTTACCTTCACATCGAGAGAAAAAAATTTAACCCCAGGCTTGATTTTTTGTACACCTGTGTTAAACTTAGCCAGTTATTTTTTATGTGTTTATGCTGAATTGAGGGAGCCTGAGCGTGTGTATCGCCTATTTTCAATTTATATCTTGAGGCTATATATTCTCTCAATCAGCTTGTCTAAAATGCAAGTTTTTTTTTACAGATGCATCTATTTGTCGCTGACCTGAAACAAAACTTCTATCATTAACTTCATTACTTTAAATATCAAAATTCTGCTAATTGGGTGTCTTTTAGCAGCGTATTACACTAATTGTCCATTTGCAATTCCTGATTATCTATCTAATTGTATAAATTTTATTGCCATAGATCCCTGACAAATCTTATGAGTGCAAAATCTAACCCTACAAGTATTATTGAACAAAAACGATAAAACATTTCAATTCATCTTGTATGGGGAAAATTATTATAACTGTTTGGCAACCAAGAATTGCTTATTGACGGGCACCCTTAAAAGTTTTTTTGAAGAAAAAACTTTTAAGGGAACCCTTGACGCATTATTTGCAATATTGATGCGTCAATAAGCAATGACATTGTTTTGTAAGAGACAAAAGCCAATTTGTAAACTACCACTTTAGACTTATTTTACTTTGATGATTACTTCGATGTAAGAAACATCGGTATTTAGAGTTACTACTTAACTAATATTATGGTCAAAAAGCAATATTTGAGTCAAGGAAATTTCTGCAGTGTTATCAGTCATATTAATGATAGCTTTTTTGTCAAGTCTAGGGCATTACCAATCTTGGCAATAATACTAAATTTGACTGCGACTTCCATTGCTAGAGCTAAGCCTTCTAATATAGATGCTAGCCTGCAGCCAGGGGGCGAATGGATGTTAAAGTCAACTCAACCGTCGGTATTATCGACATCAAGAGGATTATTTTTCTACGGTAATCAAATAAATCTTAATGGTCGCATGCTACCGGGAACTTGGCTACAGCAAAAAGGTGAAACACTTTCTGTTGGGACTTATTTAAGTGACGGAGCACTTCGACAGTTAATAGGAGTAGATTTACTAAATACTAAAAATCCACAACTGCAACCAGTGCAGTGGTTTTCATCCGAGTCCAAGCCTGAAGTTTTGACTGGTTTCCATGCCTCTGGATATCGTTATTTAGATATTACAAGATTTGCTCAAAAAGCAAAATGGCAAATACAAGTTCATAGTAATACTTTAGTAATTTTTACACCAAATGCAACAGTCAAAAGAATTAATCAAGATAAAAACTTATCTGAACAGCAGCGGATAATTATAGATTTAGATCGTCCAACACCTTGGAACCTAACGAGCGGTTCTTTGATTAAAAAGCCTTACAAACCTGAAATTTCACCCCCGCCTCAAAGTCTTGTCATCAAAACTAATATTCCGAATTCATTGCCAGAACCACCTGCAAGAGAGTGGATAATTAACATTGATGGAGTCGCAGATCCTAATTTAGTACAGCGCTATAGTTTTGCACCACCAATACCGCAACCAAGAAACTTAGAAAATATTTTCACCAGGAAATCGCCACCAGTACTAGCGGATCGAGCCTCCAAAACATTTATTAAGCAAGTCGAAGTAATTAACAATCAAACCATTATTCGACTAGTAGTTCCCTTCGGTTTAACCCCCCGCATTAGTACATCAGCCAAACCCTATCGTTTAGTTGTCGATATTCGTCCAGATGCTTTAGTAAAACGTTCAATCAATTGGGCACCCGGATTGCGTTGGCAACAGCAGTTTCTGTCTTTGGGTAAAGAACGCTTTCCAGTAGTATGGTTAGAAATTGATCCCCGAACTTCCAAAGCCAAAATTAGACCTGTTGCTACCAATCGAGATCAACTTGAAGGTACCGCACCCCTAATCAAAACAGCGCAAAAATATCTAGCAGCAGCAGCAATTAACGGTGGTTTCTTCAATCGCAAAAATCGTTTACCCTTGGGCGCAATTCGCCGGGATAATCAGTGGTTCTCCGGTCCTATTCTTAACCGGGGTGCAATTGCTTGGAACGATGCAGGAAACTTTTATATCAACCGCCTTTCTTTACAAGAAACTTTAATAATTTCAAACAATCAAAGCCTGCCAATTTCTCATCTCAACAGTGGATACGTACAGCAAGGAATAGCTAGATATACGCATTTATGGGGAAATAGTTATACACCCCTCACTGACAACGAAATTATTGCGATCGTTCAAAACAATCGAGTTAGCAAACAATACACAGGAGGGAAAGCAGGAGAAGAAGCTGCTCCCATTCCTAAGAATGGCTATCTATTAGCTTTTCGTGGCAATGCCGTGAATAATGCAGCCAAATTACCTATTGGAACTCCTTTAGATATTGTCAGTTCGACAGTTTCCCCAGAATTTAACCGCTATCCCCATGTCTTAGGAGCTGGCCCTTTGCTGCTGAAAAATAATCAAATTGTTCTCGATGCTCAAGCCGAAAAATTCAGTAAAGCCTTCGCCGAACAAAAAGCTATTCGTAGCGCCATTTGTACCACCTCAACCCAGAAGGTGATATTTGCTGCCGTACACGATCGCGCTGGTGGAAAAGGACCTAGTTTATTAGAACACGCTCAATTAATGCAGCAATTAGGCTGCCTCAACGCTCTAAACTTAGACGGTGGTAGTTCTACAAGCCTTTATTTAGGAGGACAATTACTCGATCGTTCCCCCAACACTGCCGCTAGGGTTCACAACGGAATTGGTATTTTCTTACCGCATCCTTAGATGGGGACAAGGGGACAAGGGGACAAGGGGCTGAGGGGCTGAGGAGATGGGGAGAAGAATAAACGATAAATAATTTCTTCTGAATTCGGGCATTCTAAATTCGGGCATTCTAAATTCTTACTCCTCACTCCTAAACCCTAACTTTTTAGCACTTAGAAATAAGTAATCTAATCAACTATAATTTCTCCGTATAAAATAAGGAAAAATTACTAATAATTGAAGAGTTTTTAAAGCTTGTAAAAAGTTGCCTTGATAATTGATGAAGACTTGGTGTAAACATAGAAATATCGCTACCTGTTGATTACACCGTAACAATTGACTTTGGTATGTTTGGGTAAGGTGGACTCAATTGCAGACAATTACGGTTGCAATATTACGTTACTTTTTTCCAACAATAGTTAAGAGTACTAAAGGTTTTTTTATGTCTTCAAACGAGGTAACTATGGCTCAATTCCAAGAAACAACAGAAGCAAACGCACTTACTCTACCCCCAGCAGTAACTCCTGAAGGGGTTGCTGCAACTGAGTTGCGCCCTTGGGGTTCATTCACAGTTTTGGAAGAAGCACGCGGTTATAAAATCAAGCGCATTGAAGTTAAGCCGGGACATCGCCTTAGCTTACAAATGCACCATCACCGTAGCGAACACTGGATTGTCGTATCTGGAACTGCTAAAGTTACTTGCGGCGAAGAAGAAATTATATTGAGCAATAATCAGTCCACCTACGTACCACAATGTACCGCGCACCGTTTAGAAAACCCTGGCGTAATTCCTTTAATATTGATTGAAGTACAAAACGGAGAATACTTAGGAGAAGATGATATTGTCCGTTACCAAGATGACTATGCTCGTGCCCAAAAGTAAAATCAGGGATAGCTCACTAAAAACAATAACTCTTAATTGAGTCATAACTTTGATTTAAAAAATATTGTGTCGCTTTTAACTCCGCATGGAAACAATAAGCCTTTTTTAGTTTGGCGAGTTTCCGTGCGATACTTTTATCAAAAAAGTTGGTTTTTCAATAAAGTGTCCGTTAGTTCTGTAAAATAATTAATACTGCCTTTGTTTTTTATATTTTCTTTTTTTTTATATAAAGAATTTTGTGATTTTTATATTTTGCATATAATTTGATTTTAAAATTCGCCTCCAGCATTCCCCCGTCATATTTTCCATGATTCAAATTTCTCAAGCAGCAGCAGACGAAATACAGCGATTAAAATCAAAGTTAAAACTACCTAACCTTTTATTTCGCCTTGCAGTCAAACCCGGAGGTTGTGACGATTGGTTTTACGATATGTCCTTGAGTGAGGAACATACATTAACAGATAGCGATCGCGTTTTTAGCTGTAACAATATACAAGTAGTCATAGATGCCGAAACCGTAAAACATATTCAGGGTTTAAGGATAGAATACTCTGAAGACCTCATGGGTGGTGGCTTTCGCTTTTACAACCCCAAAGCAAAAACTGTTTGCGGCTGTGGCAATTCTTTCTCCGAACAAGAATAATTACTCCCTCACTCCATCCCCCCTTGACACTACATCTAAAAAAAATATAAAATTTTTACAAAAAAAGGACATAAAGTTTTGCAAAAAGAGATATAATCAGGATTTGTTAAAACTTAGATAACAAACAGCTTCACGTGCTGTGACTCATGCCAACAATACAGCAATTAATTCGTAACCAACGCGTAAGTACGCGTCAGAAAACAAAATCCCCGGCTCTGAAACAATGCCCTCAGAGACGGGGCGTTTGCACCAGGGTTTACACAACAACCCCAAAGAAACCAAATTCAGCTCTGAGAAAAGTAGCAAGGGTAAGATTGACTTCCGGATTTGAGGTCACGGCTTACATTCCAGGAATAGGTCATAACCTCCAAGAACACTCAGTTGTGATGATTCGTGGCGGTAGGGTTAAGGACTTACCGGGGGTGAGATACCACATTATCCGTGGAACTTTGGATACCGCAGGAGTAAAAGACCGCAAGCAAGGTCGTTCAAAGTACGGAACGAAACGCCCGAAGGAATAGTAGCACCCTGCTCTATTATTCGCATTGTATTTAATTTTCAATCGCGAAGTCGTTTGTATATAATTCAAGTTCTAAGAGTTGCTAGCGACCCAAAAGCCTCGGATATATTTATTGTTTTTCCTTATGGGGAAGTTGTAGTTGTTTTAGAGGAGATTGCTCACAACTACACTCCATTTTTGTAAAGCCTTAAGGGGGAAAGTTGGTGTTGCATTCTGACTCAAATCAAAAAGCGTTTTGGATTTAGATTTAAATATCAACGTATAGATGATGACGCTTTGAATGGATAGTTGGAGCCATTTTTCAACTATTGGAAGCGTTGTGAGTATACTGATAAAGTTGAGAAAGTCCACAGCAATTTGAGTTTTTTGAGCGGTTAGTTCGGGTAATATGGAATCTCGAATGGGGCTTACTTAAAATCAAAATAGAGTAGAGTTTCCCATTTTTAATCATCTAGGACCACATAAAGGCATATCCTTGATTTCGGATAATCGAAACGGTGGGATGCTGTGGGCGTAGTTAGAGGGATGCATACTATATTCGTAAGTATCCGTGTAGATTTATCTCTAGTTGCTATATTGAATTAAAGGTTAAATATGTCACGTCGTGGTGTTATTCAAAGGCGCGCAGTTCCGCCTGACTCAGTTTACAATAGCCGCTTGATAAGTATGACAATCAGGCGGATAATGCGTCATGGAAAGAAATCTCTTGCCGCACGGATAGTTTATGACGCAATGAAAATCATTGAAGAAAGAACTGGTGGCGATCCAATAGAAGTATTTGAAAGAGGAATACGCAATTTAACTCCATTAGTAGAAGTAAAAGCTCGACGAGTGGGTGGGGCGACTTACCAAGTACCAATGGAAGTACGTTCAGAAAGAGGCACAACCTTGGCGCTGCGTTGGTTAGTACAGTATTCCCGTCAGCGCCCAGGTAGAACCATGGCAAGTAAACTGGCAAACGAATTAATGGATGCGTCTAACGAAACGGGTAGCGCAATTCGCAAACGGGAAGAAACTCACAGGATGGCAGAAGCAAATAAAGCTTTTGCACATTATCGTTATTAAGTTTAAGACAGGTATATTGCTTTTTACTAAAGGTTATATATCATCTTTATGACTAGAAATATAACGGAATGTGGTTCATAGTATAGAAACTTCTTTTCTTGTGTAATATACAAGATATTACGAGGCAAAAACCATAGGAGGTAGTTGTGGCACGTACCAACCCGCTAGAAAAAGTGCGCAATATGGGTATTGCAGCGCATATTGATGCGGGAAAAACTACAACAACAGAAAGAATACTGTTTTACTCCGGCATCATTCACAAAATAGGTGAAGTTCACGAGGGAACGGCTGTTACCGACTGGATGGCACAAGAGAGGGAGCGGGGAATTACGATTACCGCTGCTGCAATTAGTACCAGTTGGAGAAACCATCAAATTAACATTATCGATACTCCCGGTCACGTGGACTTCACTATTGAAGTTGAACGTTCTATGCGGGTATTGGATGGTGTAATTACGGTTTTATGTTCTGTAGGCGGCGTGCAGCCTCAGACAGAAACAGTTTGGCGACAAGCAGACCGCTATCAAGTGCCGAGAATCATCTTTGTTAATAAGATGGATCGCACCGGCGCAAACTTTTATAAGGTTTACGAACAAGTACGCGATCGCCTGCGGACTAATGCCGTTCCCATTCAATTGCCCATTGGTAGCGAAAGCGAGTTTACCGGCATTATTGACTTGGTGAAAATGCGTGCTTTTATTTACAACAACGACCAAGGCACGGATATCCAGGAACAGGATATACCAGGTGAAATGCAGGAAATGGCAGAGGAATATCGCACCAAGCTGGTTGAAGCAGTTGCGGAAACCTCAGATAACTTGATGACTAAGTACTTCGAGGGCGAAGAGCTTACCGAAGAAGAAATTCGTCAAGCCTTGCGTAGAGGTACAATCGCCGGAACTATGGTGCCGATGCTTTGTGGTTCGGCATTTAAAAACAAAGGCGTACAGTTATTGCTTGATGCGGTGGTGGATTATTTGCCATCTCCATTGGAAGTACCAGCAATTCAAGGTACTCTACCAAGCGGTGAAACCGTTGACAGACCTGCTGACGATGAAGCACCTCTAGCGGCTTTAGCTTTCAAAGTTATGGCTGACCCCTACGGTCGTCTGACCTTTGTTCGGGTTTATTCTGGCGTGCTAAAAAAAGGTAGCTACGTGTATAACTCCACCAAAGAGAAAAAAGAACGAATTTCCCGTTTGGTGGTGATGAAAGCAGATGACCGACAAGACGTTGAAAATTTGTTTGCCGGAGATTTGGGGGCTACGGTGGGCTTGAAAGACACCTTGACAGGTGACACCCTTTGTGATGAAGACTCTCCAGTGATTCTGGAATCCCTTTATATTCCCGAACCAGTAATATCGGTGGCGGTTGAACCCAAAACCAAACAAGATATGGAGAAGTTAGGTAAAGCATTACAAGCACTTTCGGATGAAGACCCAACCTTCCGAGTTAGCGTCAACCCTGAAACCAATCAAACAGTGATTGCCGGAATGGGAGAATTGCACCTAGAAATTCTTGTAGATAGAATGCTGCGAGAATTTAAGGTAGAAGCTAACGTTGGTGCCCCCCAGGTTGCTTACCGCGAAACAATCCGCCAACAAATCAACGGAGTAGAAGGTAAATTCATCCGTCAGAGTGGTGGTAAAGGTCAATACGGTCACGTAGTTGTAAACTTGGAACCAGGAGAAGCCGGAAGCGGTTTTGAATTCATTTCTAAGATTGTTGGGGGTTCCGTACCGAAAGAATATATCGGACCGGTAGAACAAGGAATGAAAGAAACCTGTGAATCCGGTATTATAGCTGGGTATCCATTAATTGACGTTAAAGCAACGTTGGTTGATGGGTCTTATCACGATGTAGACTCTTCGGAAATGGCTTTCAAAATCGCCGGTTCAATGGCTATGAAAGAAGCAGTAATGAAAGCTTCACCAGTGCTGTTAGAACCTTTGATGAAAGTTGAGGTAGAAGTACCCGAGGAATTTCTTGGGGATGTCATAGGCGATCTCAACTCTCGTCGCGGTCAAATTGAAGGCATGGGATCTGAAGAAGGCTTAGCCAAAGTAACTTCTAAAGTACCATTGGCACAAATGTTTGGTTACGCAACTGACATTCGGTCAAAAACCCAAGGTCGGGGTATCTTCTCGATGCAGTTTAGTAACTACGAAGAAGTGCCTCGCAACGTGGCTGAGGCAATCATCGCTAAAAACAAAGGGAACGGATAGTTAAAAAAGGAAACGAGCATAAATGGCACGCGAAAAATTTGAAAGAAATAAACCACACGTTAATATTGGTACAATTGGCCACGTTGACCACGGTAAAACCACGTTAACAGCAGCCATCACCATGACTTTGTCTGCTTTGGGTAACGCTGCAGCGAAAGATTACGCTGATATTGATAACGCACCTGAAGAAAAGGCACGGGGTATTACTATTAATACTGCCCACGTTGAATATGAAACAGGCGATCGCCACTACGCTCACGTGGACTGTCCCGGACACGCTGACTATGTGAAAAACATGATCACTGGTGCAGCCCAAATGGACGGTGCAATCCTCGTAGTATCTGCTGCTGACGGCCCAATGCCCCAAACCCGCGAACATATTTTGTTAGCGAAGCAGGTTGGTGTACCCAGCTTGGTTGTCTTCTTGAACAAGCAAGACATGGTGGATGATGAAGAATTATTGGAGTTGGTGGAATTGGAAGTCCGCGAACTTCTTAGCGATTACGATTTCCCTGGCGATGATATTCCCGTAGTTGCTGGTTCTGGTTTGCAAGCCTTGGAAACAATGCTTGCCAATCCCAAAATTCAGAAAGGTGAAAACGAGTGGGTAGATAAAATCTACGATTTAATGGAGCAAGTAGATGCTTTTATTCCTACTCCCGAACGTGCCGTAGATAAGCCCTTCTTGATGGCCGTGGAAGACGTATTCTCCATCACCGGTCGTGGTACAGTAGCAACTGGTAGAATCGAGCGTGGAAAAGTTAAAGTTGGTGACCAAGTAGAACTGGTTGGCCTCAGAGATACTCGTCCCACCACCGTAACTGGTATCGAGATGTTTAAGAAGAGTCTCGATGAAGGTATGGCTGGGGATAACGCCGGAATACTACTACGCGGTATGCAGAAAGATGATATTCAGCGTGGTATGGTAATCGCAAAGCCCGGTAGCATTACTCCTCATACCGAATTTGAAGGCGAAGTATACGTTTTAACAGATAAAGAAGGTGGTCGTAAAACCCCATTCTTTTCCGGTTATCGTCCTCAATTCTACGTGCGTACCACTGATGTAACGGGCACAATTAAGACCTTCACCGCCGATGATGGTAGTGCTGCGGAGATGGTAATGCCCGGTGACCGTATTAAGATGAACGTAGAACTCATCAACCCCATTGCGATCGAAACAGGAATGCGCTTTGCAATTCGTGAAGGTGGTCGTACCATTGGTGCTGGCGTAGTTTCTAAAATTCTTAAGTAGTTGATGGACTTTAACTAAACTACGAGCAGAGATGGTGTAATACCACTCTGCTTTTTTAACTGCCGCATAATTGGAAACAGAAACAGTCAAAATTTGAAAATTATTTTGAATTGATTTTTTGATTTTGACTTATTAATATAGATTTCCATTGATTCGAGTACAAAAAAATCAGAACCAGGAAAATTGAACAAATGGCTACTTTACAGCAGCAGAAAATTAGAATTCGTTTAAAAGCTTTTGACCGTCGCTTGCTCGATACTTCTTGCGAGAAAATTGTTGATACCGCTAACCGCACTAATGCTACAGCAATTGGTCCAATACCTTTACCGACAAAACGCCGTATTTACTGTGTACTTCGCTCGCCTCACGTAGACAAAGATTCACGGGAACATTTTGAAACCCGTACCCATCGCCGCATTATCGATATTTACCAGCCTTCTTCTAAAACCATTGATGCTTTGATGAAACTTGATTTACCATCTGGTGTGGACATTGAAGTCAAACTTTAATAGTTGATTGTAGTTTCGCAAAAAGTAGCATCAGAGACATAATTGTTACCTATGTATACTTAAGTGTATAGAGATACTAATTTCCCTTAGAAACTGAGAAAAATTTCTAAGGGCTTTTTATCGAGCTCAATTTGCCAGGATTTTGCCATATTTATTTTCATATTTATAGCCAACAGTCATAAACCCAAAACGACTTTAGGATAAAATATAAAGAAAATAGGGGTTTTTCCACAAAGAAATACTTTTATCTACAGTAAAAATATAAATTACCATAAATATGACATCTTCCTCTAAAATTGCAGTTCGCGAATTACCTCTGTTCCCATTACCAGATGTAGTTTTGTTTCCCACCAGACCATTACCCCTACATATTTTTGAATTTCGTTATCGAATCATGATGAACACGATTTTGGATAGCGATCGCAGGTTCGGGGTATTAATGGTTGACCCAGCAAAAGGTACGGTTGCGAACGTTGGCTGCTGTGCAGAAATTATTCATCATCAACGCTTAAAAGATGACCGAATGAAAATGCTAACTTTAGGACAACAAAGATTTCGCGTCTTAGAGTACGTTCGCGAGAAGCCTTATTTTGTCGGTTTAGTTGAATGGATTGACGATCAAGAACCCAGTAAAGATTTACGACATGAAGCATCTGAAGTAGAACAGCTATTGCGTGATGTTGTGCGACTCAGTGCTAAGTTAACCGAGCAAAATATCGAACTACCACAAGATTTACCAGCTTTACCGAAAGAATTATCTTATTGGGTAGCAAGTAACCTCTATCGTGTTGCCCCAGAGCAACAGTCATTGTTAGAAATGCAAAATACTGCCGCCCGCTTAGAACGTGAAGCAGAAATTTTAACTTCAACTCGCAATCATTTAGCAGCGCGTACTGTTCTTAAAGATACATTAAATCAAACGTTGTGATTAATCGTTTATCGTTAGTAATTGGTTGTTAAATATTAATTATATCAACTTGATTAAATTTCAAAGTTGTGCTTTTAGTTTTTTTAGAGTTTGTAACAAAGTAATTGTAACTACTCTTATGTTTGAAATATGCTTGTTTAATTAGAGAAAATAGTAAAAAATATCACAAATAAGAGTGATGAATTGGTGATATTTCCTAAAAAGATATAAACTTTTTCCTCAAAATAGGACGCTTATTACTAGTACAACACGGCATAAATAAAGCACCCGTTTCTGTCATGTTGAAACCCCTATTCTATAATAGTTATTACCTTGATACTTTTGCTCGCCGCAGGCGCGGTCTGTTTTGACGAAGGCAAGCGCGGTACAATGTTTTTAATTACCTAAGACAATGATTGTGTTGGTAAAACATTGTAACTACCAAAAATTTTAATAATTTCTGTGCGATCGGATAATTCAGCTAAAGCAGATTGCATTTTTTTAGAGAAAACATCTGCTTCTAAATCTATAAAAAACAAGTATTCTCCTAGGGAACGTTTTGTTGGACGGGATTCAATCCTACTAAGGTTAATATTTTCCTTGGCAAAAACTTCTAAAGTTTTAACTAATGTACCAGGGTTATTTGCTGGTACACTAAATGCCAGTGAAGTGAAAAAGGCAGTATTTGCTAATATCTCATGGTTGGGACTGTTACCAGGCTGACTAATTACCCAAAAACGAGTACAATTCTCTGGATAATCATTAATACCGTTTGCAAGTACTGGTAGATTATATAGTTGGGCAGCTCTACGAGATGAAATAGCTGCAGCAGCTTCAACATCTTTTAATTTTGTTAATGCTTCTGTTGTAGAATTAGTGGGAATTAACTGTACTTCGGGAAGAAACTTCTCCAACCATTTTTGACATTGGGCTAATGCTTGTGGATGAGAATAAACCGTCTCGATATTATCTAATTCTTGACAACAGGAAATTAAAGCATGAGTAATAGGCATAACTAAAGCTAACTGAATTTGCAAAGTATCCAGTTGCCATAGTGTATCTAAAGTAACAGTAACTCCTCCTTGAATAGAATTTTCGACTGGTACTATCGCTAAATCTGTTTGTTTTTTGGCTACAGAAACAAGGGTTTGAAAAATGCTGGGATAAGGACATAATAATGCTTCTGTTTGAGTATTTTTAGTCAGCCAACTTACGTAATATAAGGCTGCTTGTTCTGTATAAGTACCGGGAGGTCCCAAATGTGCAATTGATATCATATTTATTAAACCATTAATTTTTCAACTTTCTTACTTTTGTTCGCTTTAATACTAGAAGAACTACGATTATTTTCTTAATACCGATATATAGCAAACAGAATACCGACTTTCTCACCAAAAATAGATATTATTAAGTAACAATCATTTTTTATAATCAATAAAGAGTATGAGTTTTTTGTAAGACAAAAATTGATACTTTTGTTGACAAGAAATACAATTATCGGCTATTGTCGCTTAACTATGGCTACAAAGTTTAAAGCCTGTCAATCTGTAGAAATTCCCGTTCCATACCAACCTATTCCAATTAAGCATTATTTACGGCAACCTCAACGCTTGGTTAGAGCTTTAGTTGATTCAAGCCGGGTTGAACAATTAAGTGAGGAAGTTTTCCGTTTAAAAATGCGTCCTTTAACTTTTATATCATTGACCATTCAACCAGTGGTAGACATGAGAGTATGGGAAATCGGAGATGGAACAATTTGTTTAGAATCAGTAAATAGTAAAATCCTTGGTATAGATTATATTAACCAACGTTTTCAACTTGACTTAAAAGGTGATTTATCCAGTTACGAAAATAATGGAAATAGTTATCTTAAAGGTATGGCAAATTTAGAAGTATATGTTGAGTTGCCGCCACCAATATCATTTACTCCTAAACCAATATTAGAAGCTACTGGCAACGGCTTGCTCAAAAGTGTATTGCTAACAATAAAGCAAAGGTTGCTGCGCCAACTACTGGTTGATTATCAGCGTTGGATAGAATTGCATTCGCAAGATAGCAGTTTCGACTCCGACAGTAATGATTTTAATGTTTTCTTGCCGTGAGTAGAAAAATCTGTAAATATTATTTACTATATTTTTTACCATCTATTTGACACGGACGGAAAGATTTTCGATGCAAGGGGGAAATGCCGTAATTTTGCAGTGCTAATAGATGTTTCTTGCTACCATAACCCTTATTTCGTTCTAAATCGTACATTGGATACTTTTTGGCAAGGCGAATTATTAGTTCATCGCGCCAAACTTTAGCAACGATGCTAGCAGAAGCGATCGTCAGCGATAGAGAATCTCCTTTAACTATTGTTTGTTGTGGTAGTGATAAGTTTTTTATCGGCTGATTTCCATCAACTAAACAAAGTACAGGCTGTACCTTTAATTTCAGAACAGCCCGCTTCATTGCTAAAAGTGATGCTTGCAGGATATTAAAAGAGTCTATTTCAGCCGTGGTTGCAAAACCGATTTTCCAATCTATTGCAATATCAAAAATTTGCCTAGCTAACTGAGACCTTCGATTTTCTGATAGTTTTTTACTATCTTGAATTTTGGTTGTGAGGAGCCCGGGCAAACTATTAGTATCAGGTAGAATTACTGCTGCCGCTACAACAGGACCAAACAAAGCACCTCTCCCTACTTCATCTACCCCTGCAATTAATCCTAAATTGCAATAGGTAGAAAATTCCAGCCAATTTTGTTCGAGGGGAAGTGTTGGCGTGTCTATTGCAGCGATAGATTGCCCAATTTTTACCATAGAAACCGGCGTTCAAATTCTAGCTAGATGGTGCTTCGATTACAGAAGAACGACGACGACGGCGACGTCTGTCTGCTGTTGGAGCTGCTGTTTCATTTTCATCTATCGTTTGATTAGATTCTGCTTGTTCTGCTTGTTCTACTTTCTCTAATTCTTCTATTCCTTCTAATTCTTCTATTCCTTCTACTTGTTCAATTTCTTCTTCAATTTCCTCTTCAATTGTAACTTCAGGATCGATTTTCACCTTCCTTGGAGTTGGCGTAAGTGAATAGGGTTCTTCAACACTTACTCCACCTTGACCAGGAGGAACAACATTAATTATTACAGATTTTTCGTTTTTGAAATCTTTTTCCAATTTCTTTAATGGTGTAACACCCATTAAAGCGTAAACATCTTGTTCGGAGGGTGTCATTTCCACAGAAACAATTTCTGGTGGTTCGAGTACTCCTTTGACCGATTCTACTCTTGTTGTTCTGCTACGTTCTGGTCTTTCACTCCATGCTTTACTCAAGCCTGATGGGGAATTATCAGATCTTCTTGTCAGTTCTGGTTCTACTTCTGAGTCAATGTCCAAGTCCTCATTAATTAGTGTCAAAGGATTCCCATTTATTTGTGGTTCATCTTTGCCATTTCCGACATTAATACCCAAGCGGCGACGACGGCGACGTTTACTACTATCGCCTAATTCTTGATAGCTGGGATGATTGAGCAGGTTTAGATTAGCAAAATCAGTTTCGGGTTCGTCTGCTTGTGTGAATCCATCTACTACTTCCCTTGGTTCGTTTAAACGAGGAGGAGAAACACGCGGTTCTCTTTGGGGTAAAGGTATTACACGCTCGGGTATTTCTGTTGGTGGTGATACTATTCGGGATTCGTTTTCTCCTGGTAAATGTACGATATGTCCCAAACCTCCACAGGTAGGACAAGTTTCTCCAAATAACTCGTATATATTTTGACCTTGACGTTTACGGGTTAGCTCTACCAAACCTAATTCAGTTAGTTGAGCAATTTGGGGACGGGCTTTGTCAGCTTTCAGAGCCTTGTTAAAGTGTTCGAGAACGTGTAACTGGTCTCGCCGGGATTCCATATCAATGAAATCAACGACAATTACTCCAGCAATATTACGCAAACGCAACTGACGGGCAATTTCCGTCGCAGCTTCACAATTTGTCCACAATACGGTTTCTCTAGCTGTTGCGGAACGAGTAAATGAACCGGAGTTGACATCTATTACTGTTAATGCTTCCGTAGGCTGAATAATAATATAACCGCCCGAAGGTAAATCTACTCTAGGTTTCAAAGCTTCCTTAACAGCCGCATTAATCCGGAAATATTCTAAAATCGCAGTGCGATCGCGGTGGTGGTCAATTAATAAACCTTGGGGGACTTGTCCGCCGCTCCAGTTCTGTAAATACTGTTTTACGCGCTTTAAGCCTGTACTGGAGTCTACTACAATCCGATTGACATCCGCACCATACATATCCCGTAAAACGCGCTGGATAAAGTCATCGTCTCGGTTAAGCAAGGCTGGGGGACGACTAGTTTGAGCTTGCTCACCAATTGACTCCCATTGCTTTTGCAAAAACTCTAAATCTTCGATAATCGCTTCTTCTGGTTTACCTTCGGCTTCAGTGCGAATTAATAAACCCATTCCTGCCGGTTTTATCAAGATTGCTAAGGCTCGCAAACGGTTGCGTTCGTTTTCGTTCCTGATTCTCCGCGATAAATTTACGCCTCGCCCATAAGGCATCAGCACCACGTAGCGCCCCGGCAAAGTAATATTACCCGTGAGCCTAGGTCCTTTCGTACCCGTCGGCTCTTTCATTACTTGCACCAATACTTTTTGTTGCGGTGTCAATAATTCGGTGATTGCCGCTGACGTGCGTCTCAACCTTAATGGTCCGAGGTCAGTTACATGAATAAAACCATTTCGCTCTGGATCACCTATATTTACAAAAGCTGCATCTATCCCAGGTAATACATTTTCTACGACTCCTAAGTAAATATCACCAATTTGGTGATGACCTGTAGCTACGACAAGTTCCTGTATTTGGTCTTCAGAAAACACCGCAGCAATTTGATGCTGTTCGGCGATGATAATTTGTTTCGGCATTCAATTTCCTCAAAAATTGGCAGCTCAAATATTCGGGGAGGAGTTGTTATTCAATCTACCCTGCCTTCCCCCTGCAAGGTGCTGCTGTAATAAAATTGCACTAATAACAGCTCAAATAAATACGAGCTAATTACAAATTGAATTGCGTTTACACGCCGTGATTCGGGTGGGGTTACACTTTTTATGAATTCAATTGCCCATCCGCGATCAATTTGCCATGCCTTCCCTCCACAAATCAAGGTTTTAGGTAAAGGCATTTGCGTAAGATGCGCGATCGCGCTGCTTTTTGCGAAAGATTCTTCTAGCAATCGGACAATATTACTTAGAATATCCTCACCAGCGCCAAGCTGCGTCGAGCCTTTGTGTGCTGTAGTGTCGGGTTACCCCCGATCGCCCCATTCCCCAATTCGGTTTTTGGATAACTCCAATTAACTCATCATTTACAGCACTAGCTGCCTGGGCAAATCGAGGCAAGGGGCGTATACTTTCTCCGAATCCTGGAGTCAGTTTTTAAGTCTCCCTGCCGGGGAACACATAAAAGTGACCCCTAGCTCTACATCTCCCGCCCTATTAGCAGAGAGTTTTGAGCTTCGCGACTATTTATAAATCATAAAATGTGGGAGAAGCAATTGGACGAAGCCGGTACAATAATAACTGATTCACATTGGTAGCCATCAACAATCATCTAGAAAACGTTCTTTAATCTGCCGATGCTTTATCGGGAATAATATCCCAGCGTCTTACACTCTACAATATAGAAAACTTTAGCGCTCCATACATAGCGGTTGGTGAATCAGTTCGTTCCGTTGCAGCGCCAGAAAATTTCTCTTCATCTCATTCTAACGCAAGGTCGTGAAAAATCAATTCCAAGTTTATGTTAAATTGGAGGGCAATTTTACAACTACGATTACCCTCTAATAATCAAACCGCTAAAATTAGCTTACTACGATGTATGTGCAGCAGTTGGAATTCCGTTGCCGTTACAATTTCAAGCATAAATGGAATTTGTTCCGGACGCAACAGTGTACCATCATTGCGACAAGCTCCCACATACCGCAACTCGACAGCACTACTAAATGTATTATCTGGGGCAGCCAATTCGACCAATGCTTTCCGGACGAACTCTAACTCGAACAAACGTTCGCGCAGATTTACCTGTTTGATTTTACCTTTTTTCGTTTTATGCTGCACCCAAATTTCTTCTTTTATTTTGATTGCTTCAAGCCAATCTTGCCATTGAGATGAAGTTACTTCCCGATTACAACTTACAGTAATCAAATACTCTGCAGCTTCGATCACTTGAGATGCGCTGTTTGATTTTAAGTCTAGCTGCAATACATCATATATCGGCATACCTGCGGGTAATTCTTTGCTCAAATCTTTTCGGAAACTATCAATATCAATCTCCTTAGTTAGTTCAAAATCAACAATTTCATTGTTGCTAGTAGCTCCCAAGGCTAAAGCATTTGCTATTGATATTCTTGGTTGTGGATTATACCCACCGCTAAATGATACTGGTAATCCTGCTCGTCGCACGGCTCGGTCAAAAACTCTCATCAAATCTAGATGACCAACTAATGCCATATCACCCTGCTTGCCAAACCATACTCGCAATCGTACAGCCTTGGTAGTATTAGGAACAAAATTTCCGGTAAATTCCGGTATCGGCGGCGGCTCAATCACCACATTATGACCAAAATCGGTACCGCAAACCCCACAATGGGAACAACCCTCAAAGGAACAATCAGGTACTATAGCAGATAATAAAGCGCGTTGCAAATCTTCCTTCAGCCACTTTTTGTCAATTCCGGTATCTATATGGTCCCAAGGCAAGGAAGCATCAAGGCGCTCGTCTGCGCTACTGCCCTCCATTAGGTTCCACTCACCCTCTTGCACTTGGCGATATTTCCAATAAAACCCAGCTTCAGCAATTGCCTGTTCCCAAGCTGTAAAAGCTTTATCTAAATTATCGAACCAGGAATCCATTCCCGCACCCAATTCCCAAGCACGACGTAACACCGAGGCTAAGTTTCTGTCTCCTCTACCAACAAAATCTTCCATCGCCGAAATTCGCACGTCGGTGAAATTATACTTAACTCCCCGCATCCGACGAAATTCTTGCCGCAGTAATTCTTGCTTGCGTTTAAATTCGGCGGTAGAAACTGAGTGCCACTGAAATGGTGTATGAGGTTTGGGTGTAAAATTGGAAATTGTTAAGTTAAAATTTAAAGGCTTTTTGCCCTTTGCCCAACATTCCCGCTTTAGCCAGCTTACCGTTTGAGCAATGCCTAATACATCTTCATCAGTTTCACCAGGTAAGCCAATCATAAAGTATAGCTTTACTTTATCCCAACCTTGTTCCCAAGCTGTTTTTACCCCCCTTAATAATTCTTCATTGGTTAAACCCTTATTAACAATATCCCGCATTCTTTGAGTACCCGCTTCTGGGGCAAAAGTCAATCCACTTTGCCGTCTTCCGCCCAGGATATTAGCAATATTTTCATCAAATCTATCTACTCGCTGACTGGGTAGAGAAAGGGAAATATTTTCGTCTTTGAGACGATTTTTGATTTCCATTCCGACTGAACTTAAAGATAAATAATCGGAACAGGAAAGGGATAACAAAGAAAATTCATTGTAACCAGTTTGACGCATCCCTTCAGTAATTGCTTCTATCACTTTATCGGGTTCTACATCTCGCGCTGGACGAGTCAACATCCCTGGTTGACAAAATCTACAGCCTCTGGTGCAACCCCGTCGAATCTCAATCGTCAAACGGTCGTGTACGGTTTCTGCATAAGGAACCAAACCTATAGAATAAGCTGGGATAGGACTCGCAACCCGTCGGATAATCCGCTTTGGTACATCTGAACGGTTAGGATGAACCGAGCCATCAGGAGCCATATCATAGAACTGCGGTACGTATAGACCGGGCACCTGTGTCAAATCCAGCAATAAATCTTTCCGGCTTAATAGATTTTTTTTACCTTCTTCTAAAATTAAGCCAATTTCGGGCAATAGTTCTTCACCATCTCCCAGAGCAATAAAATCGAAGAAGTCAGCATAAGGTTCGGGATTGGACGTAGCAGTTTGTCCCCCTGCAAAAATTAGGGGATAATCTCCTGTTAACCTTTCTTTCCATGTTAAAGGAATACCAGCCAAATCCAACATTTCCAAAATGTTGGTAGCTCCTAATTCGTAACTCAGGCTAAAACCCAGAATATCGAAATCAACTAGACCTCGCTTTGACTCTACAGCAAACAAAGGTGTTCTCGTTTCTCTTAACTTTGACGTTAAATCCGCACCTGGTAGATAAGCGCGATCGCACAACTGACGAGGTTGAACATTCAATATATTATAAAGAATGACATGCCCTAAGTTAGAAGCACCAACTTCATATACTTCTGGATAAGTTAATACCCAGCGTATCGTTGCTTCATTCCAAGGTTTCCGTTTTGCTAAAAGCTCGTTACCTAGGTAACGGGATGGTTTTAAAATATCTGACGTGATTAACTTATCTACTGCAACAGCCACTATGCTATTTTCTAGCTACTTCTAGTAATTACAGCTACTCAGTTCCAAGTTTAGCATTGATTTGTAGTTATGAGAGGGTTAAAACTGTATCAATTTGCCATTCTGGTTTTATTTTATTGCTCCTTAATAGTTATCGCGTCCTGCTTTTTTGAGAATATTTTTGGAAAAAAAATATTACTTCGCTTACATGTTAGCTCTTAAAAATCTTGGATCTTCAAATATTTCAAATACTCTATCTAATTGGGTAAGTTCAAAGATAATTCTATGGACAGGAGAAACACAGCAAAAGCAAACGCGTTGTTTTAATTGCTTTGCTCT
Source organism: Richelia sp. UBA3308 (assembly GCA_002361335.1). Classification (GTDB taxonomy): domain Bacteria; phylum Cyanobacteriota; class Cyanobacteriia; order Cyanobacteriales; family Nostocaceae; genus Rivularia. The sequence goes on from DESS01000002.1 coordinate 40,561, forward strand.
TCTTACGATCGATACTAATGCCATCAAACCGGCACTGTCTATAAGATCAACTTTTTCCAAGTCCAGTAATACTATTGTATTACTACATTGATTAAACGCCGCACCTAATTCTTGTTGGATTTTCACAGCATTTACAGCATTTAAACATCCTTGAGGACTAATAATGGTAATTTTAGGATTATCAAGTATAACTTGCATAGTTACATCCTATTCAAATATTCTTTCTGGAAGGATAGATGTATTCGACCATAATCTTTTTTTATCGCATTGACCATTCCTCAGTCGCTCTCTTTGTAGAATCTTTATTACTGGACTATTTGTGCTTAAAGATTATCACAATCTCCAGTAAAGTGTAGCTAAATATACTTTTTTATAACTAAAGTTCAAAAATAATCTATATAACCAGCATAAATAGTTGCTGGCCTACGGAAAAATATATTTGAAAATTATTAGCTATAAAGCAAAACGGGCTAATTGTCCCACTAGCTAATCAAACATAAAGTATCCTTATTTTTTCCTTAATCATTGGCTTGTTTGTTGTGAAAATGACAAACTACTTACCTAGTTCACCTGTGATCCAAATCACAAGCTAGGTGATATCTGGATCACGCTTTATACTTAAATACATCTGGGATAATAAGTATTAAATTAATAATGGTTGCTTACTATGAGAACTAAGTATGGGATTCGTCAATTAGTTGAAAGAGCTTTGGTTATCAAAAAATTAACTCCTGAAATAGAAAATGAAATCAATTCGGAACTAACTCAGATGGGTTACATTTCTGACGTTGATTACGAAGCGTTAGAACTGTTGATGGCGGAAATGGATGCGGGTAGAATCAAGTTGGTTCCCAGCCTTTAAAGAAGCCTGTTTCTTCAGATATAGAAAATTTAAGCTTAGGGATTAGTTACAAGCAATAGAAATTGTAGTACCAACGGCGTGGGTATGAGGAAACTTGAAGGCTTATTTTTTTTTTGATATAATACTCAATTAGCCTCTTTTTTGATACGGTAATTTGATACGGTAAAGGGTGTGATGCGCTTCAGTTGAATATCAAACTCAACACCAAGTTTTATTGAGAAATTCAAGTAATCCCTAGTTCATAACTTATTTTGATTGGCCTAGCCATAGTTGCTGAATAAACTGATGAAGTTGTTGCTTCGCTTGTCGAGACGATTGTGGGTTTGGTTCTTTTGCTAAAATTTGGTTGTACAGTGCAATTATATGTGTATCTAAAGCTGGTTGAAACAAATTTATTGACCAGAGTAGATCGGAACTAGAACGTAAATCAGTTACTTGCATTGGTTCACATTCTTGGGTAACAAGTAATAAAGGACGTACCCAACACAAATCACGCTCAATTACTACTTGAATAACTTCTGCATATAGCCTAGTATTGCCATACTCCAAAAAGACTATTTGTCCGGCTTGAAACTTTGTTTTAATTTCCATATTTAGGGGGCAATAGGGCGACAACCATTACGTCAGTACTACCTATTTTAAAAGCGGTGTTGCAGTTTGTGGGCAAGAAGTTGAATAGTAACCCTCGGGCAAACTAAACTAAAAAAGTAAGCTAGTACTCTCGTAATGATTATTTGCCAATGCAATAATTAATCGACCGATCAAAAACTGTTCTACTATACTAGTATGGCAATTAGATGCTATACAATATTTAAATAACTGTTAAGTAAAGTTTATAAAACAGGTCTATTGTAGTAAACAAACGATATTCATCGCATACTAACCGTGTCAGTCGAAACCTTAGAGAAGCGTTCAACAACCCGTAAGCACGCGCCTCGGTACCGTGTTCTGCTCCATAACGATGACTACAACACTATGGAGTATGTGGTACAGACACTAATCACCACAGTACCGAGCCTCAGCCAACCCCAGGCTGTCAGTATCATGATGGAAGCCCATACAAATGGATTCGCTTTGGTTATTACTTGTGCTCAAGAACACGCTGAGTTCTATTGCGAAACTCTGAAAAATCATGGGTTAACCAGCACAATAGAACCGGAAGATTAAACGAAGGAAGAAGGAAGAGCCGAAGTTGGAAGAAGGTTGGAATTGAGATGGGGATTTAGACCGGAGGCGGAGCATCTCCGGCTCCGCCCCAACTCAATTCTTCCACCCTGTGACGGTGGGGAATTAAACCCATATGTTTTAGTTAAAATCAACTAAATTGTTTATACCAAGTTGCCTTCATCTTTAAAGCATGGTGTAGAAACGACAATTAGTATTGGTGTGTTTATTGTTGTTCAATCTTTACCAAGATAAAAAACTTGGCATGAAAATCAACTTACTTAGTTTAGCTCAGCGCCCTGCCCCCATAAGGTTGGGCTGCTTTATTTTAAGTTTGCTTTTGCCGTGGTTATCTTATGCGGCAACCGTTTTCATTATAGTTAAGGATGAAAATACCCGGACTATTTTAACAATGGGTATTTTAGCAATTGAATTTTTATTTTTACTGCCTTGGTGGAGTAAATACATTCATCAACAACCCCAGGGATTTCGTCATTATGGTTTAGAATTTACGGCCAAAAATGGAGTCGAGTTGCTCCGTGGTGTGGCGATTGGACTGATTAATATTCTGATATTATTCGGTTTACAAGGAATATTTGGTTGGTTAGTGTGGCAGCAACCCAGTTTTTCCATGCTGCAATTAGTTTTTGAAGGATTTGTTATTGGTTTGGGTGTAGCTTTTGCCGAGGAATTATTCTTTCGGGGGTTGATATATGATGAATTGCAGCGAGATTATAATTCTGAAGCGGTAGTTTGGATTGTGGCGATTATATTTGCTCTATTGCATTTTATTAAACCACTACCAGAAATTATTCGTACATCGCCACAATTTTTGGGGTTATTGCTCTTAGGTTTAGCATGCGCTTGGGCTAAACGCAGTTGCAGAGGGCGCTTAGGCTTACCCATAGGAATTCACGGGGGTTTAGTTTGGGGTAATTATATTATCGAGGTCGGGAAACTGATAAAATATACAGGCACGACTCCCCAATGGGTTACTGGTGTGAATAATAATCCTTTGGCTGGGGTAATGGGTTTATTCGGTTTAACATTGCTAGCGTTGTGGATGCGCCAAAAACAGTTAAAAGTTAAAAGTTAAAATTTATTCACTTTATTCTCTAAAAAAACTCTTAAAGTTCTTATGGAAACCGTTTATTTCAGGTAAAAATTTATCCCTCACTCCCTCCCTCTCTCACTCCGAAACTCAATTCCTGATAGTTATCTTTCACTCAGCAAGGGGAGTATTTAAAGGCAGGCTGATGTAACCCCATTTATCGCCTACTTTCACCCATGCCTGACCTATTTTTCCATCGACTGCACTTCTTTGGTATAAAAATAAATCACTTGCATGGTCAAATTGCGGCGAAATAATCATTTGACCGCTTTTATCAATATAGCCCCATTTCTGATTAATGTTTACCTTTGCCATGCCTTGAGAAAATCTACCAGTGTCGTCAAATTGTGGCTTAATAACAAGTTTACCTTTCTTGTTTATATAACCATATTTATCATTTATCCATACTGATGCCAAGCCGTTAGAAAAATTGCTAGCTTCTAGAAAAGACGGCTTAATATGAAATCTACCTTTGCGATTTATATATCCCCACTTGCTATTATTACTTGCTAATGCCAATCCTTCAGAAAATCTCCACACTCGTTCAAATTGAGGTGCGATCGCCAATTTACCTTTGTGATTGATATAACCCCATTTTCCATCAATTTTAACTGCTGCCATATCTTCATTAAAATAACCAGCATCGTTAAATTGGGGTTTAATGACAAAATTTCCATTTTTATTGATATAGCCCCATTTCTCGCCCAATTTAACTGGTGCTAGTGCCAGTTTATTCACAACCTGACTTTGCCGATCTATTGCAAAAGACATGGCATTGTCAAATTGAGGCTCGATCGCAAATTTCCCAACTTTATTAATGTAACCCCATTTATCCCCTAATTTGACCAGTGCCACTCCTTGAGAAAATTCCCTAGCAGCATCAAATTGGGGTTTAATGGCTAACAGACCATTTTGATTAATATATCCCCATTTACCATCCATATTCACCCATGCTAGCCCTTCGGAGAATTCTCCAGCAGCATCAAATACAGGGGGTATAACCACCCTACCAATATGATTAATATATGCCTTACGATAACCAATATATACTGAAGCCAAACCTTCTGAAAATCCGCTTACAGATGTAAATTTTGGCTGAATTATAAAAGTAAAATTGTTATTTGTATTATTTTGTAGACGTTTAGTTAATGAATTATTGGGCTTGGAAAAAGCTGGTGGTAAAGATATTAGCCAAGCCAAAGTTACAACTAAAGCAGAAATTGCTGTTAATCGGTTGCCAGCTAGGGAAAAAGTTGCTTTGGGCGATACAACCATAAAATTGTGTATAAATGTTAATCCTGATGTTTACCAGTTAGATAAAGGTTAATAATTTTTTCTATTTTCAAATAAATTTAGTCTAACTAGTTTGATAACGTTTATTCTTGGTTGAATGTTCCTGTATCACCAATCCATGAACAGCTGTACGCTAAGCACTGAACAAAGCGTAAATATTGCTGAATTTCGGTGAGGATACAGCCAGACTTTCGTTATAAGGGTTATGACACTTTCGGGTGCTTTCCAGCCTGAAACCCTGTCGCCAGTAATTAAACAGGTGTATTTAGCCGTCGCCAGTGTTGCTGGCATGACAAGCCCTTATAACCGTGTCGAGGAAAACTTTACCCGCTCTGCGGAGGACATGATTATGTCTAATTTCGTATTTGTACTGAATGCTGATAAACAGCCACTAAGTCCAATTCACCCTGGCAAAGCAAGAAGATTGTTAAGGCAGCACAAAGCCGCTGTTTACAGAAAATTCCCATTTACCATAATTCTCAAGGATTTAATATCCCAAGACAAGGAGCATTACCAGCTAAAGCTTGACCCTGGCTCCAAAAATACAGAACAGATTAAATCCGCACTTGAATCTCGCAGCCAAATTAGAAGAGGTCGCCGCAGCAGAAAAACACGTTACCGTGAACCTAGATTTTTAAACCGCCCTCGCAAAAAAGGCTGGCTTCCGCGATCAATCCTAAGCCGCATAGAAAATGTCATCACGTGGGTTAAACGCATTGTTCGTTACGTCCCCATAACGGGGATATCCCAAGAGCTAGTAAAGTTTGATACTGACGCTTTACATAATGATGAGATTACCGGGAAGGAGTACCAACAAGGAACCTTAAAAGGTATGAGGTAAAAGAATATCTACAGTCTTTTTCAGTTTTCAGAGGATTAGATGACTAGCGATCATGATCGCAATAAATTTAATAGTGTGTAGAGAAAAAAAATGGTAGTCAAGGCTTTAGCGCTTATTCCAATTACTAGCGTAAAAATATGCATGACACTTCTTAGACGAATTCTAAGAGATTCACTTTTTTTAAATTTAACCATGATTTATGACCACTTACTTATATTTTCCCCTGCTATAAAAAAAAATTTTCATCACCATGTATAAAAGTTTTTCTCCCCTTACTTACTATATAAGCCTATTGAAAAGATAGCGGTTATTACCTATTACTCATGAACATTCATTACTGATTACTCAACCCCCACAGATATGATAACTGTTTAACCGGACATGATATTATTAGTTATTTAAAAACTTTTTCAACTATAGTTCCTACCAAACAAGTTTTATCAAAATTCACCCCGGTTAAATTTGCACCTTCTAATTCCGCACACAATAAATTTGCCCCGGTTAAACTCGCTCCAGAAAGATTCGCTTTGCGTAAATCGGCTTCCTCTAAATTGGCTTCACTCAATAACGCACCCTGTAAATCTGCACGACTTAAGTCTGCACCTTTAAGGTTAGCACCCGTAAGATTAGCACCCCGTAAATCAGCACCCCGTAAGTCAACACCTTGCAAGTTAACGTTTATTAAATTACTACCGCTTAAAAAAGCACCAGCAAAAGACACCTCACTAAGCCTAGCGCCCATAAAGTTAGCACCGCGTAAATTGCTACCCCTGACATCAGCCCCAGTTAAATCTGCTTGCATCAAGTTGGCTCCCATTAAGTTGGCTCGCAAGTCAGTTTGTTGTAGGTTTGCGCCCATTAAATTCGCACCTTCTAAATGCGCGCCTTCAAATTTAGAATTAGCAAAATTTGTACCTATCAGGGTTGCACCAGCAAAGTTAATTCGACTTAAATCACTTTGAGATAAATCTTCATCTTCTAAATTCACCCCAGCTAGATGCTTCAAATCACCCGATTTAATAGCTTCAATATTCATATATCTTTTATCTTTTTACTATCAACAATAATTAATAAATTTAAATTCAAGACCACTAGACGCAAAGAGATACAATTTTATTGCGGCTCTTTACGTCCGTGCTTTAAATTATGATCCATCTAAAATGCAAGCACACTTAAATTACTTTAGGTAAGTTATTACTTCATTAGGCTCGCTCATCTCTCCTTGTTTGCTATCGATCAACCACATTCCGGCACTTAATTTTGGTGTAATTACGGATAATTCAAGCCCTTGATGTAAACCCATAACTAATAAACTTAAGGTTTCTATTAGTTTAGGATCGAAACGAGTTGATTGTTGCTGAGTGCATTCTTCTAAAGCTTGAGTAAGTGTTTCTTCTTTAGTTAATCCGGAAGAAAACTTCTGGTTGACTCTAAATTGAAAATCTGCTACTAAAGCCAAAATTCTGGACTCTAAAGGAATTTCATCTCCTCCCAATCCTGCTGGTTTCCCGCTGCCATCCCACCATTCTGATTGATGGGTAATAATTTGGGCTACAGCCCGTAGTCTCGGCATGGTGCGTAAAACCTGGGTGCCCGGCACTAAAGGACAAGTTAAAGCACAACTGGGTGCGTCTTCTTGGTAGCGCGTAGATGTTCCGGGAGCCAAAACGCTTTCGGCTGTTTGTAGGGGATGTATGCGGTGCAGAAAGCCGGCAAGCCGCAATCGTTTCATTTGCCATGCAGGCAAATCTAGCAGCTGCCCCATTGTTTCTAATAGTGCTACAACTTCCCTTGCCGCCATTGGGTTGACAACATCCGCAGCATCAAGAAGTTGTGCCATCCGTAAAAATGCCTGAATTTCATTAGAAAATAAGTTTCTATCTAAAATTCGATGGCGATTACCGGCGGGAACGGAAATATTTATCTGTCCCCTCTGCAAATAGTCCACAACTTTGGAAACTACAGTTGCTAATTCTTCTGATGTGGCAACTGCTGGCTTGATTGTCTGCTGAGATTCGCGCAGTTTTTGCGCCAATTCGGGATTATAACTTTCGATGCGATCGATGGCGATTAATGCCGTTTCCTCTACCAAATCTGGCTCAAATGTCCACAACCCGTAGAATTTTCGCTCTAAATCCGATTCTGGCAGTCCAGATGAACCATAATCTGTTTCAGATAGTTCTTGACAAATTACCATTGCCGTGTATGTAGGCGATAAAATAATTAAATGCCATTCTTCGGCAACCGGATCTTTTGGATCTATAGCCACCAAGTCCACATTCGGTAATTTGCTGGTGGGATGTTCTAGCCAGCCACTATCGGGAGCCGCCATAATGGCAATTTGTTGCGAATCTCTAGCAATCTCTTTATAACGTTCAGCTTCTTGTATATACCACTTGCCTTGCTGAAAAGCTGTAATAACTAAAGGTTTACTATCATCTTCTAATATGTGGTCTTCTAAAGCATGGCACAGAGCCACCAAAGTATTCTTATAGTAAACGCCGTATCTAATCGGTCTTTTACTATTTTGATGAGCTTTATGTAGCCTTTGGAGTATTGAGCCTTCTAACATTTGATTTTATAAAAGTAATCTTATGATGGATTGCGAGCAATTTTAACACTGCTAAAGGTATAAAGGTATTTGTTTATTGTAATTATTAACTATTTGAGAAAAAACCACGGCAATCTATACCTAAATTCCCCATACTGTTTTTTCGTTTCTTACCTCCTCGGTTTACTTAGATCCCCTTATTTTATTTATGGTAGGATGAACATTGTCACCCTACTGATTCTTTATGATACACTAACTAGTTGTTTTGGTTTAGTTTCCATTGGCGCGGAAAGTGCTTCTTCCAATTCGGCACAACCAAGTTTATCTTCTAAAATTTTCATGACTTCGCGTCCAAAGTCATTAGGGTTTTGTTTCATAGCTTGTAAGCAAACTTCACCAAAAAACGAACCTAGTGGTTCGGGATTCCAGAGTAACTTTCTGGCATTCCAGGGCGATAAAAGCATCGGATTGTAATTTTTATTAAGAATGCCTTCTTTAAAAGCGTAGTCTTCTAAATGAGTGTGGGGCTGCAATCCAATAAAGAAAATTGCCGGTTCAACTTTATCCACTCCGAAAATTCTTTCTAATTCGCGATGGTAAGCGATAGTTTGACGAATAGTTTCTCGACGTTCATCTATTACATTAAAAGAATAGTTAACGGAAACTAAATCGTTAAATCCAGCTGCTTTTAGATCGCGGCAATTTTCTAAAACGGTTCGCAGATTATAACCCATCCGCATTTTCCGTACTAATTCTTGAGAACCACTGGTAATACCGATTTCAAAATAATTCATTCCGGTTTTTACCATCAAATCGCATAATTTCGGAGTAAGGTTATCGGCACGGATATAAGCCGCCCAATTGATATCCGTCATCCCAGAATCAACGATTTTCTCTAAAAGTTCCACAGCATCATCCATAAATTTCCGAGCTGGGATAAATTGAGCATCGGTAAACCAGAATTTACGAATTCCTCTATCGTAAAGTTGCCGCATTTCCGCCACTACTTCATCGGCGGCATTAATCCGTACCTGCTTACCTTCCACAACCGTATAAACGCAGTAGCAGCAATTATGAGGACAACCACGCTTAGTTTGTACGCCGATATAAAAGTCAAGTTCATGTATGTAATAGTTAAACTCGGGCCAAATACCTTCAATATAATCGTAATTACAAGCAGTTTTTTCAATTGGTGTGGGTTCTTCGTGAATCAAACGTTGACGCGGTTGAGTTTCTCCCACTACATAACAACGTTCATCTTGAAAATCTTTGCCACTTAAGAGTTTTTCTAGTAAACCTTCCCCTTCACCAACAGAAACAATAGAACCTTTGGGTAAACTGTTGCTCAATTGTTCGTAATAAACGCTAACGGCACCACCACCGATAATCACGCGAACATTCTGGTTATATTTCTGAGCGCGTTTTAATCCCCGTTTAATCAATGCTGAATTACGCCAAAGCTCTGTATAAAAACCTTTGAGCATTTGGAAGCCACCCAAAGCACCGTGTAACTTCACAAAAGGATTTTTGGCATAAAAAATTTCAAAGGAGTATTGTAGGGGATTCCCACCTCTTCCACCAACTGGAGCAAAAATATGAATATCTCGCCAAGAATAAATTAACAGCGTCGGTTTAAATTCATCAATACAAGTATCCAGAGCAGATTTATAGTCTAAAGGTGGTACCGTTCCCAAATCGAAAATCCGTTGTTCAACATTTGGAAACAGCTTGTGCACATGATCTGCAAGGTAAACAACCCCAATCGGAAAAATGGGGTTACAAGGAAGCCGCACGTAGAGAATTTTGTTTTCCATAGTAAGTGTTTCAACTACCAACTTGCCGTTATCAAAAAAAATAGAGCTAATATCCGGGTTTAAACTACGTATTTAAATCAATTTTCGTCCTTTCTCACAATCCTAGTTGAATTTTTACCCAATTATTCACAAAATAGTTCGCTGTGAAAAACCACCCAGAAATGGGATAAAGCAGAAGAAAACCCTTGGCATCGGACTAGGAAGTAATCATATCCATATAAATAGTTTATGAGAAAGATGAACGTCTACTTTATATATCTTTACAATAGCATCCACTTTGTTTCTTAAGCCCATTTAATCCACTAATAGTTTTTTAATGAGATAGCAGTCTGCCCTTATACAACTTCAAGCTTGGAGATGCAGGAGAGAAGCAAATAAGGGAGACAAGGTGTTGGGAGGCGATAAGGATAATAAATTAAAACTCCGGCATTAACAACTTAAATAGCCTGCTCATAGCTATCTTGTGAATTTGCAATTTTTAGGCCTTTATGAAAACCACTAAATTAATTGCTCTTAAATTACTGCTATAGCAACTGAATATTTTATATCTGATTTAGTGGAAAACTCGTAAAACTGCATGAGATAATTCTATAAATTTAATCAAAATATTCTAATGCTTAGTGCTTAATATACAATTGCAAAAAAATCATATTTTTTTATAAAAATTTCAGATATGGAACATATCTTAAAATTTAAATGCCATACAAATAGCCAGTTGGTATTCATAGTTACAGCAGGTGGGGATCGAGGAATGCTAATTTTGCTGATGTAAGATAGAATTGTGGCGACAAGCTCCTCAGCAGTTATGGCTCAAATACTAGATCCCCTACCACCTGAGCAATCAGGAAAATTTCTCTGCTGCTACGTTAATGCCACGAATAAAATACAGGTGGCTCGCATCTCCAATATTTCTAATTGGTACTTTGAAAGGGTTGTTTTCCCTGGACAAAGATTAGTTTTTGAAGCACCCGAATCAGCTCAATTAGAAATTCATACGGGGATGATGGCAAGTGCAATTTTATCGGATACAATTCCGTGCGATCGCCTTGCAATTGACAAAGCAAATAGTTCTGAAAATCAATTAAATTCAAATCATCGGAATGTTGATTCAGGAGATAACAATTCTCTTGTGTCCTCAATTAATTCAAAAAACGGAGATTCAACAAAACCATTAATGATCGTTGGCTAAACCATCTATTAATTTAACAAAATTTTTTTCTCTATTTTTGGGTTGCTTAATCCGGCAACCCGTTTTTATTTGAAACAGAGGCAAGAGGCAAAAGTCAGAAGTCTAAAGTATCAAGGTAATAAGTATTAAATCCTCTCCCTACCAATCAAAGAAATACCCGTTTTTTTTGAAAGCTAATTTTTACAAGGGTTTTAGCTAGTGTTTCTTAAAAGTGAGGAATGAGGAGTCAGTAGTGAGGAGTTTAACATTTGACAGTCCCCTTGTCCCCTTGTTTCCTTCCTTGTCTCCCAATATGTGCCAAAGCAATCTACAATTCTAAATATGGATTTACCTTCATTTCTTTGGTTGTGGAAAATCGCCGCTTGGTCGATGGGGTTATCTTTACTTGCTTATTTACTGCTAGCGGTAACGGGTATCTCTATGTTTCGTGGTAGAACATCGGAAAATGCTAGATTTATCTCGCTTTTTCCGGGGGGCTATGGCGGACTAAGTATACTCCACTATGGAATGGGTATCACTATGGTTTGTTTGGTGATACTACTACTCGCAATTGGTATTGTCGGTACTTTAGGTGAATATGGTTCTTTGGGACATTCACAACACCTAGGAGCTGGTTTAACTACGGTTGTACTAGTTTTGATTTCTGCTGGAAGTGCGATTTTGATTCGTACTGGTTGGATTTGGGCTAGACGTATTCACGTTAGTACAAATATTGCTTTATTTCTTGTATTCGTTTGGGTATCACTCAGTGGTTGGAGCGTGGTGCAAAAGTATTTACCGTGATTAGGTCTACACTTTTGTGGGGTTCTAGCAATTTAATTACAGCATATTTCATCTTTATCAGGTAGATTATCACGGGCAGGTATGCCCGTACCACAAGAGTTTTAGAATTTTTTTTTACCTAATTTACTTGTAAAATCCTGTATGTAGTACGCTCCGAAATATAGGTAGAAATTTATTTACTCCCAAAGAAGTAATGCGTTAGGGATAAGATATATTCTCACAAAGGCAACACAGAGCAATACTGGGAAGGAGTGTGTTAATACTTACAGTCCTGATTTTTTGTTTTTACATAATTACTTTTACTAAAAGGTTTATAATTTACTTGATTTCAGCATTTCTCCTCATTAATGTGAAAAATTAAGAATCAATAATAATGTATATCTGTTAACAATGAAATTCTTAAAAAACAATCGGAGGATTGGTTTATTTATATTCAAGTTTCTAGTAATTGCTGTAATAGTAACTACATTCTTTTTCGGTTTAAGCCAACTAAAAAAACAGAGAGATAAGATACCGTTCTTAAAACATTTTAATTACGAAGTGCTATTCTTCATTGAAAATATTGAAAGTATAGGGATAGTTGCTGGTTTACTTGCTTTAATTTTGAACGTTCCCGAACAACAAAAGAAGTCTCACTATGAAGCATGGCAAGTAATTAATTCAGCGCAAAATCAAAGGGGAAGTGGTGGAAGAATTCAAGCATTGGAAGATTTGGTGCGAGATGGGGTAAGTTTGGATGGTGTTGTCGTTTCAGATGCATATCTTACAAAAATCAATCTTCAAAAGGCAAAACTTGATAATGCTGACTTCAGTAATGCCAACCTTGTTGGTGCTAATTTCCGTGGTGCTAACCTCATTGGTGCTAACTTCAGTAGTACCAACCTCAACGGTGTCTGCTTCAGTAATGCTAGATTCAGTAATGCCAACCTCAGTGGTGCCAACTGTTCTTATGCCATCTTCAATGATGCCTACCTATTTTGTACCAACCTCAGTGGTGCCAACGTCACTCATACCAACCTCAGCAATGCCTACCTCAACAATGCCTACTTCAGTGGTGCCAACCTCTATTGTGCCAACCTCAGTGGTGCCTACCTAAGTCGTTCCAATTTCAACAAAGCTGACCTCAGTGGTGCAAAGTTCTGGGATAAAAATTTACAACTAGAAGCTAGAAACATAACCCCAAAACAAATCAAAGAAGCTAAAAACTGGGAAAAAGCAGTATACAGTCGAATTCCGTAAAAAACTAGGTCTAGCAGCAGAAGAATAAACCACTGCTGTGCAGGAAAAGTGCTGAGCATCGGTTGGTTAAAAGTATTGATATACAAGTATTTATTTATTAAGTAATATATTTTTACTTACTTTTATCTGACGCAGCCATTACCCTTTAATTTAAGTCTAATGGTTATACTTAAAATATTGACTAATTGGAATAGCAGCAAGTAAAACATCAATCGTCCTCCATTTCAGATGGATCTAACTTCACTTGATTGAGCAACCCTTGCCTAATGGTTTTTTCAATCAACTCGCTTCTAGTTATTCCCAACTGCTCAGATACTTTATCTAATTCATTGGAAGCAGTTTCCGTCAGCATAATTTGGTAACGCTGCTTTGTTTCACCATACTTATCTTTATCAGCTCGTCTTGGTCTTGGCACTATTTCTACATACACACATCAACACCTCAATACTTTACAAATTTATTTGACTATCTATATACATACATACACATCTACACAATATAATGGATGACAAAGGCGATCGCTCCTCCCGCCAAGAAGTACGCAATCGCCAATGTAGCGTAATCAACTCCCTATATTGGGAGTCAAAATTATCATGACACAATTACCACCTGCTAAAAGCAATTGAAAAATGATTTACAATTTTAGTGACTCTTGGCATCTTAAGTTCACAATATAGCAATGGAAACCTCTTCTATTTTTCGGCTATCCCCTTTAATCAGGATTACGCTTCTAAGTTTGTATGTAGCGCTAACTTTACCATTGCCATTCCTAGCGGATGTCACTAATGCGCCGGTACCACCTGTATTACTTTGGATAGGTATTGCCTTAGGTTTTATAATTTTATACGCAGTTCTAACTGAACGGGTAATTTTAAATGAAGAGGGCATTCAAGTTGTTTATGCTCCTTGGGTACCAAAATTTTTCCGTAAAGGCTGGTTTTTATCTTGGTCAGATGTACAACAGTTAAAACCACGTACTACCGGACAAGGCGGTATTGTTTATTATTTTTTGAGCAAGGATGAGAAAGCTTATTTACTGCCAATGCGTGTAGCTGGATTTGCCCGTTTGGTAAGAACTGTACAAGAAAAAACAGGTATTGATACTACGGATGTTTATCCTTTAGCACAACCATGGATGTATCTAATTTTGCTAATGTTTACCTTGCTGATGTTTTTAGTTGATGGTTGGACAATTTTTACTGCGACAAAAATTTGACCTCACCCCCTTCCCCTCTCCAAAGCATCGGAGAGGGGAGCAGTCAACGGCGGGGTGAGGTTTCGCGCAAGTGTATTGTACCCAAGTGGAAACCGCTGTAATTCCTAATTCTAAATTCAGGCATTCTAAATTCAGGCATTCTAAATTCTTTAGAGAAAATCTAAAAACTGCTCGGGAACTAACCGAAATTTGCCAGATTTCAAGATTTTAATATCCATCCACAGGGCTGTTTTTTCTCGTTCACCTTCATTGAAAGTGATTTTTTCTTGTTGGTAAAATTTGGGGTGTACGAAATCGCATTCATAAAGTTGAATGATTTCGTGACCTGGTTTTCCTTGGAAGGTAAATATATTTTCTAAACAGGCTAGGTAGCGAATGTTGGTTACTTCTGCTTGGATTTCTTCTTGAAATTCCCGTCGAAGGGCAAATTTACTGGTTTCGCCAAATTCAACACCACCGCCCATTGCACGATAGAAATTATCATTTTTGACTGAATCGTAACCTTCCGAAACAAAAGTGCGGTTATTGCGATCGCGAATAAGTCCTAAGGCAATAACGCGGATTGTACCTTCTTTATACATTTATTTTTCCTACTTTTTGCTAATTATCGTAAATAAAAGAAGGACGACTATCGCTATCTTCAATGGGCCAATCTACATTTTCGCCGCCAATGTAAACTTCATCAATGGTGACATATTCTTGACCAAGTTGAGTGATGGCGTTGACGAGAATATCGAGGGCGATCGCGTCGGATGTTCCTAAGTCAAACCAACACCTTGCCCAATCTCCGTTGTATTCAAATTTACCCATATTGTGCATTAGGGCTAACAAACTATTTTGATAACCATCTTGGTCGTAATTTAAATAGCTAATATCAAGTCCAGTTTCCTGTACTTGAAGATTTTCGGCATTGAAAGCACCTAATTTACCTAAATAAAACCAGGAATCAAAAAGTTCTTCTACAAACTGTTTCTCACGTTCGGAAGGAACTGTACTAAATCTTAGCCAAATCCAGACATCAAAAGGATTTATTTCACGGAATTCTATCTTCATTTGATTTTAATATCCAGATTAGTTTTATCCAAAGTCATTTTAGAAGAACTGGGGAAAATGGGGGATGATTAAGAATTAATAATTAAGAATTAATAATTAAGAATTACGAATTATATTCACTCCGTTACTCAATGGCCAATTGCTTATTTAACATTTTGTGCAGTTCTTCGACGTTCCCGTTCTATCTGTTTTACTAAATTTGGAGGTAGTTGGGATTTTTTTGCTAGTGCTTTGTCAAAATGAGCAAGTGCTTGTTGCCTCAAAAGAGGGTTTTTCTGTTTTTTTGCTTGTTCGCGGAGGATTTGTGCTTTGAGATAGTAGAGTTCTGGATTATCAGATGTTATTTTTAGGGCACGATTGGCGTATGCTAAAGCTTGGGGATAGTTTTTTAAGTCTCGGTAAGCTAAAGCTATACCTCTATCTACTAAATACTGAGGTCCTGCATTTTTTTCCAATCTTTGAATTGCTTGTTGGGGATTGGCGAAGGGCAAATTTACAGCTAACATTAAATCCATATAACCCTTAATTAGATTCAGTTCTGGATCTTTCGGAGAAATAGCTTCGGCTTTGTCTAAATGGTTGTAAACTTCTCGTAAGCGACTAAGTGCTTTTGTAGCTCCCTTAACGGTACCAACCCGTGTAAGAATCGCTGCTCCTTCTAAAAAATGACCGACAGCAGCGTATAGATTACCACGTAATGGGTCTGATGGAATTAATTTTTTTGCTGTATCTAAAGTCTTTGCACTGTAAGATTCTAATGTGGTTAAATCTTCCTTAGTATAAGCTAAAGATGCCTGCATAGCATAAGCTAGAGGTTCATTTGGCTCGGTTGATATTGCCTGTTTGAGGTACTTTTGTGCGGCTTGATAATTACCTTGCTCAAATACTGCTTTAAATGCGGCTTCCGTATTGTCACCGATGTTACGCGGTTGACTACGGGGAAAAGGGTCTGCTGCGATTGAAGGATTTACCCATACATTTAATGCTATTACAGTTGTAACAGCAGCTTTAGCAAAATGTACAATTTTGTTAGAGGTAGTTGTAGGTGAGCTAAAAAGTTTTTCAGTCATTCTCAACCTCAGAATTATTACTGTTGAACTGGTTTAACATATTACTTATGATTGCGTAAAAAGTTCACCCATAACCCCACTGTGTACACAGAAATTTAATAAATAGTTTGACTGGGCACAATTGAGAGGGTTCCCTAATCGTCTTTTTCATTAAAATTGATGGGTTTTGACAAGCAGGGGGAGCAGGGGATCTTGGGAGCAGGAGGAGAAAAAAAATTTTGATAAAAATAAACCCTTTAAAACTAATGGGACAAAGCACTAGTTTTTTATAACTAATCATAAGGGGGATTGCTCTGCCACAATAAGTAAAGATGCGGTGTTGAATGGTGTATCGGTGAATAATATGTGTTGGGGTTGTAGTTTGGGGATTTTTTCGGAAATTTGTCTTTAGTTCTAGTTTAATTAATTAATAAGTGGCTGATGAAGGCCGTAATCATAACTAATGCTCTATCTCAGAAATTTAACTTATCATCCTACTGCTAGTGAGAATGGGATTCTCAAATCAATTAATTTAGATTTAGCACCCCAAAAATTGGGTTTAATTATCGGACCAAGTGGTTCTGGAAAAAGTACGTTGCTCGAAATTTTATCTGGATTAGCTGAACCTACATCTGGCTCGCTGTTTTGGCGGGAACAGCAATTAATAGCTGAAGAAATGCAGCAATTAGCTGGTTTAGTATTTCAATTTCCAGAGCGTCATTTTTGTGGGGGTACGATTTTAGAAGAGTTACGTTTGGGACACCCAGAGTTAGGGATAGAGCGAGTTAGACATGCATTAAGCGAAGTCGGATTAGAGCATTTATCTTTTTCAACGCCTCCCCACGCCTTAAGTGGTGGACAGCAAAGGCGTTTGGCTTTAGCGGTACAATTAATTCGCCAGCCACATTTATTATTATTAGATGAACCTACAGCTGGTTTAGATTGGTCGATGCGTCGTCAACTGGTAAATTTATTAGCCAAATTAAAACAACATTGGACTTTGTTAGTAGTTACCCACGATGCTCTCGATTTATTACCGATCGCTGATAGTTGTTGGAATCTTAATCATGGGGAATTAAAGTCAATCGATCCAGTTGCCCTCAAATCTAAAGTTAGCACTCTCGATGGGAAGCCTCCCGTCTACACGAAGTGAGTATGTCACAGAATCGGAAGCTGCTGTTTAGGAGATGGGAAGATGGGGGGCGGTGAGTATGTCAATCCGTTCCTCATAACTCTTAACTGCTAAGTGCTTACTGATAGCGGTAGACTGACTATTAGATAAGATTTGTGGTTTAAATATGTCGGTAGCTTCTAATTCCTCATTGCGCGAGCAACAACATCCCCTTATTCGGCAGTTAGCTGATACTATCGAAAAAGTTTGGCATAAGCACTTGGACTTATCTTCTTATAATTTGCCTGCAGAGTTGGGGTATGTTGAAGGTAAGTTAGAAGGTGAAAAACTCACGATTGAAAATTGCTGTTATCAAACAACCCAATTCCGCAAGCTGCATATGGAATTAGCAAAGGTTGGTCAAATGCTGGATATTTTGCATTGTGTAATGTTTCCTCGTGCAGAATATGACTTACCGATGTTTGGTTGTGATTTGGTAGGCGGTAGGGGACAAATTAGTGCGGCGATCGCCGATTTGTCTCCGCTTCAGATGAGGGGAATTTTACCATCTAATTACAATAGTGCCCTTGCTGCCCTACCACAGATAAATTTCTCTGAACCTCGCGAATTACCTCAATGGGGAGATATTTTTTCTGAGTTTTGTATTTTTGTACGTCCTGTTTCTCCAGAAGAAGAACAGATGTTTCTTCAACGGGTGGAGAATTTTTTAGAAATTCATTGTCAAAATGCTATTGCAGCAAAACCCGTTTCATCGGAAACAGCAAGTAAACTGCTTGAAGGGCAACTAAATTACTGTACTAAACAACAGAAAAATGATAAGACTCGCCGCGTTTTAGAAAAAGCCTTTGGTTCCGATTGGGCTCAATACTATATGACTACTGTTTTATTTGATATTCCTTCGTGAATCATTATAGTATTGCGGTCATTATTGATAATTATTGAGAAATCCGGTTTGTTTAATAACCGGGTTTTTCAATGCTACACATTTTTATCACTATATACAATTGCTAGAGTTATCAGTTAACATTAGCCCAATCAAGATATATTACTAAATATACCAAACAACTTTTTGTAGCATGTTGTTAAGGACAAAGTCATTTACTTTTCATTTAGAGACTTAATCATCTGTAGATTCTGCTACGTTTTATAAATAGTTCCTCATGTAGAATTTATGTAGTTTGAGTAAAGCATATTCAGATAAAACTTATAATTTAGATACACAAAGTATTGTGAAAAAAATACTTAATGTTACTTGATTAACTGATTTTTAATTATTATTTTTAGCTAGGTAAATATTACTAATATATTTTTTATTGAAACATAATTTATTAGATAAAATGAATTATAAGATAAAGAAAGTTTGGATTTAAAGTATTTCCTAAAGTAATGTAATAGTAAATTTGTTTACGGTATTTATTTTGAATTCATTGGATAAAAATACAGCACTTTGCCTTTTAATTGAGGTAGAAGATAATATTATCAAACTCTTGTACTATCGGCATGACTTGTACCTCTGAGATTAAATGATCTTGAATAAAATATGCTGTAACTTGTTAGAAATGCTTATTAATTTTAATTAAAGGGAATATTAAAGACCTTTCTCAAAATGTTATTAAAAAAAATATATATTCTATTATTTTTATACTTTGATTGTGTCTAATTAACTAGTTAAAATAAAAAAAATGGCAGTCAAAAACTGTCATTAATTACATAAATAATCGGCAAAATATATAAATATTATATTGAATTTATTGGCAATGTTAGCTATAAGCTATCTCTGATAAATTAATTGATAAGTAACTTGGCGGAAAAAAATATCACTATGTAGGATATTTAAATTAAACTAAAAGCTTTTTTCCTATTTAAAGACAGGAATACAGCCTTTTATCAACAATATTTTTCCGTGCGTATCTACTGATGTAACTTATTAATTATTCGGATTTTTGAGGATAAAAAAACAGCACTTAGACAGCAAATATAGAAATAACTTCAAATATTTCTGTTGCCAAGACACTTTTAACAAACTTATTTTGAGCTAAACATTCATTATGACGGAAACACAATTACAGCTTGAATTTAAATTACTTATTACTTGGGCGATTCACAATTAAAAGAGAGTAAATACCATGTCAAGGGTAAGTGAAAAACCAGTGCCAAGAGAACAACCACTTGGCAAATCGAAATTTTGGTGGGCTATTGCTTTCTCTGTACCCTTAGCAATTACTGCTGGGGTACTAACTAAAGCCAAAATGGAACAATTAGAAAAATTAAATACACCAGTACCAATCGCACCAGCAGTAACTAGTGTGAATGCAATGGGGTATTTGCAACCCAAAGGAGAAGTAATTAAACTTTCTGCACCAACAGGGTTACAAGGTACATCGCGAGTAGATCAAATGTTGGTGAAAGAAGGACAAAAAGTAAGAAAAGGTCAAGTAATTGCTATTTTAGATAGCTTTGGGAGTAGTCAAGCTGCCCTAGAACAAGCAAAAGCCAAAATTCAAGAAAGCCGTGCGAATTTAGCTGGTGTGAGAGTAGGTTCGCCGCGAGAAATTCAAGGTCAAAAAGCGGTAATTGCTCGCCTTGAAGCACAGTTAGGTGGTGAAATGATTTCTCAACAAGCAACAATAAATCGTTTAGAAGCACAGTTAGATGGAGAAACTATTTCTCTACAAGCGACAATAAATCGTTTGCAAGTTGAATTACAAGGACAACAAGAGTCTCTAGGAGCAACAGTGGAAAGGATTCAAGCGGAAGCTAAGAATGCTTACGTTGATGCCCAACGTTATGAAAAGTTACACTTTGAAGGTGCTATTTCTCAACAAGAACTCGATCGAAGACGACTTGCCCATAAAACTGCAACTAAACAATTAATAGAAAGTCAAGCTAGCCGCAAACAAGTAATTGCCAGCCTAAGACAGCAAATTGCTCAAGCTAAAGCAGATAGAGCAAAAACTATCGCAATACTGGCACAACAGCTTACAGAAGCACGAGCCAATCGAGAGAAAACTCGAGCAACATTACAAAGACAAATAGACGAACAAAAAGCGAATCTAAACAGACTTGAAGAAATTCGTCCTAGTAACACTCAAATAGCACAAGCTCAAGTAAGTAATGCGATCGCACTTCGGAAAAAAGCCGAAGCCGATATGAAATTGAGTTATGTAACTTCACCCATAACAGGAGAAGTTTTAGAAATACATACCAAAGCCGGAGAAACCATGAGTGCTGAAGGTATTGCTGAAATTGGACGTACTAACGAAATGATTGTTGTAGCGGAAGTACCTGAAGCAAGTATCGGTAGAGTGCGTTTGGGACAGTTAGCTTCCATAGTTAGTGATAATGGAGCATTTAGCGGCAAACTACAAGGAACCGTGTCTGAAATTGCCAGAAAAATAGGCAAGAAAGATGTGTTAAATACCGATCCTGCGGCAGATGTAGATGCCAGAGTTGTGGAAGTCAAGATTTCTCTATCCCAACAAGATGCTCTCTTAGTAGCAGGCTTAACTAACGCTAAGGTAATTGCTACGATCCAAATTTGATAAGGAGGGCATGGGGCATTGGCCATTGGTGATAACTAACAACCAACAACTATCAACTATCAACTAACAACTAACAACCTATAACTAATAACTAATAACTAATGGCAAAATTACCTTTAGCATGGTTACAACTTAAGCGTGAAGCAACTCGAATGGCGGTGGCATTAGCAGGGATTGCTTTTGCTGATATTTTAATGTTTATGCAGCTTGGTTTTCGGGATTCTTTGTATTACAGTAACGTTCGTTTTCATCATAGTTTACAAGGGGAAATTGTTTTAATTAATCGTCAGTCAAGTGCTTTACTGTCCATGAAAAAAATTTCTCAAAAACGTCTTTACCAAGCTTTAGATTTAGAGTCTGTAGAGTCAGCACATCCAATTTATCTAGACTATACAAGTTGGAAAAATCCCCAAACAGGTATACCTAGAAATCTTTTAGTTATAGGAATTAATCCACAACATAATGTATTAAAACTTCCCGGTCTTCAAGAAAATTTAGATAAAATTAAATTACCAAATGTAGTTTTATATGACCGTTCTTCAAGAAAGGAATATGGACCAATCGCCACTGAATTTGAACAAGGTAATAATGTCACGGCAGAAGTTAGAAGAAGGTTAGTTAAGGTAGGAGGATTATTTACTTTAGGTGCTTCATTTGGAGCAGACGGTAATTTAATTACTAGTGATATTAATTTTCTCAGAATTTTTCTAAATCGTCAGCCTGGTTTGGTTGATATTGGTTTAATTAAATTAAAACCGGGGGCAGATCCAAATTTAGTTGCTCAGCAGTTAAGAAATTATTTAAATAATGATGTTGCAGTTTTAACTAAACAAGAATATATTGATTTTGAAAGAAATTTTTGGGCAAGTAGTACAGCTATCGGTTTTATTTTTACTTTGGGAACAATTATGGGTTTTATTGTTGGAACTGTAATTGTTTATCAAATACTTTACACTGAAGTTTCAGACCATTTAGTTGAATATGCCACTCTTAAAGCGATCGGTTATTCGCACAATTATTTTTTATTAGTGATTCTTCAAGAAGCTTTGATTTTGGCAGTTTTAGGATATATACCCGGAGTAGCTTTTGCTCTATTTTTATACGAACAGGCAAGAGCCGCTACTCTTTTACCAGTTTTTATGAGCAGTAATCGAGCAATCATGGTACTAATTTTGACTATTGTAATGTGTTTTATATCCGGTACAATTGCTGTGAAAAAATTGAAATCAGCCGACCCAGCAGATATTTTTTAAGATTAAATTTTTTATGAAATATTATCAAAACCAACAACTAACAACTAATAACTAATAACTAATAACTAATCTATGAAAGAACCTGTAATTTCAATTCAATATCTCAATCACTACTATGGAAAAGGTGCACTGAAAAAACAGATTTTGTATGATATTAATTTGGAGATTTATCCTGGTGAAATTGTGATTATGACGGGACCTTCTGGTTCGGGTAAAACAACTTTACTTAGTCTTATCGGTGGTTTACGTTCAGTACAGGAAGGAAGTCTCAGATTTTTAGGAGAAGAGCTTTATCGAGCTAATCCAAATAAATTGGTAAGTATTAGACGTAATATTGGTTATATTTTTCAAGCACATAATTTACTGGAATTTTTAACTGCTAGACAAAACGTACAAATTGCAGCAGAATTAAATAAAAGGAATTCTCAAAGAGAAGCTATTGCTAAATCTAAAGATATTTTACGAGCAGTGGGTTTGGGAAATCGAATTGATTACTTTCCTGATAATCTTTCTGGAGGTCAAAAACAGAGAGTCGCCATTGCTCGTGCTTTGGTAAATAATCCACCATTAGTATTAGCAGATGAACCTACAGCAGCTTTGGATAAACAGTCTGGAAGAGATGTTGTAGAAATAATGCAGCGTCTTGCTAAAGAACAAAAAACTTCTATTTTATTAGTTACTCATGATAGTCGTATTTTAGATATTGCGGATCGTATTGTAAATATGGAAGACGGTCTTTTAATTAGCGAACAATTAACTGTAAATAGGTAACATAATTTTAAATTTTCTTCACCGGAGATGTTGCCGTAGGGTATGACGGAATTTTGGATTTTAGATTTTGGATTTTGAATTAAAGAAAGTAAAAATTAATTCATCTAAAAAAGTTTAAAATCCTAAATTTTTTGAGATAAGTAGGTTAGCATTGAAAATAGTAATTAGAATAAGAGAGTAGAGTCGGGGTGAATAGTGAGTTGTAATAAGGCTTTGTACTCGGTTTACCCAAGCTGTAACATAGCCCTCGTTTATTTGTGCCGACTTACTTAATTACATGCAAGATATATGAAAAGAACCAAAATATTTCTGATTTTTTTATTATATTAAAGCCTTGTATTAATCTATAAAGTAAATATAAAATTAAGTGATACTATTTAATATAGTAGATGATACCTGATAACTAATTATTGATAAATAATAATTGTCAACTGTTTATTATTCATCTTTGATAATCAGTGTTGTGACTTTTTGGCGGGTTATTCTGTATTTCATTATTCCCTGAGCGATTGGTACGAAAAGTTACATTTACACCTTCGTTAGATTGTTCCAACACTAGTAAAGGTGTGGGTTTAGCTTTTTGATCCCATTGCATAAAGGCAATTCTCCCTTGAATTGTAGGTTGCCATGTATCATGATCTTCTGCTGGACTTAGATAAGTTTCAACACAGTCAATTAATTGGCTGATGGTGGCAGAAGTTGTTTGTGTGGGCAATTTCATTAATTTAATGTGAATACGGAATAGTACTCGCTTACTGTTATTTATTGCAGCGCCAGTTTCATACTCCACATCAAAAGTTTCATCTACCTGTCTTCCGGCGGTACTAGCTATTCCTATAACTCCTTGTTGAGCATGGTTTGGACGGAGTGCTTGAGAAATTTTATCTTTGATTTTTATTTTTATCTGATTAACAATAGCGAAGTGGAAAACTTCTTCCTCCATCCGCATTCGCAAATAATCAAGATTGAATTCCCGTGAGTTAATCAAATCAGGGTTTGTTTCCATTTTGCGAATTGTTTGAAGAGAAAGTTTCAGCTTCTTCTCTAATTCTCGCGTGCGGAATTTTTCAAATTTAAGTTTTTTCTCTAGCTTTCTAATTTGGATTCTGCCGTAGATTATTAACAGAATCACCATCACGGTAAGTCCTCCGCATACTATTATCGGTAATGGACTATTGCTAGTTGTGGAAACCTGTTCAGATGTGTTGATAACTTTTGCTGGGGAAGATTTAGCAGCAAATATCAAATTTGACATAATAGACACTGAAAAAAATGGACTCCTAATTGTTAGGATGCCCAAATTGGCAACTCCGTTTTGCGATATGATTATGTTTTGTCGGCAAAAAATTAAACCGAAGAAAGAGCCGAAGTTGGAAGAGCCGAAGTTGGAAGAAGACTGGAATTGCAATGGCCTATAATGCCCAACGCAATTCAAACACCGTATGACGGTAGGGAATTTAACCCATATGGATTTAAAATTAACTGGTTTGATCGCACTTCTGAATGATTTTTAACTAAAAAAATGTCCTGTTTCTCACTTCCTCAACCAGCTCGCGACAACTGCTTTAACAAAATTCGTCTTGTGGCTACGGATATGGATGGTACCTTAACCACAAAAGGTAAATTTACCAATGCATTACTACAAGCTTTACAAAATTTAACCGCAGCTAATATAAAAGTCATAATTGTTACTGGGCGTTCCGCTGGTTGGGTTAGCGGTTTGGCCTATTATTTACCAGTAGTTGGCGCGATCGCAGAAAATGGTGGTTTGTTCTATCCTTCTCAAAAGGAGCAAGCTGTTGCGATTACACCCATACCGGATTTTGATCAACATAGAAGAGATTTAGCGGCTATTTTTCACAAATTAAAACTTAATTTTCCTCAAATTGAAGAATCTTCTGATAATCGTTTTCGCATTACTGATTGGACTTTTGATGTGGCTGGTTTGAGCAGTGAATCATTACAAACACTTTCACGTCAATGTCAGGATAATGGTTGGGGATTCACTTATAGCAATGTTCAGTGTCATATTAAACTGAAGGGACAAGATAAAGCTGTAGGGTTATGGCAAGTGCTGCGAGAATATTTTCCTGAATACGCCTCCGATGAAATTGTTACCGTTGGCGATAGCCCTAATGATGAAAGTTTATTTGACAAGAATTATTTTCCTTTATCTGTGGGTGTAGCTAATGTGTTGGAATATGTCGATAAATTAGAGCATAAACCCGCTTATGTTACCCACAATAGAGAAGGTGAAGGTTTTTGTGAATTGTCTAATTATCTTTTGACAATCCAAGAACAAAAATCAAAAATCTAAAATTAAATCTAATAGATCCCCCATTATCCACGCCACTTGCTACGTACTGCGGGCACCGTGCCGGAGCAGTCGCTTCCCTTAAAGAAGGGGGACTTTAAAAACATTTAACTGCTTTTCTTTTACGCTGGCTCACCCGAATGCACTAGTCTCAACAAGCTTCGGGATTCAGACTTCAAGAGAATGGTACATTCCGGTAAATTTTAATTCTCCTTCACACTCAGCTTATTGAGTTCCGTGATTGAAACCAGCTTATAAGTTTGTTCGCTATTTCTTGTAACTAATTTCAAATACTCGAAAGCATCCGAACGATTGACAAATCTCCATTTCACTTCCCATCTACAGGGTGGTACCAACATAACAATTGCCCAAGGCTTCAAGCTTTCTTTGTATTGAACTGCTTTTCGTTTTCCATAGCACCTCTTAAATTACATTACTAAATCCCTAAAGTTATTCCGCTGGCAGAGTGATAGTTCTACCTATTCAGGAACAATTATTTTGTCTAAACAAAATTAATTTTAGTATATTGTATAAACATAAAAAAATAATTTTGTTCGCACAAAAATTTTTGTTCATACAATACAATGGGGATATCGTTATGAAATTTAAAAATGCCGAGACCCAAGAAATTAGCCGAAGACTCAATCAGAGCGACTGTAAGGATAAGTCTGAAAGACTGGGAAGACTTCAAAGTTCAAGCGAAATCAATGGGGCTCAATCGCTCAGATCTGATAAGACAAATAGCTCAGGGGAAAATCTCTTTAGGGGAATCACCAAACCAAGAGAAATTTCTGTTGGGAAAATCCTTAAGCGTCTTGAATTAGTGGAAGACGCTTTCGTATCATATATAAAAACTCATCAAGAGAACTTGCGAGCAAGTCTTGATAACAGTAAAAAAGAAGAAGAAAGCTTTTTAGAAATTATTGCTCAATTGAAGCAAGAAGTTCACGATTTTGTGTCTAGTGATAATTCCAGTAGTAAATCTGATTGAAACCGTCTGCCATGAGTAGGACGGTTTTAAGTTGAGTAAGTCACCGAAGGAATATAAAACAAGCAAAAAAAATCTGGGGATTTTCGAGAAAATAAATATCTTAAATTTGAAAATAGAATTGGTTCAAAAAAACTCTAGCGCTAGAGTTATGGGAGGATTATTATGATTGGAACAACAGAAGCTGCTAGATTGCTCAAAATTTGTGTTCAACGAGTCCGACAATTACTTAAAGAAGATAGGATTGTCGGAGCAGAAAAGGTTGGTCGATTTTGGCATATTCCTTTATTTAAGGGAATTCCCAAAATTATAGAAGGTAGTAGGGGTCCCAAAGGCACTTGGAGAAAACGACTTTGTGAAAAAGTAACTCAAATTCATGTCAACCAGAAGAAGATTAGAAGCAATACTAAAAATGGCACTAAGGAACCTGTAATCATAATTAGATCCGCTTCTAAACATGTTTATGCTAATAATGTGGAAATACATGGAAGTTGTCGAATCGTTTATCGCCCGCATAATAAATTAAATTGTGGAGCAAGGCTTTGGATTGAAGTGGAACCTGATGTGTGGGTCGAACCTTTTACTTTTGCTGATATGGCATCTGGTTGATCGGCATTTTTGCTAATGATGTTTGCTGCGATCGCCGCAGCAAAGCTGAACGCGAAGCGCATGCGATCGCGGTGATTCGCCATCTCCAACCATCGATTTTGAGTTATATAGTCAACTTCTAAAACATTAATAATTAACAGCATCAATCTTAGGTGTATAACGCCACAATTGATACAACCGAGTAGCAGGCATGGTCAGATACAACATATCGCCACCACTCAAACTAGTTTCAAGTAATTCCCAACCGTGGATACTTCGAGAATTAGTTTCTACATACAAAGGCACAAAATCGGCTGACATGGCAGCTTCCTTGACCTTTTGACCGCAAAATGGATGTGAAGGTGTAATTATTGTGGCAAATGCCACCCATAAACTATCTGCGGTGATACCATTACCAAGAATTCTACCCCCCAAAGCAGCTGCTGCAAAAGCTGGAGCTGCAAGTTCTGCTGGACTTAATACTGCTTCAAAATCAAACACTTCCTGTGCCATACGGGCAAAATCAGGATCTGCATAATTAACTACTACTGTAATTTTCGGTGATAATCCCTTGGCTTTGAGAGCAATTTCGACGTTAGTGGCATCATCACCGGTAACAGCAATCAAAGCGGTGGCATTTGTAATATTGCAAGATTTGAGAGTCTCTGGGAAGCTGGCATCAGCATGAATTATAGGAATACCCAAACTCCGAGCAGTATTGACAAATTTACCATTACTGTTGGGTTCAACTACTACAACTTCCTGTCCATTATTATAAAGTTGTTGGACTATTTTGATGCCAAGACCACCCAAGCCACAGACAATGTAGTGATTGCGCCTTGGTATTCGTGCTGCATCCCAAAACTGTTTGAAACGGGTTCCCAATACAAAATCATTTAGCAAGGCATACCAAATACCAAATATGGCTGCTCCAACTAACATCATGATCACGGTGAATAGCTTGACGCTGTTAGGAGCTTGTTCTACAACTTTTTCGTTTCCACCAGCGCCAGTAATCATGCCTACTGAAAAATATAAGGCATCGACAACGGACATATTAAGTTCGGTGGATACATAAGTAAGAGTTGCTAGGGAAATAATCATCATTAACAACATTGCTCCCACCAAAACTGATTGAGCATGATGTTTAAATTGCCGTAAATTCGTTAAAACTTTCAGCAATTTTGTAATCAGTGATTTGCGAGTTGTACGCACTTGGGGTTGAGTACCGACAATTAAGCGATCGCCTTTTTGAAGTTCATGTCCAGAAGTGACAGCGGATACTAAATCTAAATCGCCTTCTACGGGTAAATAATAAATCAGCATCCGGGAACGTTCTTCCCATAATTCATTAATTTTGCGACCATTCCAAGGATGATATTGATGAATATATTCTTCGTGTATGGGCCAAGTTTGTTTAAATAATTTAATTTGTCCAATGGCTTTATTTCCCAGTGCCGCAAAACTGAACACTGGCGCAGCCAAACCGGCAACACTCATACTTAAATGGTCTGGCAAAGTATAATCTAAACGTTCACCCAAACTAGTGTTAAAAAAGCGATTGATTATGCGAATACGGGGATTAAGCACTCGTGCTTGCATGACAATCCATAAATTTAATGCATCATCACCACCAGCTATAACTAAGGTATTTGCTTGTTGGATTCCGGCTGCTTTGAGGGTACTAGCCGCATGTAAATCGCCAACAATTACATCTCCCGCCCTTTCGCCAGAAATCGGTTGATGATGAATACCAACAACTAAGGCTCCCTGCTGTCTGAGCAAACGAAAGATTTTATATCCGGTGCGTCCTAAACTACAGACTATAATTCTGGGTTTCATAAAAAAGCAGCATGATTTCTACGAAAAGCTGCATTCTAAAGGGTTTATCCCTATTCAAGCTTACCTACACCCAGTTTAACTGTAACTTAAAGAACGATATTAAAAAGAAGTAAGAAGTAAGAAGTAAGAAGTAAGAAGTAAGAAGTAACGAGCATCCTAAATTCGCAACAAGCCCACAGGCTAGAAGCCTGGGGCTAATATTACAAAGCCTACCTGCGTAGGCTCAAAGATTTAAACGCCTACCTTACCGTAGGCTTTGTTTATCAGGAATTACGCGATTGTCACAAAACTCTGGTGGTGCCGTACACTCATTGCCTTATTATTACGTTGAAAATTAGTCTGTGTACAAGCACCACTAAAAAAAATGTGCCAGTTGCGGCCATTCCTATTTATGTAGCCGCATCCTTACAGGGTGTCGGATAAAATATTTATTCCAGCCGAAGGGATGCTCGTTTTAACCACCAGATACTTTTCAAATATCCTCTCAAACAGAAACAATTATTCTCCACATACTTACTGCTATACAAATAGCTGCTAAATGTTGCCAAAAAAGACAACGTAAGGGTTGACGAGCAATTTTCTGTGTTAAAAATATCGTTAATAAAGTTGAAAAAATCAAAGTAGTTCCCTGTAAAAAAGCGATGACTGCCGGATGGGCAACTAATATTGGTAAAGATGTGTATTTCAGACCAAAAGTAGCAACAGTTATTGGTAATATCCGTCCTGCTTCATTCAAACCTAGATGTAAATAATGTGCTAAATTACCACCTAATATTAATGGTAAATAACCATAGGCAAGTTGTAAAAATGGTTTTGGTTTTACGATACCTAGGTTTTGAAATTTGTTTGTTTTAATATAACAATTCAAGCGATAAAAAATTTGCATTAAACCATAAGCAGCAAAGGGAATCGTTACGGGAATAATTAAAGCTAGTAAAGATAAACTTGAATGCTGCCAAAAATCAGTTAAATTGAATTGCAATTTCATCACTTTTTGGATTTGAGGTAACCGATGAAGATAAACTCCCCCTAAAAGTAAAAATAACAGCGCGACTTCATAACTACGAGGTATATGAGTTGTCCACAATTCAATGCCGGGAGGACGTAAATTAAACTCAACGGAGCGATGGGGACAGGCTTTGAGACAAGTCATACATAATACGCAATCTCGGTTATCTTCCAACTGTGCTGGATGAGAATATAAAGGACATCCATTTGTTTCCATTCCTTCGCCTTTTTCAGGTCCACCTTTATAACATTGATAAGTGGTACAAGTGGCAGAACAAATTCCTTGCTGCGCTCTTAATTCTGTCATTGACAATTTAGCGAATAAACCATTCATTCCGCCGATGGGACATAAATACCGACACCAAAATCTTCTTTCAAAGATTGCCGAACAAATGACTGCTCCGGCAGTAATTAATAACAGTAAACAAGCACTTAAATAAGCAGTATTTTCTAAATCCCAGAGTTCTTCCCACAGAAAAATTAGAGTAAACATAATAAATAAAAACCATCCACCCCATTTTTCAGCTTGTTGTCGCGGCCATTTTTGTAATTTTCGAGGAAATAACCATAAAGATAATTTTTGCGTCACTTCTCCGTAAATCATAAATGGGCAGAAAGCGCACCAAATACGACCTAAAAATGGGAAGAGAAATAGGAAAAAAGGCCACCACCAAGCCCAAAATAGATTTAATGCAAAATTTTTATCTCGGGTTTGCGGACCAATAAATAAAACTGCGACAATAACAGCAAATCCGATTAACGTAATACCATAATTAATGCGATCGGGATACCATGGACTGCGAAGAAATTTTCTTAACTGTGGATAACCATTTAATAAATTGAAGCGAAACCGTTTTTTCTTAGTATCAGCAGACCAAAAAATCTCTTCTGTTAAATATTTTGCTCCATCAGCTTGGACTATAGCTCTTTCCACCAAGCTTTTTAATTCTTTTAAATTACCGGGAAAATCATAAGATTGTAAGCGGCGTAAAGCTTCCGGGGTTACTTTGGGTTTAGGAATGCCTTTTTGCCGAGCATAAAGAGTAATATAATATTCAACTTGAGCTTTGATATCAGCCTTCCGCACTCGTAAAGGTGGAACTTTGATGGTTTTATCAACTGCTGTTTTGATTATTGATTGAGTTTGTTCTGAAACAATTAAAATTCTGGCTTTACTAATATAAGGTTCGGCATTAGTTTCTCCTTCACGAGCGATCGCAGTATAACTATGAGTTTCGATAAACTCCGCTAACTTTGGTAACAACTCGGGAGGTGTTTCCTGTATGTTATTCAGAATTAAAGTACCTTCCCCCAACCATGTAATTAATCCCGGTTTACCTCCAGCACGTCCAAATAAATCAGCACCACTAACTTGTAAAAGACTGCAATCTACCTTAATAATCGGTTGTCGGCGAAAATTAGAACCGAAGTGGATGAGAGCGGCAATATTATCCTTTTCTAAACCAGGTTCGCCAAATATTAATATAGATTCCCGAGTGTCGGAAGCTTCACGGATTTGTTCTCGCAAACGCACCGGATAACGACTTGTTCCTACAACTCCCCGTTTTGCTTTGGTGACTAAATAAGGGCGTAAAGCAATGGAACGTTCTTGTTCGTAATTAAGTGCAGATTCTAGCTGTTCTATTTCTTGAGCTAATTGACGGGAAATAGCAGTTTGAATTTGGGGATATTCAGCGATTAATTTTTTAAACTTTGCAGCAGGTATTATCCAAAAGCGACATTCACTCAAAGTAGTGACACAAGACTTGGTTAATTCATTTAAAACTAACTCTTGTAAATTAATAACCGCACCGGGAAGTAAACCGTAGTTGAGAGTAGGGTTATTTTTATCTTTACTATTGCTTTCGAGATTACCTGCTAATAATATGTAGAGTGCTTCTGGTGGAGTTTCTTCCTCAAATAAACGTTCGTTTGCTGGGATAACTTTTTCTTCGAGAATTTTTGCGATCGCCCAAAGGGCACTGGCTTCGCCAATCGTACTTAAAGGTTCGGTTTCAAGGATTCCTAAAGCTGTGCGCTCTTGGAGCCAGATTAATTTTTCGGAAGTGTTCATATTCCCCTCGGTGCTGGGAATCCCAGCGGATGACTACCCTGGATGGAAATTCTGGTGTTGCTGAATTTGAGTATGAATTTAGATTTTTAGACGTTGCCGGGCGCAACGTCTCTACACAGGTTTCGGTTATCGGGCAAATCAATTTCATAACAAAAATCAGCAATGCCAGTCTTATGAATTAGCTTTTGAGAACAATTGTGCATCAAAAGCTTTAACATTAAAGTGGTCTGTATAATTGCATTTTGCAAAGAGAATTAATATTAATTGTAGTAATAGCAAGTTATGCCACCAAACTATTGCCGTCAAAATCTTTGCGGACGCTCCTTTAAGGGTGAAGACTTATCAGAAGCAGATTTTAGCGGAAAACATATTCATGGTACTGATTTTACTGGTGCTACGCTTAGAGGTGCGAACTTTACGGGTGTTAGAGGTGGATTACAGCTTAGGTGGAAAATCTTTCTGATAGTAGGTTCTTTTTTTATGTCAGGACTATCAGGAGCAGCTTCTGGGTTAGCTGGTGCAAATACCTTAATTAGTATCTTAAACCCTCACGACAAACTTGGAATTCTATTTCAAATTCTCCCTATTACTATCGTTTCGATAGAAAGTTTAGTTTTTTTTACTATAACTATTCTTAAAGGTTTCAAGGTGCATTTAGCAGCTGTCGCAGCAACCTTAGCGAGCGCTCTGGCTATTCTTGATGTTGTACTTTACCTTGCTAAAGGTAAGGAAGGATTACGTTTAGGTGAATTTACAGCATTTCAGGTGGCTGCTGTTGGAGGTTGGGCTTTAACTGGAATTGTGCTTGGAACTTTATCTATAGTTGGAGTTTGGTTTTTATACCGCCCTGCAATTTTAACTATTGTTGTATCTTGGCTTACGGGTTTAGCTGTGGCTGTGAATTTATCTCTTTCTCCCGAAGTAAAGTTTTGGGAAGTTATGGTGATTGTAACTACAGCCGGAATTTGGCCAGTACTGTGCGCTTACATTAGTCGGCAAGCTCTAGCTGGGGATGAAAAGTTTACCTTAATGCGGGACTTCGCCATTGTCTTTGCTGCCATCCAAGGGACTAGTTTTCGCAATGCTGACTTAACTGATGCTGATTTTACAAAAGCAACGCTTAAAAATACAGATTTTAGAAAAGCTACTTTAACTCGTACTTGTTTTCATGATACCGAGAAACTCGATCTAATTCGTCCAGAAAACACTTATTTAGAAAACACACAAGTGCGTCAATTATTAGTTTCAGGAAAAGCACAAAACAAGAACTTTGACGGTCAAAACTTGCGTGGTGTCAACTTACAAGAAGCTAATTTAGTAGATGCAAGTTTTATTGGTACAGATTTAAGCGAAGCTTGTTTACAAGACGCGGATTTATCCAGAGCTATATTAAAACAAACACAATTAGATAAGACAGATTTTACCGGAGCAACGCTTACAGGAGCATTTATCGAAGATTGGAATATTACCCATGAAACTAATTTTCGGGGATTAAGATGCGAGTACGTTTATATGCGTCTGCCTACGAAAGAAAATCCCAATCCCTTACGCAAACCAGATAATAACACTGAAGTATTCGCAGATGGAGAATTCGGCGATTTTATTCAGCCAATATTTGACACCCTCGACCTTTATCATAACCAAGGTGTTGACCCGAGGGCGATCGCAATTTCTTTTAAAGAGTTAGCTGAAAACAACCCCGATGTGGAATTAGAAATCGTAGGGATAGAGAAACGAGGTGAGAATAAAATATTGATCCGTGTTAAAACAGCAATAACAGCTAATAAATCTGAATTGAGTAAAGAATATTTTTTAAATTATAATCAACTAAAATCATTAGCAGAGGAAGATTTTAACGCATTAATAAGAGAAAAAGATTCTCGAATCCTTCAATTAGAAAATATGATCATGACGGCGCTTAAGCCTCCTAGTTTTCATTTTAAAATTGATAATAAAACTGATAATTCAGCAGTAAAAACAATTTTAATTCTCGCATCCAATCCCAAAAACACTTCACAATTACGATTGGATGAAGAAGTACGAGAAATTGATGCCGGATTACAACGAGCCAAAAAACGAGAACTATTCGACTTAAAACAACGCTGGGCTGTGCGTTACCAGGAAGTTTACCAAGCACTGTTAGACTTCAAGCCGCAAATCGTTCATTTTATCGGACATGGTTCGGGAGATGACGGTTTAGCTTTAGAAGATGAAAACGGAAATTTGAAATTAGTAGACACAGAAGCAATAGCTGAACTTTTCGGGTTATTCTCCAACAAAATTGAATGTGTTGTTCTCAACGCTTGTTATTCAGAAGTTCAAGCGATTGCAATCGCTAAATATATTCCTTATGTAATCGGCATGAATCAAGCGATTGGTGATAAAGCCGCGATTAAATTCGCAACGGGCTTTTACGATGCTATTGGTGCTGGAGAATCGGTGGAATTTGCTTATAAACTTGGATGTAATGTAATTCAATCAGATCGAATTCCAGAACATTTAACTCCCGTGCTGAAGAAAAGACAAACAATCTAAAACCGAAAAAACAGGAACATCACAATTTTTGAAAGCTGAAGCCTGGAGCTACACAAACAAAGCCCGTCTACACGGGCTATAAAACTTCTTAGCCCACGCTGCTGGGCTTTGTAAATGTAGCCATACCCTTATAGGGTGTTGGGTAAAATATTTATTCAAAATTGGGATTTCTCAAAAAACAATCATTCACAACTCCAACTCAAAACCAGGTAAAATATCTTCCCCACAAAGTATTATCGGAATTATCCCTACTTCCACCAAAAGCCATGGTTACAACCACCCAACCACTCACCCTAGAAGAATTTCTCAAACTCCCAGAAACCAAACCAGCAAGTGAGTATATCAATGGACAGATTAGTCAAAAACCCATGCCAAAAGGAAGACACAGCCGTTTACAAGGAAAACTCTGCACAGCAATTAACCAAGTAGTTGAAGACAAAAAAATTGCTTATGCATTCCCCGAATTACGCTGTACTTTTGGAGGACGTTCTATAATACCGGATATCGCAGTATTTCAATGGGATAATATTGCTTTTACAAGTGACGGTGAAGTTCCCGATAACTTTGAAAATCCACCAGATTGGACAATTGAAATTATTTCACCAGAACAAAAACCGAATAAAGTCATCGGGAATATTCTTTATTGTTTACAGTATGGTAGTCGTTTGGGATGGTTTCTCGATCCAGATGACTCAAGTATTCTAGTATTTGAACCGGGAAAACAACCCATACTTTTCCAAGCAGATGATGTTTTATCAGTATTACCAGAAATCGAATTAGAACTCACACCCAATCAAATTTTCGGATGGTTAAAGATGAGCGCAATTTAACTGAAGCCTGGAGCTACACAAACAAAGCCCGTCTACAGGGGCTATAAAACTTCTTAGCCCACGCAGGTGGGCTTTGTAAATGTAGCGATACCCTTATAGGGTATTGGCTAAAATATTTATTCAAAATTGGGATTTCTCAAAAAAGAATCATTCACAACTCCAATTCAAACCCCACTAAAACATCTTCCCCAGAAAGCGTTATCGGCATTATCCCTACTTCTGCCGGTTGATTTTGACGATAAATTTCAACTTGGTTATCTTGAGGATTAATCAACCAACCCAAACGCACACCATTATCTAAATATTCCTGCATTTTATTTTGGAGAGATTTTAGGCGATCGCTTTCGGAACGAAGTTCAATCACAAAATCTGGTGCTAATGGTGGAAATTTCTTCCGCTGCTCCAAACTTAAACCTTCCCACCGTTCCAACTTTACCCAAGCAGCATCAGGAGAGCGTTTTGCACCATTTGGTAACTGAAATATTGTAGAAGAACTAAAAACTTTTCCTAACTTGCTTTGACGATTCCAAATATTCAAATCGGTAATCAAATCAGCTTCTTGATTTCCGCTTTCCCCTCCCACTGGTGGCACAATAATTAATTCTCCCGTCGCATTCAATTCCAAACTTAAATCTCGGTTTACCACACAAAGTTGATAAAACTCCTCGTTACTCAAACGAATAATTGGCTCAAGATTTAGCACGACGGTATTCATAGAACAGCTCGCGAATGTTGATTTAAATAAATCGTAACTGTCATGGGGAGACAAGGAGACAAGGGGACAAGGGGACAAGGAGAGATATGACGAACAATCACTCATTACTCATTACTCATTACACATTACTTATTACCCAATGCCCAATGCCCCATACCCCATGCCCAAATTCTAATCCGTCACCGCACCCAAACTACTAGAAGAAACCAACTTAGCGTATTTGGCCAAAATACCTTTTGTATAACGAGGTTCCCGTGGCTTCCAATTAGCGCGACGTTTTTCTATTTCTTGATCTGATACTTCTAATTGCAATAACCGCGCACTCGCATCAATCGTAATACTATCTCCTTCTTCCACCAAAGCGATAGTACCTCCCACAGCAGCTTCCGGAGCAACATGTCCGACTACTTTTCCATAACTTCCTCCGGAGAAACGCCCATCAGTAATTAAACCGACAGTATCTCCCAAACCGGCTCCAATTATTGCCGAAGTCGGCGCTAACATTTCTCGCATTCCCGGACCACCTTTTGGTCCTTCGTAACGAATTACGATCACATCTCCGGCTTTGATTTTCCGAGAAAGTATGGCATCCAAACAATCTTCTTCCGATTCAAATACTCGTGCTGGACCAGTTATTTTTGGCATTTTTACACCAGTAATTTTCGCTACTGCTCCTTCACTAGCTAAATTACCTTTAAGAATTGCTAAGTGCCCTTGTTTATACATAGGATTATTCCAAGGACGAATCACATCTTGTTCAGAAGATGGTTCTTCTGGAACATCAGCCAAAACTTCCGCGACAGTTTTCCCAGTAATAGTAATACAATCACCATGTAATAAATCATGAGCAAGTAGCATTTTCATAACTTGAGGAATACCACCAACTTTATGTAAATCTACAGCCACATAACGACCACTGGGTTTTAAATCACATAATACCGGAACCCGAGCGCGAATAGTTTCAAAATCATCAATAGTTAATTCCACACCAGCAGCATTAGCGATCGCCAAAAAGTGCAAAACAGCATTTGTGGAACCACCAACTGCCATAATTACAGAAATAGCATTTTCTATAGATTTACGAGTAATAATTTGACGTGGTAAAAGTTGCTTACGGATAGCTTCCACCAATACTTTTGCCGATTCTTCCGTGCTATCAGCTTTTTCTGCATCTTCCGCTGCCATGGTAGAAGAATAAGGTAAACTCATACCCAAAGCTTCAAAAGCAGAAGACATCGTATTAGCAGTGAACATACCACCGCAAGAACCTGCACCGGGACAAGCATTACGCTCAACTGCGATCAATTCTTCTTCTTTAATATTACCAGCGCTGTATTGTCCTACAGCTTCAAAAGCACTGACAACAGTTAAATCCTTACCATCGTGATGTCCGGGTTTAATAGTACCACCGTAAACAAAAATTGCCGGTATATTCATTCTGGCGATCGCAATCATTGCTCCCGGCATATTTTTATCACAACCGCCAATGGCTAACACCCCATCCATACTTTGTCCATTGCAAGCAGTTTCAATAGAATCGGCAATTACTTCTCGCGATACAAGGGAATACTTCATTCCCTCAGTTCCCATAGAAATTCCATCGCTGATGGTAATTGTACCGAACATTTGCGCCATAGCGTCAGCATCGCGAACGCCTTTCTCAGCCCTTAGTGCTAAAGGATTAATCCCCATATTGCAAGGAGTAATCGTACTATGACTATTAGCAATACCTACAATCGGCTTAGTAAAATCATTATCTCCAAAACCCACAGCTCGCAACATCGCTCGATTTGGCGATCGCTGTACACCTTGGGTTACAACTCGGCTTCTGAAATTATCGGACATTCTGGTTCCCCTCTGCGCCATTATTTATCGAAAGCGCTGTCTTATTCAGTAGATTATCCCAAAATATCAAAAACTATCTAGCGCTAGTGTTTAGGCAAAAAAAATTATTATTTTTAATTTGGGCATAGGGAATTGGGCATTGGGCATAGGAAAATGGTAATTGGTAATTGGTAATTGTTTTTAACGTAGGGGAGGCTGTCAGGGGGTGTAGATTTTCTTCCCCCATTATTGCCGTTGCTGTGACGGTCACGATAACCTATCTCAACAATCAAACAACCTGCATGTGGACCGTCACGCACCATATTTTATAACTCAAACGATAAGAGTAAAAGCCTTTCTGATTCAATTTGATTTTTGAAATTGATTAATAGAAAATACGTACAATATTTTTTTCATAGTACTTCTATATGCCGATTTACGGACCGGATTCGATTACTTTTGAAGGTGTAAGTGGCGATCGCTATTGGTTTTACGAGCATTATCCCTATACTGGTATAGCGGATGTTGATGAGCGATTAAGTGGATTTCCGGTAGCAGTATTTTTACCCAGCTATCGTTCTAGAGAGCATACACCTTTAGTAATTGGTTTACAAGGAATGTGTGCTCCCTATGGTTGGAATGCTTTTATAGTACCGACGCTCACTCAAATGGGTATAGCTGTAGCTTTATTCGATACACCATTAGCAGGGGAACGTAGTTTGGTGCGTACCTTTACAGCTATGGTAGACAAAGAAATTAAACCTTTGTTTGATAGAGGAATTTCCTTCGATACAGCGATGCTGCTGTCAATATTTCGTAGCACAGCTAAGGATATCGCTAGAGTTAGGGAATTTTGCAGTCATAAATATGGGCTTTATGATTCAAGAGTTGCATTATTTGGTGTGAGTATGGGAGTCTTATTTTCTAGTTATGCTTTTACTGCTAACGGCTTGGGAGAAAGACTTTTAGGAACTATCGGACATGGGGATTTAAAATCTTTTGCGAAGAGTTGGGGATATTATTTTTTCCCAGATATTGCGGCTTCACCTTTGGGTAAAATTGCAGAATCAATTTTAAAACGCTTCCAACCCGATTTAGTGCCGATGGTGAAAATTTTGCAGTTAGCGAAAAAATTAAAATATGAAGATGAATATGCTATTGAATGCAATCCGATGAATTATGTTGATTCAGTCAAATTACCGCGTCGAGTTCGTTTTTTAATTGGTGCAAATGACCCAATTGTTAGTGTTAAACATACCCGTGCTTGTGCTCAAAAATTTCCCGACGGTGATTTTTATGTCGTTCCTGGAATGGGACATGGAACAAGACAATGGGGTCCAAATTTTGTCGAACACGTGCGATATTTCTTAGTAACTCAATTAGGAGATTGGCGTACTTAAAAATGAAAACTTCAATTACATCACCTAACAAAATATCAACAGCAATACTTTTTTACTATCAATTGAATTAATAATATTCAAACTCAAATAAGTTATTTTTTTTTTTTATATATTTATAAAAAAATGATTATTTTTCTAGGATTTACCCATGTTATACATTTTTTTTTTGTAGGGTGTGTGACACTGAGATTAATTTTAAAAATTAAAAATAAAGCTTTATGTGTCACGCACCAACCGTATTCATTATGAAAATTGCATAAGTTATGCTTTTATTTTTTTACAATTAATTGTTCATTGTTCATTGTTAATTATTAAGTGATTCCCAAGCAGCTTGAAAAAATTCTAATTCGCATAACATTGCATATCTATAACTAGAACCAACTGAAGCAGTATTACTCCCATAAGTATTAAGAAGATTAGCAAGTTGTTCCATCAGGGGTTGAAAATCCGAACTGCTGTAAGTACGAATCCAATCGGCATATTGATGATTTGGAATACTATCACGAGCCAATTCTTTTCCTAAAAAAGCATATAAATCCATACAAGGAGACATAGCAGCAGCAAT
The DNA here is from genome assembly GCA_002361335.1 of Richelia sp. UBA3308. GTDB lineage: Bacteria > Cyanobacteriota > Cyanobacteriia > Cyanobacteriales > Nostocaceae > Rivularia. Next base: position 80,107 of record DESS01000002.1, read on the forward strand.
TAAACCAATATCACCACCCCAAGCAGTTGCTAATAAAAAATCTGTGTAGCGACGAGTTGCATTACCTGGTTGCTGTACTTGTAAATTGACATTCCACTTGTTAGCGTAACCTTGGTGTAATTGCAACTCTTCCAACACACCACCAGCTAAATTATGAAAAGTGGTAAATACAGAAAAATCTGGAGCCTTAGCAGCAGCAATACTATAAGCGCGAGCAAAGGATTCCAAGAAAAAAGCATCTTGTCCCACATAATAAGCGAATTTCTGCCCCTCTAAACTACCATCGCCAATTCCCCTTACAAAGGGATGCTCCAAACAATCTTGTACTAAATCTTGATTATCTTTCCACAATTGCTCAGAAATAGACATTTATTTAGTTATTATTTGTTACTTTTTAGTTATTATTTGTTACTTGTTAATTGTTACTTTTTACTCGTTACTCGTTACTCGTTACTCCTTACTTGTTACTCCTTACTCCTTACTTGTTACTCCTTACTCCTTACTTGTCCCCCCATCTCCCATTCTCCCATCCTTGGGATCTAAAAAGATAAAAACTGAAGCAACACAGAACTAAGACTTCCCACAAAATCCATTAGAGTGGGTTTAGATGGACGTACTTTTGCTTCTTGAGGTGCTTGTATTTCTAAAATAAATGCTTGTGCTGTTTGTAATCCAGTAATATCTTTCTGAGATTTGAACAATTTTTCAGCAACTTGAGCATCTTCAAAAGCACCTTTACTATCTAACATATGATAACGAGCAATACCGCGAGCTAAGTAAGCTCCTGCATAATCAGGTTTAGCGCTGATGGCTTGATTAAAATATTGTGCTGCTTGCTTTAAATTACCTTTTTCTGCTGAAGCCACCCCCCAAGCATAAAATTGCTCAGGTTTGGCAACTTGCGATGTTATACCAGTAGCTCCTTGTAAATTAGCAGTATTTACATCCACATCTATTAACCGTGCATTTACAAGATAAGTATTTCTCAAATCGGCACCTAATAAATTTACACGGGTGAGTTTGGCACCGCTCAAATTCGCACCAAACAACCCAGCACCACTTAAGTTAGCATCACGTAAATCAGCATCGCTCAAGTTTGCACGACTAAGATTTGCACCGCTCAAATTCGCACCACGTAAATCAGCTCCAGATAGATCCGACATTACCAATCCTGCACCGCTCAAATCGCAGTTTTGACATTGCTTGGTTGCTAGTAACTGTCTGACGTGTTGGGGATTTCCTGCTTGGGCTGTGGTGGTAAAACTAAAAGTCGAAATAAATAGGATTGTAGCTACAACTAGGTTTTTCATAACAGTCTCTGGCACAGTAGTATGTTTTCCTGACTACTCAGCTTAACCTAGAAAAACTAATACCATCACTATCAAATTTATCGGTAAAAACTCCATGATTTAATACATGTCGCTGGGATTGTACGTAAAACTTGAATAAAACTTCAAAGCCTTTCCCATGTTAAGAAATGCTCAAAGCTACTATTGTTATTTTGAAAAATGCGAACTCAGAGCCACATACTACCCGTTCATCCGGTTTTGTTGTATCTTATATATCCAAGTACAATCGATCTAAAATATACTTATGCTTAACAGATAACCATTGTAGTATTGAACTAGAAAACTTATAATCCGGAAATTATGCTTAGAGGGGATTCAATTTTCATATTGTTGTGCGACAAACAACAAAGTTTTATTTTCTAGATTTTCTCCAGTAGTTTGACTTAGAGAGAATAAACCAATTTGCATACATAATTGAAGGGTAAATGTTAAACCAATCGCCAGTAAAAGCTTTTCCCACATGATAATCCCCCTGAGCAAACTATAAACTTTATCCGTATTTTCGCTTTAGTTATAACTCATATTTTTCTCCAATCTAGGTGAGAACCTAATAAACACAAAGCGATCGAAGTCTTAAAACAAAGTGACGCTAGTCACCATAAACTAAAAGTTCTATAAATTGGTAACTCTAACTTATAACTTGATCACTAATGAATCGCCGAGAAAAGAGCCGAGGTTTGATTTTAACTCTTGCTGCTATACTCACCGGGACAACTCTTTTATCTGGTGTGGGTATTTATTTTGCGTTGAAAAGCGTTGAAAAACCCCTTTCATCATCAGATTCATCAGATATCACACGGAGGTCAGATATTTCACAAGTTCCAGTTGAAACAATTGCCCCGCCAGCAGTAGAAAGTGCTGCTTCCCAAACAAACACAACAGTAATCACACCACCACCGAAATCCATAAATCAACCAGCAAAAAACCTTGGTGGGGTGAATTGGCAAGGAAAGAATTTGCGCTCCATGAATCTTAGTAAAGCCAATTTAGGCGGTGCTACTTTAAAAAATGCCGATCTAAATGGTGTCGATTTAAGTGGTGCCAACCTCAGTGGAGCTAATCTAACTAATGCCAATCTTAGAAATGCTAATTTAAGTAACGCTGACTTGAGAGGTGCAAATCTAAGTCGTGCAAACCTCCAACAAGCTAACCTCAACGGTGCTTTGTTAGATGGTGCAAATCTTACTGGCGCTATTATGCCGTGAACTACCTACATCGACTCGTAGAGCGATTTAGGCTTCTGGGACATTCTTAATGTTTCCAGGGCGGGTAAGGTT
>DESS01000084.1:0-11572 GCA_002361335.1 Richelia sp. UBA3308
CCATGCTTTATTCAGTTTTATCCAGTATTGCTCAGATATTTACAGATAAAAATAGTTTTTTAGCGATTAGATGATCAGCGATCGCGCTTATGAAAGAGTTAATTTGACAGGGGTTACAGGTTTAACAAATTCGACTATTGCCAGTTTAAAAGATAATGGCGCTTATAGTTAGCAAGTTACTGTAGAAATAAAAATTCCCCATAGAGGATGTTTAATAAGTATCGTTTTTAAAGCAATTATCGGATGATCCCCCTTTCCCCCCTTAAAAAGGGGGGTTGAAGTACCCTTCAAACATCCTCTAAAAAAGGGGCTTTTGATCTTAAGTTATATTTTTTCCGTAAATAGAAGGAATGATTCAATATATGATGTCAGCTTTTCTCCCGTGGATATCTTGTCATTAATTCCCTTACCTGCTCTGCATGATAAGAACTTCTTGTCAAGGGAGAAGAAACAACTTGTAAAAAACCAATTTCTTCACCATATTTTTTCCACCCAGCAAACTGTTCGGGATGAATAAAATTATCTACTTTCAAATGCTTTTGAGTAGGTTGTAAATATTGTCCAATAGTTAAAATATCGCAATCGACAGCGCGTAAATCCCGCATCACTTGCCGAATTTCCTGATCAGTTTCCCCAAGTCCCACCATAATACCAGATTTAGTGTAAATCCAAGGAGCAAATTGACGAGAGATTTTCAATAATTCCAAAGTTCGTTGATAATCACCTTGGGGACGAGTGCGACGATACAATCTAGGAACCGTTTCCGTATTGTGATTGAGAACTTCCGGTTGCGATCGCAAAATAATTTCCAAAGCTTCCCAATTACCGCACAAATCAGGAATTAAAACTTCAATAGTTGTTTTTGGGGAAATAGTACGAACAGCTTGAATACAGCGGACAAATTGCGAAGCTCCCTCATCCGGTAAATCATCGCGGTTTACAGAAGTAATCACCACATGATTGAGCTTCATTCGACGTACAGCTTCTGCCAGACGTGCAGGTTCAGTTGGATCTAAAGCTTGGGGTTTCTTCTCAAAATCAATATCGCAGTAAGGACAAGCACGGGTACAAGCTGGCCCCATAATTAAAAATGTAGCGGTACCTGCTTTGAAACACTCACCAATATTAGGACAAGATGCTTCTTCACAAACAGTATTTAGAGATAAATCCCGTAAAGTTTCTTTAACATCACCAACACGTTGCCATTGAGGAGCTTTCACCCGCAACCAATCTGGTTTTACAGCCACAATTCGTCCTTACCACTTGTTGAGATACAGAATTTATGGTAGCGCAATTTAACAGTTAGGAGTGAGTGGTGAATGGTGAATGGTGAGTTGTAAGTGGTAAGTAGTGAGTAATTAGCGATCGGCTCTCAAGAGCCGGTGGCTCCGCCAATCGGCTTCGCTCGTGCCCGAGGCAATCGCTAATTGTTCTTTATCCCCATGCCCTTTCGGCCCAATGCCCAATGCCCAATGCCCCATAATCATCCTCAAATTAAAATTCTGTGATATAATAACCAAGAGGCTTATTGCCGGGATGTAGCGCAGCTTGGTAGCGCACTTCGTTCGGGACGAAGGGGCCGCTGGTTCGAATCCAGTCATCCCGATTTTTTTTGTCGATTCATGGTGTGGGTACTTGATAACTGATAACTGATAACTGAAATGACACTTAGTCAATCTCATCCCTATTTTTCCCCAGAAGAGTATCTAGAAAACGAAAAATCTAGCCCGATTAAACATGAATATATCCAAGGACAAGTTTATGCAATGTCCGGTGCTAGTGATGCTCATGTGACAATTACAGCGAACCTAGTCACCCTACTCAGAAATCACATCCGAGGAACGGGGTGTCGGATTTACGTCGCGGATATGAAAGCCCGTATCGAATCTCTGAATATTTTTTACTATCCTGATATCATGGTCACTTGCGACCAACGAGATATAAAATTTGAATATTTTAAACGCTATCCCAGCTTAATTATAGAAGTTTTATCACCATCCACGGAAGCTTTTGACCGAGGCGATAAATTTAGCGACTATCAGGAATTAGAAACATTGCTTGAATATGTTTTAATCAGCCAATCTCGGCAGCGTGTTGATTGTTTTCGGCGAAATTCAGAAGGAAGATGGGTGCTTTATAGCTATAGAGGAAATCAAGATTTAGAGTTAACCAGTGTGAACTTTTCCTGTTCCCTCGCTGAAGTTTATGAGGATGTTTTATTCCCGAAAATATAAGTAGTTAGGCAAAATTAATTGTACATTTGTCATTGCAAGTTGAAGGTGGTGAAACGAAGCAATAGCAAGACATTGGGATTGCTTAGCTGTTGCTCGCAATGACATAAGTAATTTTGCATACCCACTTAGGTTTTATTCATCTGAACTAAGCGTATGTACTAATTGCATAATTCCTGAAAATAATAAAAGCACTAACATTAATTTTTGATTTGTTCTCTTACCCAATTTCTAAAAGCTCTAATTACAGAATTTCGACCTGCTGTTTTACTCTGCTCAAGATATTTTGGTAAAACTTCAGCTAAAGGTAAATTAGGAAAATTTGTACTTTGCTCTGACACCACATAATCACCATTTTGTAATAAATTTATTTGTAATTTACCTTTCTCAAATCGCCAAAGTTCGGGGACTTTTAACGCTGCATAAATACTGGGATGAGTCCGGGAAGTAACATCAATTTCTAATGCTAAGTCTGGTGGTGGATCTTGTGTTAAATCAAGTCGCTTTTTACCACGTACTTTACTTTCATTTTCAATATAAAAACATTGGTCTGGTTCAATACCTTGAAGCATTATTTGATTTTTAAAAGTGGTGGAACCAAGACTAATAAATTCAATATCTAGCTCTTCTAAAAGTGCTTTGATTAAATCACCGATTATTTCTTTACCAAATTCATGTTCTGGCAATGGAGCCATAATTTCTAGCACCCCTGTGTCATAAGCAATACGTGCAGCACGATGTTCTCCGAGTTCGTCAAGAATTGTTTCAAATTCTTCCCAAGTGACATCACGTAAGAGTACCCGTTGTCCCGGTGGAACATCAATACGTCTAATGTTTAAGAGCATATTACTACTCCCAGTCTTTGTACGATTACTATTAGCTTAACGCTCTCTGAGGCTGTAAAAATATATAATACCGATGCAAAGGAATTTGATATAAATCGCAAATGACTATTTCTGAGTTAGACGCGACACTTAAACAATACGAAAGAGCAATTGAGACGATTAAAAGACTAAAAGCAAGTGAGTCTGCAATTGAAATCGAGCAGGTGATAACTATTTTAAATGCTAGAAATGATGTGCAGCTAGCTTTACAAGAATTAAAGCGGGTTCCTACTAATCGTTTGCAGCTAGTAATAGAATTAGATGATGCACTCAGGGAATTAGCTTCTGAAATTACCAAGGTAATTAAAACTGAGCAATGGGCTAAATTGCGATCGAGTGTCCATCCTCCGGGTGATGCTTGGTGGTGGAAGTTAGAAACTTTTGCAACTCCTCATAAATGGGACAAGTTTGATTGGTTGTGGAAGGGGTTGACGGTTGCTATTTGGACTGGAAATTTAAGTTTGTTGTTAAATATTGCTACTCGCTTTTTGAGTGGAGGTACTGCTGGATTTTGGGGTGCTTCAGCGGTAGTTTTTCCAAGTATTTTGGCTTTGTTACAGGCTAGCAGTGAGTTGACTAAGGCGGGAAAAGCTGGATTCGACCATTTGTTAACTAAGTTGAAGATTCCCTTACATTTTCATGAGGAAGCTAAGTTGGTTTCTACTCTGGTAATGTCAGGTTTTCTCTTTAGTTTATGGTGGTTTTTACCGTTAATCTCACAAGTATATAACATTAATGGATTGCGAGATTTGAAGAAATTTGAACTAGCTACAGCGGAACAAAATTATCTCAGAGCTATATCTTTAGATACAAGTAATTTGGATGCTCATTTCAATTTAGGATTTCTTTATGAAAGGTTACAGGAGTTTGACAAAGCCAAAAAACATTATCTTATCGCGGTGCGAGGAAATATTCCTGATGCATATAACAATTTAGCCCGTTTGTATATCAAAGATGACAAAAATAAACAATATGCTGAAGCTGCAGTTTTGTTAAATGAAGGATTAGAGTTCGCTGAGGAGCAAAATAGCAATCCGGAGGTGAAGTACAGCTTATATAAGAATTTGGGATGGGTACGGTTTAAGCAAAAGAGAAATCTGGAAGCGCAAAAAAATCTGGAAGCAGCAATTAAAATTACTCAAAACCCAAATGATTTTAAGTATATACGTAATCGTGGTTCGGCACATTGTATTTTAGGACAAGTTTTAGAGCAGAACAAGGAGAAGCAGAAACAATCAACTGCATTGGTACAATGGCAAAAATGTTGCGAACTTGCTTCCCGAAAAGATGCTGATGAAGATACCTGGTTCTATCAAGCGCAAGAAAAAGTGAGGAAGGCTGGCAAAAAATGCAAGAATATAAGAAATTCAGGAAGTTAAAAGCAATGCTACTAGCTTTGGGATTGGCGACAATCGCTGCACCTGTAAGCGCTCAGTTGGCTAATTTAAATTTTATTCTTGGTATTAGTGGAAATGTTTTGATTAAGCGAGTTGGAAGTGGAAATTACCAACGAGCATCTAAAGGTTGGGTAAATGTTGCGGATAGGTTGCGGTTAGATAAAGATTCCACAGCAATGGTTTTATGTGGTTTTCGTCGTTGGAAAGTTCCTTCTCCTGGTGAGTTTGTAGTTGAGGATGGTTGTAATCCTGGGAAGAAGAAAATAAAAATTCGTCCTGGTAGTCTACGTTGTTGTACTCGTAATCCGAATAATCCTAATATTCCTTATGTTATCTTTCCCCGCGACACTGCTATTTTAAATAATCGGGTAAGTAATCAGCCAATTGTTTTGCGTTGGAATCGGGTTGCTGATGCTACTAGTTATACAGTAAGGGTATCAGGTCTGGGAGTTCCTTGGGAAAAACAGGTCAGTCAGCCACAAGTTGTTTATGACGGTAAGGAAAGTTTTAAACCAGGTTCTCGTTATTGGGTAACTGTGACGGCTGATAATGGAGCATCTTCTAGCAGCGAGGATGAACCTGGATTTAGCATTCTAAGTGAAAAAGAGAGCAAAAAAATTAAAGCTGAAATTTCTCAGTTGCAGCGAATCATATCAAATACTAATTCATCAAATATTAATTCAAATAAAACTTTAAGTGATGATTTCAAAGCTTTTGCTGAGGCTGAATTGTACCACAGCAAGGGTTTAAATGCTGCGGCAATTGATGTTTTGGAGAAATCAATTAAGCAAGGTAGTAAAACTAGAGCGGTTTATCAGCGTTTAGGAGAAATTTATCAGCAAGTAGGTTTAAATCGGTTAGCGAAGCAAAGGTATTTAATTGCGGTTGAGTTAGCCCAAAAAGAACAGAATTTATCAGAGCAACAAGACAAGGCTTTAATTGAATACCGTTTGGGAGAAGTGAATCAAGTCATCGGTGAGTTAAAAGATTCATATAAGTGGTATCAAGATGCCCAAAATAGTTTTCGTGCTTTGGGAGATAAGGAACAAGAAAAGTTAATACAGCAGAAATTGGATTATTTGAAGGATAGGGTTTAATTATGAACAAACAGCAAGGTCTAATTATAGCTTGTTTGGGAGTTGTAGGTTTATTAGTCACAACACCAGTACCTGTTATTGCACAGCAAAGCCCCCCTGTTTCAACTTCTGAGTCTGCTGAATTAGCAGAAGCTAAAAAACTCAATCAACAAATAATTCAACTATATGGGCAAGGCAAATATGCAGCAGCAATACCCCTAGCCGAACGTGCATTAGCTATCCGTAAGAAAATTTTAGGCAACGAACATGCGGATGTCGCAGGAAGCTTGAACAATTTAGCAGGACTGTACTCAAGCCAAGGAAGGTACCGTGATGCCGAACCCCTTTATAAACAAGCCCTGGATATGACAAAGCGGCTGTTTAAAGGCGACCATCCGGATGTCGCACAAAGCTTGAACAATTTAGCAGGACTGTACGAAAGCCAAGGAAGGTATACAGAAGCCGAACCCCTTTATAAACAAGCCCTCGAAATGATAAAGCGGTTGTTTAAAGGCGACCATCCCAATGTAGCACTTTTTTTGAACAATTTAGCAGCACTGTACTCAAGCCAAGGAAAGATTAATCAGGCTCTTGAGTTGTTGACTGAAGGAATCAAAATTCAAGAAAGCAACCTTACAAGCAACCTTGTCTCAGGATTTGAACGACAAAAACGTGAATATTTAGCAACTATCTCTGGGACTACAGATGCAACTATTTCTCTCCACCTCAATTCTGCTCCTAATAACTCCCAAGCGACTCGTTTAGCCCTGAGCACAATATTACAACGCAAAGGACGTATCTTAGATTTCCTTACCAATACTCAAGGAATCCTACGTCAACGCCTTGACGATGCAGAAAGTAAGAAAATATTAGATGATTTATCCCAAGCTTATACTCAATTATCAAACCTGATTTATAATCCACCAAAAGAACCTTCCCCAGAATATCGCAATGAAGTTGCAAAACTGGAAAAAGAAGCACAAGAGTTGCAAGTTAAACTTAGTAGTCGCAGCCAAGAATTTCGTACTTTGTCTCAACCTGTGACAGTAGAAACGATTCAAAAATTAATTCCTGCCGATAAAGCTTTGGTGGAAATAGTCCGCTACAAACCTTTTAATCTCAAAGCAAAGCCTCAAGAACTATTTGGTGAACCTCGTTACGCTGCATATATTTTATCTTCCCAAGGAGAACCCAAAGGAATAGATTTAGGTGAAGCAGAAAAAATTGAACGGGTTTTAGATAATTTTCGTCGTTCTCTTCGAGATTCCGGTACTGGGATTGCTCAAGTCAAAGAATCTGGGCGGGAACTAGATAAAATCGTGATGCAACCCATTAGAAAATACTTAGGAAATACCCGCAAAATTTTAATTTCTCCTGATAGCAATCTCAATCTGATTCCCTTTGAAGCGCTGGTAGATGAAAACAACCAGTATCTTGTAGAAAAGTATGCTTTTACTTATCTTACCTCTGGTAGAGATTTAATTAGACTGCAAAATCCATCTCCCAGTCAACAACCCCCTGTAATCATTGCCGATCCAATCTTTGATCTTCCAGGGGAATTAACTGCCAGCACACCTAAACCTGACAACAACTCCAGTAACCAAGATATCAAACGTTCCATCGACTTATCCCAGGAATATTTCCCACCTTTAAAAGGAACCAGAGCAGAAGCCGAAACTATAGCGCTACAGTTAAAAGTTAAACCCTTGCTGGGAAAAGCAGCAACAGAAGGTGTAGTTAAACAAATTCAAGCGCCAAAAATTCTCCATATAGCCACTCATGGCTTTTTTAAAAACAAACGGCAAACCCAAGAAAATCAATTAAACAAAAATACCCTTGATCATAATCCTCTGCTGCTTTCTGGTTTAGTTCTTGCAGGTGTTCAGCAACAACAAAGCGGTGGTGAAAATGGAATTCTTTCCGCCTTAGAAACATCAACCTTAAACTTGTTAGGAACAAAATTAGTAGTTCTTTCCGCTTGCGACACTGGTTTAGGAAGAATTTCTAGTGGAGAAGGAATTTATAACTTACGTCGTGCCTTAGTAATAGCCGGTTCCGAAAGTCAAATTATCAGCTTGTGGCAAGTAGAAGATAATGGAACCAAAGACTTGATGAAAGATTATTACCAACGACTTTTAGATTCTACAACTAAAACAGGACGTAGCGAAGCATTACGGCAAACTCAATTAAAAATGTTACGAGGAGAAATGATTCAGGGAGAAAAATATCAACATCCCTACTACTGGGCTGCTTTTATTCCTTCTGGTGAATGGAAAAGTATGGAAGAGTAAGATGTAATTACAAGATAAAATCAGTTTATATTTGATTGAGAACTGATAGGAGAAAAGCTATGCAGTCCGCAATCAATTTTATTACTGTTGAAGAATACTTCAAATTAGAACAAACTAGCCACATTCGTCACGAATATGTAGATGGTGAAGTTTTCGCCATGGCTGGTGCTAGTGAAGAGCATAATCTAATTACGGGAAATATTTATACTTTATTACGCTCTCATCTACGTGGAGTTCCCTGTCGTACTTTTGCTTCAGATATGAAAGTTAAAGTCAAGGTGCAAAAGGCAGATATTTTTTATTATCCTGATGTTTTAGTAACTTGTGACCCAAATGATAATGAAAGATACTTTAAAACTAGTCCTAAATTAATTGTAGAAGTATTATCTAATTCAACTAAAACTATTGATAAGCGAGAAAAACGTCTAAATTATCAAAATATTGAAAGTTTACAAGAGTATATCTTAATTTCTCAAGATGAAATCAAAGTAGAAGTTTATCGAAAAGATAATCAAGGTAATTGGTTAATTCAATCTTTGGGAAAAGATGATAAATTACGTTTAGATTCGATTAATTTAACTCTAATGATGCCAGATATTTACGAAGATGTAATCAAAATACTATAGAAATAAAAACCATAGAAATAAAAATCATGCAATCAGCAATCAATATTTTCACAGTTGAAGAATACCTTGAATTAGAAAAAACCAGCGAAATTCGTCACGAATACCTTGGTGGACAAGTTTTCGCTATGTCGGGAGGTAGTAAGGAACATAATACTATTAGTTTGAATATTGCTAGCAGACTACGTTCTGATTTACGGGGTGGTTCCTGTAGCGTGTTTATGGCTGATATGAAAGTGAATATAAAACCAATCAGCCAAAATAAAAATATATATTACTATCCCGATGTTGTTGTAACTTGTGATTCTGATGATAAAGACCGTTTTTCTTTAAATTATCCTTGTTTAATTATTGAGGTACTGTCACCTAGTACGGAAATAACAGATAGACGAGAAAAACTGATTAATTATCGCGATTTAGAAAGTTTACAAGAATATGTTTTAGTATCTCAAGATGAAGTCAAAGTAGAAGTTTATAGGAAAGATGATCAAGGAAATTGGTTAATGCTAACCTTGGGAAAAGAAGATGAATTACATTTAAATTCGATAGATTTAACTTTGACAATGGCTGAAATTTATGAAGATGTAATTAGAATTTAGAATTTAGAATTTAGAATTTAGAATTTAGAATTAACAACTAACAACCAACAACCAACAACTAACAACTAACAACTAACAAGCAACAACCAACAACTAACAACCAACAACTAACAACTAACAACTAACAACTAATAACTGAAATGACTGCTTTAACTTTACAAATGCCTCCCTCACTTAAATTTACAGATGAGGAGTTCGAGCAAATTGTTGCTTTTAATCAAGAATTACGCTTAGAGCTAACAGAACAAGGAGAATTAATAATTATGTCACCAACGGGGGGAGAAACGGGAAATCGTAATTTTGATTTAACTGGTCAAATTTGGTTTTGGAACCGTAAAAAGAATTTAGGAAAAGCTTTTGATTCTTCTACGGGTTTTAAACTTCCCAATGGTGCAACTCGTTCCCCTGATGCTTCTTGGATAAAAATGGAAAGATGGGATGCTCTAACACCACAACAAAGAAAGAAATTTTTACCTTTGTGCCCCGATTTTGCCGTGGAATTAGTATCTGAAAGTGATGATGTGGAAGATACTAGGAAAAAGATGCTCGAATATATTGCCAACGGTTTAAAATTGGGCTGGTTGATTAATCCGAAAGATAAGCAAGTTGAAATTTATCGTCCTCATAAAGAAGTCGAAATTTTAGAATCTCCTACTCAATTATCTGGAGAAGATATTCTTCCAGATTTTACTTTGGATTTACAAACAATTTTTGCGTAAAAATTACTTACCCTCAAAAAAAAAGCCCCAGAAAATTTCCGGGGCTTATAAGTAAGGAATTAGAATTTTGCAAGAGTTAGACTTTTTGTCTACATTTTTTCAACTGTGATAATCATGTCGTTATAGTCTAAGTCACCACCGTTGGGTAAATCCTCAAAGCCGAAGGTATTGTCACCAAGCAAGCGAATGTGATCGACTCCATCGCTGTTTGCTCCTAAGAATGAGAAGTAAACTTCCACTTCTGTATTCTCTTGAAGTGCTTCATCTACGCTTCCGTCTACAACTATGAAGGAAGCAAAAATATTTCCACCCTCCAAAGTTCCATCAATGGTAGTTGATTGCTGGTTGTCGGTTGCCAGTAAGTCTAATCCTGTGACACGGTTTGTTAAAGCTGCTTCTTTGTACCCAGTGTCGCCAGGATTGATATCTGCTATACCATCACCATCTGTATCTATTCCACCATTGGTATCAACGACTTGGTAGAAACCGATTAAGTTATCAAAAGCAGCTTCCCGCTGTACTTCGACGCTAATTGATACTGAACCAGTTTCATCCCTTAAATCCAAGAGTTCTTTTTGTTCTTCTCTTTGTAATTTAGTGAAGGGAGCAGGAGCATCTTGAGTTAGTTCTACTCTTAAATCCAGGTCAGTGAAATCACTACCACCTGCTTGGTCGGACCAGTTTAAATTAAAACCATCCCCACTGAAGTCAGATACTTGTAGATTGGAGGAGTCGGAGAAGAATACAGGTAAGCTTGTTGCTCCAGTAGATTCTAATTCAGCAAGTGCTGTATCAGTTGTACCGTTAGATACAAGATAGAAACCTAAACGTGCATTGTCATCAACTTCAAGTACTCGCTCAATGTCTTCAATGTCAAATCCATTGGGACGATCGGAAATTGCTGAGAAGATGATTTGTGCTGTTTCTAAAGCTGCTTGGAGATAACCGTCAGAACCAGGAGCATTACCATCAACGCTACCACTTTCATCATCTACAAGAAATACACCAACCTCGTTTACATTTTCAGTTTCAGTGTTAGCTAATGTAAATTTGAGATTGGTAGAGCCTTCTGCATTCAAACTAAATATTCCGTTATTACTTGGTGTCTCAAACTGAGCAACAGGAATATCTTCAACGTTAACGGTAATATTAGCAGTATCGCTTAAATCAACTGGATCTGTTACTGTTACCTCTAAATTGAAACTAGGTGTGGTTTCAAAGTCAAGATCTTCGCTGTCATTAACGGTAATTGTTCCAGTGGAGGGATTAATTGCGAAGGCTAAATTACCATCGTTATCTGGATCAAGATTACCGGAAGTAATCGCAAAGTTTAGGGCTTCATTATTGCCATCGGTTGCGGTAACAATACCTACTTCTGTTTCTTCTTCGCTGTTTTCATCTATAGTGAAGGTGGCATCCTCAGCTATAGGTGCTTCTGGTTCATATACATCAGTAACGGTAATTGTTAAGTCTTGAGTTTCGGTTAGAGTACCATCAGAAACCCCAACAGAAACTTGGTAATTGTTATCACCATTAGCGTCAGCTGCAGTTTCAAAGTCGGGAGCGTTGTTGAAACTTAATTCTCCACTATCGTTAATAGTAAATAATCCTTGGTCAGCACCATCCACTAAGTTGAATGTTAGGTTATCACCATCTGCGTCAGTGGCAGTAATTGTTCCTACGGTTGTAGTATTTTCTGCAACTTCAAATGTGTCGTTACTGGTGATGCTTGGTTTATCATTTACATCAGTA
>DESS01000084.1:11764-11990 GCA_002361335.1 Richelia sp. UBA3308
TAAATGTCAGGTTATCACCATCTATATCAGTAGCAGTAATTGTTCCTACTGTTGTAGTATTTTCTGCAACTTGAAATGTAGCGTTACTGGTGATGGTTGGTGTTTCATTTACATTAGTAACGCTAATTGTTAAGTCTTGAGTTTCGGTTAGAGTACCATCAGAAACTTCAACAGAAACTTGGTAATTGTTATCACCATTAGCGTCAGCAGCAGTTTCAAAGTCGGG